>JBKQJL010000045.1:0-26614 GCA_052147975.1 Myxococcaceae bacterium
ACCTTCGAAGACAACGGCGTGCCGTTCGACCCACGCCGAAGGCCGCCTCCGGTTTTGCCCAGTGCCCTCGAGACAGGCGGTCTGGGACTGCTCCTGGTGAAGCGGGCAGCGACGCGTCTCGACTACCAGCGCACGCCCGACGACAGGAATCGCCTCGTCGTCACCCTTTCGCCGCCAGCGAGCCGAGTTGCTGGGTAGCCGTCGACCCGCATCGAATGACGTGCCGCGACAACTGCTCGAAGTGGCGTCTGCGCCCGAGGCACTCATGGTAGGAGCCACTTTCGCGGCCAACGGCAAAAGGGGGGAACAGCGTGCGATTCGCGGCTCTGCTGGCAGTGCTGCTGTCGGGTACCCCGGCGGCAGTCGCCGCGCAGACCACCACGCCGCCTCCAGAGCTGGCCGTCGTCCCCTTCACCGGCGACAGTGCGCCTGAGGGCAGCCTTCCTTACGTCCAGCAGCACGTCATTCACTGGGTGCGGCGCTGGGGGCAACCTTGTGACGACCCGAAGGAAGTGGAGGCTCGGCTCGGGCCAGAGGGCACGAGACGACTCTACGCAGCCAAGGGGCCGTATTCGGCCGTCTTGACCGGCAGCCTCACCGTCCTCCCCGGCCAGTGGACCCTGGTCCTCACGGTGACGGGGCTGAAGGATGGCACTCGCTGGACGACGGCCACCGTCACGGCACCGAGTCTCGTCGAGTTGCTCACCGCGTTGACGGACACGGCCCGCGACCTGGCCCAGGCGGTGTCACGAGGCTCAGGTCGACCGACCCTCAACTACGTGCCCCCCACCCGGAAGTACTCGACAGCCGCTTTCATCTCCGGCGGCGCTCTCATCGCGACCGGGGCGGTGTTCTTCATCTTGTCGGGTGTCGAAGACGGCAAACTCTCCAACAAGGCGACCTCGCTTCCCGACGCAGTTTCCGCCCGCAATGCGGCCAACACCTACGCCATTGTCGGCTACTCCCTGACGGCTGTCGGCGCCGCGAGCCTCGTCTTGGGTTTGCTACTTTTTCACCCAGGGGCCACGCCACCGGCGCCCGCACTGTCCCTCTCGGTCGACCCGGCCAGGGGAATGGTGCTGGTCGGCGGTCGTCTCCCATGAGGTCTCTCTTCGCGGCTGCCGCTATGGCCCTGGTGGCGCTCACGGCGGGCTGTAACCCCGACGCTGACTTCGCCAACTACTGCTCGCTGACTGGCAACTGCCAATGCAGTGGAGGCGGCTGCTGCTCGCTGAGCGTCTGCGGGGACCAGACGGGCCTCGACTGCTGCCCGGGCACCGTCTGCGCGAGCGGACAGTGCATCCAGGCCGCTGCCGCCCTGACCCTCAGCAAATCTGAAATCGACTTCGGTCGTTCACCCGACCTCGCGCCGACGCCCGCGGTGGCCGTGGTGGTGACCAATTTGGGCAACGTCTCGGCCCCGAGCCAGCTTACCCTCCATGTCTCGTCCGGGGACGAATCAGAATTTCAGGTCGACGCGTCGGCGTGCCCGGTCAATCTCGCGCCCGGTACCGCATGCTCCGTCCAAATTCGCCTCACGCCGACCACGCTCGGCGTGAAGCAAGCCACGCTCACCACCGCTGGAGGCGGGGCGCAGTGCGCACTGAGCGGGACGTTTGGCTTCCTGGTCCAGGTCAACCTCTCCGGCGGCCAGCTGACCGCCGTCCAGTCCTCGCCGCCAGCACTGGAGTGTGCGGGTTCGGAATGTACGGCGTATTTCGCCGGTGGGACCGTGCTCTCGCTGAGCGTGCTTTCTCCCTACGGCGTCACCTGGGGGCCGCCTTGCTCGGAGCCGACGGGCGAATGCTCCTTCACCGTAACGGCCGACACCCAGGTCGCCGCCACCATTCAGCCTCCCCTCACCGTCGATGTTGTGCTGCCAGGGGTCCCGTCTGGTTTCGTGCAAGTCGACCCGGGAGCAGTTGCCTGCGCCGGCCACTGCGAGCTGGCCATCTCTCAAGCGGTCACACTGACGGCGCTCGCCCAACCTAACGCTTCCGCCAATGCCACCGTCTTTCAAGGCTGGACCGGGGCCTGTGCCGGCTCGGGTCCCGTGTGTGCGCTCGACGTGGTGGCTCCCACCGAGGCCAGCGTCACGCTTTCGGACTTGAACGCGGCGTTTCTGACGGGCCCAGTTGCGCTCTCGACCTTCGGGGCAGACGGAGCGGGGGCCGATGCAGCCTGCAACGCGGCTGCGCCGGCAGGCTCGACCCAGAATTACGTCGCTTGGGTCGCGACCAGTACGCGCAACCCAGCGCAGTTGCTCGCGGCGTCGGCCGGCTGGTCTCCGGTACAGGCTCCTCTCTACGCGGTCCCGACCATCGCCCGGAACGTCTCCGACATCACCAGCGCGCGGCTTTGGTCGCCCATCCCCTGCGAGGGCTGCTCCGGGCCCATCATCACCGGCGCCAATCCCGATGGCACGAGCCTGTCCCTCGCCGACAACTGCCAGGACTGGACCTCGGCGACGGGCACCGCCCCGGTTGGAAGTGTGAGCGACCTTGGCTATGCGTGGTCGGTCGACCTCGGTGCGGCGCGCATGCCGTGCTCCGGCTCGGCGCTGTTGGCTTGCTTCGGGACAGCGACATCGGGCGTCGTGCTCACCGTCCCGCCCGCGACGCTCTACTATTCCTCTTCCAGCTACGGAGTGATGTTCCTGTCATCGCCGTGGATTCCAAGCGGCGGGACGACGAGTGGTGATGCGCACTGTCAGGCCGACGCGCTGGCCGCCGGTCTGTCTGGAACCTTCGTGGCCGGCAGCATCAGCAACACGCCCTTTGGTGGCAGTACCTTCCCCAATTTCATCCGGTCCGACGGCGCGCTTCTCGGCGACCACTTCGCCGACGGTGCTCAGCAGCCGGTCAATGTCGATGCCTCTGGTGCGGGCCTGGTTCCCACAGTGCTCACCGACACGTACGTCTGGTACGCGAGCTCGAGCAGCAACTGCAACAACTGGACGGGGGGGCCGGGGGCGGTCGGGGCGGTCACTCGGTACGACCTTTCAGTGGCCTACCAGGTCACGACCGAGCCGTGCACCGCTGCGCACCGACTCTTCTGCCTACAGTCCCAATAGGAATGCGCATGCCCCAAACCTCGCTCGGGCCGCCTCGCGCCAGTTTGATGGCCCACGAGAAGCCGGCCAGCTTGTCCAGGCGTCTTTGGGCGGGTTGGTGTTGGCTCGCGCTCCTGTTTTCGGCATTCGTCGCGGTCCGCGTCCCGGAAGCGACTCGTCCGACCGCGATTCTCATCGCCGCTCAGCCGTCGCCGACGAAGTCGCCCCGCCCGGAAGTCCCACTGCCTGCGGCACCCGGTGTCCTGGGCGCCGCGCCGACAGGGCCGGCGCGGGTGGCCGAACTCGATGGGCCGCTGAGGCGAGGCTTCGCGCCGCACCTTGCCGAAGTGGTTGGAGGACGAGGTTTTGTGCGGTCGGCGTCGGGCTTCACGGCGTTCGCCGGCGGAGGCGAGTCACGGGGCCGCCTTCGCCTCGAGCTACCGTCACAAGGCGAGGGCACGGCGACCCTCTCGCTGGGAGCTGGGTGGGCCGTCCAGCTGCACGAGCGAGGGACGTACGGAGCTGGACGGGAGGTCGGGCGCGCGGTGGCCTACGCGCGCTCCGACGGGACCGCCTACTGGCGCACCACCGAGGGCGGCTACGAGGAATGGGTGCTTCTCAGCGATGCCCACGAGGGGAGGAGCCTCGCGTGGGAGGTGCAAGGCGCAACCCTGAAACAGGACGGCGACGCAGTCCTCATTTTGGACGGCACGGGCCACCCAAGGCTCCGGGTGAGTGCCCCGCAGGCCTTTGGCGTGGACGGCAGCGCGGCTCGCGTGTGGCTGAAAGCGGAGGACCAGCTGGTCGTCCTTTACACCACGGCTCGGGGGCCCACGTTGGTGGACCCACTGTGGACGCCGACCGGAAGCATGACGACGCCGCGCTATGCCCACACTGGCACGCTTCTGGCGGCCGGAAAGGTGCTCGTGGCGGGCGGCGCAGCGGTGGGCAATGCCTCCACCGAGCTGTATGACCCCGCGAGCCAGTCGTGGACCGCCACCGGCGCGATGGCAACGCCCCGCAAGTTCCACACCGCCACACTGCTGCCCTCGGGTGACGTGCTCGTCGTGGGGGGGCTGAGCGACAACGGCACCCCGCTCGGAACGGCAGAGCTCTACCAGCCGACGCTTGGAACGTGGCGGGGGACCGGCAGCTTGGCCACAGCGCGTTCGTCCCACACAGCAACTTTGCTTCCTTCCGGAAAGGTGCTGGTCACCGGAGGCGGTGACAGCAGTGGCTCCCCGCTGGCGAGCGCTGAGCTGTATGACCCAGCCTCTGAGACTTGGACCGCAGCCAGTCCCATGACGGCCGCGCGGCTCGGGGCGACCGCCACCTTGCTTGCCTCCGGCCAGGTGCTGCTGGTGGGCGGACTGGGGGCCACGGGGACTTCTCTTGGGAGCGCCGAGCTCTTCGACCCTACCCAAGACAGCTGGACCGCCACCGGGCCGCTGGCTGCACCGCGCTCCTCCCACAGCGCGACGCTGCTCTCCTCTGGAAACGTCCTGGTTGCGGGCGGCCTCGATGCCTCGGACAACCCCTTGGCGAGCACGGAGGTGTACGACGTTACGGCCGGCACCTTTAGCGGTGCCGGCGCGATGGCCAGCGCCCGTTTCAACCACACCGCCTCGTTGCTGCTGTCGGGGAGAGTGCTCGTCGTCGGAGGTCGCTCGAGCGCGGGCGCTGCGCTTCTCACCGCCGAGACGTATGACGCTGTGGCCGGCTGGAACGGCGCCGGTTCGACTCTGACTGCACATGTCAGCCAGACGGCGAGTGTGCTCGCGTCCGGTCTTGTCCTCGTCGCCGGAGGCCTCGACGCCAGCAACTCCCCCACAGCCGTCGCCGAGTCCTATGACGAGTTGGCTCTGGTCATCTCACCGGAAAGTGCAACCTTGCAGGCTGGCCAGAGCCTGACGTTCACCGTCTCGGGCGGCAGCGGCACTGGGCTCACCTGGGCATTTCTGACGAATGCTTCCGCTGGAAGCATCAGCCCTTCGGGCGTCTACACGGCCGGGGAGGTGAGCGGGGTGAGCGACGTCATCGCCGCTACCGATTCGCTCGGGAACTCTGCGAGCGCGACCATCGCTGTCCTTCCGATGGCCGTCTGGACGCCGGTGGGCGCGATGACGACCGGACGGGTCGGCCATTCGGCGACATTGCTCTCCTCTGGCCTTGTGCTGGTCGCGGGCGGCAACGGCAACACCTCGAGAGCTCTCAACACGACGGAGGTTTTCGACCCGACTGCTCAACTATGGAACGCGACTGGCTCTCTGACGGTGGGGCGCAGCGCCCACACCGCGGTAATGCTCGGCTCTGGGGATGTGCTGGTCGCCGGCGGTGTTGACGCCAGCGGAAATTCGCTGGCCAGCACAGAGCTGTTTTCGCCCACTGCTGGGACATGGAGCGTGTGTGGGCCCCTGAGTTTTCCGCGCTCGAGCCACACCATGACGCTGCTGGCCTCTGGGGAGGTGTTGGTTGCCGGGGGCATTGGGACGGCAGGCGCCGCGGCCGAGCTGTTTGAAACTCAGACCAATTCCTGGCTGGCCACCGGCTCGTTGGCGACCGCGCGCTCAGGCCACACCGCCACCTTGCTCAACTCGGGGCAAGTCCTGGTCGTGGGTGGGACGGACGCGACGGGCACTGCCCTGGCAAGTGCGGAGCTCTATGACCGCGCGGCGGGCGCCTGGAGCGCCACCGGCTCCCTCGGGATTGCCCGAAGTGGCCACAGCGCGACATTGCTCGCCTCTGGAGAGGTGCTGGTCGTCGGGGGCTTCAGCACCGTCAACGGCCAGCTGCGTGGCGGGGATAATGAGCTCTACAACCCAAACACCCAGACCTGGACAACCGCTCCCCCGGAAGGGGTCGGGGGTGGTGACACGGCGACATTGCTCGACTCGGGCCGAGTGCTGTTCGCCGGGGGAGCGACGCAAGACGGCGCGGCCGAAGTCTATGACCCCATCGCCGCCGCGTGGTTCTCAGGCGGGGTGATGACCACTGAGCGACATGACCACACGGCAACGCTCCTACCCTCGGGGTTGGTGCTCGCGGCCGGTGGGACGGACGGCCAGGGTTTCATCTCCCTGGCAAGCGCCGAAGTGTATGACCCGTCCGCTCTCGTCATTTCACCGCCCATGGCGTCCGTGCCCCCAAAAGGAAGTCAGGCGTTCGCCGTCACCGGTGGGACTTACGGCGGGTACACTTGGAGCCTTGCAGACAACGCCTCGGGCGGGACGCTGGGACCCTCAGGAATGTACACGGCCGGGGCCCGGGGCGGCGTGACGGACGCCGTCGCAGTCCGAGATTCCGGCGGCCATGTCATTTCCGCTCTGGTGACGGTGGGGCCATCCATCAGCATCTACCCACCGAGTCCGACCGTCGAACCACGGGAGGTCGCTGGCTTCTATGCTTCGGGCGGTGGTGGCAGCGCGTACCAATGGTCCTTCATCCGGAATGCGTCTGGGGCAACGCTGGACACGAGCAACCCCGGGTATGCGCAGTACACGGCGGGACCGACTCCTGGCCTGACGGACGAACTGGGCGTCACCGACTCGCTCGGCAACTCCGCAGAAGTCACCATCACGGTGGGAGGCGGCCCCCAAATTTCGCCACCGACTGCAACGGTCGCGCCCTCCGGCAGTCAAGCCTTCACCGCCTCCGGCGGCAACAATAGCCTCTACCTGTGGGCGTTCGTGACCAACGCCTCGGGAGGAAGCCTCGACGGGAACGGCTTTTATACGGCTGGCGCGACCGGGAATGTCACCGACGTCATCCAAGTGACAGACTTCCTGGGCGGCGTCGGAACGGCCAGCGTCTCCGTCACCGCCGCCGTCGCTCAAGCGCCGGCAGCGAGTGGCGGGGGCTGTGCCTCGACGTCAAATACGCGAGGAGTGCTTCCGCTGCTGGTGGTGGTGGCTTGGTCGTGCGCCCGGGGGCGCCGGTCGCGGTCACGCCAGGCGCCAAGGCGCTGAGAGCTCGCCTGGCCTTCCTCAGCTGGGCAGGCTCGTTCTAGAAGCGGCTGGAGGAGGCCGGCATGGAGTTGGTCACCAGCACCGTCGAGCTGCCGCGGCAGATGCAGGGCTTTCTCGCCCACCCAGCCCGCGTGAGGGACCCTTTGCCGGCTGTCTTGGTGCTGCAAGAAATCTGGGGCGTAGACAGTCACATCCAAGACGTGGCCATGCGCTTTGCCGCCGCAGGGTACGTTGCGCTGGCTCCGGACTTGTTTTCAACAGGGGGCGGGCGCCCGGCCGAGCTGGCCGCGACGCGGGTGGAGGCGGCCAAACGCTTTTTCGACACCCTCCCGCCGCAGGTTTGGGCCACCCTCAGAAACCCCCAGCAGCGCGAGGAAGAGCTGAAGAGGCTTCCACAACCCGAGCGCCAAAGCGTTGGCGAGACGCTCGGGAACTTGCTCTCCCCGGAGCGTCTGTCGCACATGGCGGACTACCTGAAGGACGTGGCGAGGAGCGCCGAGTGGTTGAGGGCGCGGCCGCTGTGCGCCGGACGTCTCTTGGGCGCCGTGGGGTTTTGCCTGGGCGGCGGACTGGCCCTCCAGCTGGCGGCCGGGGACTCCGCCTTGGGCGCGGCAGTGTGCTTCTATGGGACGCCGCCTGCAGACGAGGACCTCTCCCGCATTCGCTGCCCGGTGTTGGGCCTCTACGGGCAAGACGACACCAGGCTGATGGTACTGCTCCCGGCCTTCGAGCTGGCGATGAAAACGCACGGCAAGCAACTGGAGCTGCACGTCTACCCGAAAACTCCGCATGCATTCTTCAACGACACGCGCGTCTCCTACCGCGTGGAGGCCTCCCGTGACGCCTGGGCCCGCACCTTGGGCTTGTTGGCCAGAGCGCTCTCTCCTTTTGGGTAGAGGCGCCCATCGCGACGGACACCCTCAGCCCCGACGAGGTCTCGCACGCCAACGCGCGCCGCCTGGCGTTTGCCATTGCCCCCGGTGTGTTGATGGCGGGCATTGGCGGGGGCATGGCCTTCCCCATCCTCCCGCTGGTGGGGCTGAAAGCGGGCCTCTCGCTGCCCTTCATCGGCGTCATCCTGGCCGCCAACCGCTTTGGCCGAGTGCTGTCCAACCCCTTCGTCGGCGCGGCGGTCGACCGCTGGGGCGGCCGGCGCCTCCTTCTTTGGGGGTTGCTGCTGCAGATTGGAGTCCTGGGCCTGTACCTGGCCGGCGTGCTGAGCGGGCATCCCGGGCTCTTCTTCCTCCTCGGACGACTGCTCCATGGCCCGTCCTCCTCCGGCATCTTCGTGAGTAGCCAGGCGCTGGCCTTGGACGCCGGTGGCAAGAAGCACAAGGGAATGACGGCCGGCGTGGTGCGGTCGGCCCTGGCAGCTGGAGTCCCTGCTGGCTTGGTGGCCGGCGGACTCCTGGCCGGTGCCGTTGGACCGGCCTGGGCGTTTGGCGCCGCGGGGGCGGTGGTCCTTCTGGCCGCCGCCGTGGCGAGGTCCATCCCCGACTTGCGCGGCTCTGCCCGGCGGTCGCCGTCGCTGCAGGAGTCCTTGGCCAGCCTTCTCGAGGCGCGTGTGGCCGCCATTGCCGCCATCAACTTCGCGAGCTTCCTCGCGGCCCAGGGAGTCATCCTCACCACCTTGGTGCTCCTCGTCCATCAACGGGGCATCGGCCTCTGGCAGCTGTCGGACCAAACCGTCTCCGGCCTCTTCATGGGACTGTTGGTGGTGTGTCTCATGGCCAGCACCCCATTCGCCGGACGCGTCTCGGACAGGCCCGGCTGGCGGGGCCCCTTGGTGGCGGCCGGACTGCTGGTCATGTGCCCAGGGCTTCTGTTGACGGGCTGGGCCACCACCGTCGCGCCCTTCGGCGCAGGCATTGCGTTGGTGGGCGTGGGCATGGGCGCGCTCACGACGCCGCTGCTGGCACTCTTGGGGGACATCGTGCCTGCGGAAGTCCGGGGAAGCGCGGTGGGGGGCCTCCAGCTCTTCGGCGACCTCGGCGGCACCGCTGGGCCGGTGCTTGGCACCGTCCTCCTCAAGTCTTCCCAGTCCGCGGCCTTCGAGTGGAGTGCGGCGCTCGTGGCCTGCATGGTGCCGGTGGCGCTCTGGCTCTCGTACGTCGAGCGGAAGGCAGTGGCCCAACCCACGCTGCCGTAGTGCGGGCGCGCCTCCCCGGGGAAAGGCTGCCGCCTGCCGCCGGCCGGCCGGGAAGTCCGCCCAGTCAGCGCTCGCTGGTTTTTACTGGGGGCGGCTGGCCAGAGCGGCGTCGAGCGCGGTGGCGACTTCGGTGGTCAGCACCGGCAGCACGCCTCCGCCGCCGAGGATGTTGACGATGGGCGAGGCCGACGCGCGCACCACCCCGCCCCACGGAGGCTGGGTGTCGAGGCCCACCGAGCAGAAGGCCGAGTAGTCGACGAAAAGCCTCGCCTCCTGCAAGCCCCGCTCGGTGGCGATGAGGTGCCGCTCCAGCGGCACCTCCACGCGCTGCTGGACGACGAAGCCGCCGCCGCGCGTGTCGATGGACGCGGCCGCGACGACGGCTGGCCAGTCGAGCGGTTGGCCAAACGCCGCCCGGGCGCGCTCGGCGAAGCCGGACTCATGGGCGTGGCTCCCGACGAAGACGGTTTTGCCGCCATAGTCCCAAGCCCGTTTGAGGACGAAGCGCGACGGCTCGGCGGCGACGCGCGCCACCAGGCTGGAGACGGCTTTCCCGTCTGGGTCCACGGCTGGCCCTGGCAAAAGCAGGCGTGTCCACGGGACGTAGTCCCTCACGCAGGCGAGCTCGTCGTCGCTCAGCGCGGCCAGCGTGGCCAGGCCGGGCTCCACCAGCGCGCGGGAGAGCAGGGCGAAGTTGGCCTTCGTCTCGACGTGCGCGGCGGGCCCGTTGAGAAGCACCGCCCCGAAACGTTGGGGGGCGGCGAAGAAGGCCTCCAGCCAGGGGTGGGTGCCGTCCTCCAACCGCCGAAGGAAGAGGTGCCGGTAGACGCAGTCGAAGCGCCGCCCCTGGGCCAGGACGGCCCCGCTGCCGGAGAGCTCGTCCGGGTAGACGAGGTGCGTCTCCGTCCCGAGCGCCCCGAAGCGCTCGACCAAATAGGCCACCTCCGTCAGCTGGGCGTCGGCTCGCCGGCACAGGACGGCCATGCGCTCGGGCTGGCCCTTGCCGCGGACGCGGGCGAAGGCGTCCACCAGGGCCTGGTACAGCGCAGCGACGTTGCTTCCGTTGAGGGTTTTGAGGTGGCCGCGCCAGCCAGCGTCCAGCCCGGCGAGCTCCCCGGCCGCCTCCAGGTAGCCCGCGGCCGCGACGTCCGAGTAGCCGGGCATGGCCGGAATGGTGGCGTTGAGCTCGAGCGCCGCCAGCGTGTGGCCGGCGAAGAAGTCCACTCGGGCGATGGCCAGCCCGAAGAGGGCGGGCGAGGCCTCTTGGACGAGCCGGCGCTCGACGGGGCCGAGCGAGTCCAACAGCCAGCCGCGCTCTGGGCTTTGCACCACCGCCTGCGCCATTTTGAAGCCGGCCGAGGCCAGCCGAGCAGCGACCTCACGGCGTGCGCGGACCTCCTTCTCTGCGAGCACCACCGGAGTGGCCCCCACCGGGATGGGCTGGGTGCTTCCATCCGGGCGCGTGACGGCCAGGCCGCCCTGGGACGTCAGGGCGAAGAGACGCGGGGCGAGGGCGGCGGCGTTGTCACGGAGCGCTTGGAATTGGGGGAGCACAGGGACTAGGACAGCACACAAACCATGGCCATGGTCACCGGCGGACAATTGGTTGCCCGAATGCTGAAGGCGGAGGGCATCGGCCACGTCTTCACCTTGTCCGGGCTGCACGTGGCCCCCATTTATGCCGGCCTGGTGGAAGAGGGCATCGCCGTCGTCGACACCCGCCATGAGCAGGCGGCGGCCCACGCCGCCGACGCCTATGCCCGCGCCACGCGGGGGCTGGGCGTGGCGGTGGTGACGGCCGGCCCGGGCGTCACCGACGCACTCACCGGCGTGGCCAACGCCTACGCGGCCAGCTCGCCGCTGCTGCTGTTGGGGGGCGCCGCCCCGCTGTTTAACCAGAGCCGCGGCAGCCTCCAGGAGATGGAGCAGGTGGACCTCTTCCACCGCATTGCCAAGTGGTCCGACCGGGTGCCCAGCCCGGAGCTCATCCCGCTGTATTTGGCCAAGGCCTTCCGGGTGGCGCTCTCCGGGCGCCCCGGCCCCGTCTTTCTCGAGCTGGCCTGGGACGTGCTGTGCAACGCCGTGGACGAGTCGTCCTTCCAAATGCCCACCCACTACCGGACGTCGGCGCGCATGCCGCCAGACCCGGTGGGCGTGGAGACGGCCATGGCGCTGCTCGCCTCCGCCGAGCGGCCCACCTGCATTGCCGGCTCCAGCGTGTGGTGGGACGGCGCCTGGGAGGCCCTGGCCGCCTTTTGCGAGCGCGCCCAGGTGCCGGTGTACCTGAATGGGGCAGGGCGGGGGTGTCTGCCCCCGGAGCACCCCCTCTTCTTCCAGCACACCCGCAAGGAGGCGCTGAGCGGCTCGGACCTCGTCTTCGTGGTGGGGACGCCTTTCGACTTTCGTCTCAACTACGGCGCCGAGCCCACCTTCAGCGCGACGTCGAAAATTGTGCAGGTGGACGTGGACCCGGTGGAGATTGGCCGCAACCGGGCGGTGGACGTGGGCCTCATTGCCGACAGCGCCTCGGCGCTTTCGGCCTTCGCCTCGGCCGCCCCGTCGGCCAAGCGCACGGCCTACCTCCGGGAGCTACGGGCCAGTGAGGACAAGAAGGCGCAAGCCTTGGACGTCTGGTGCCGAAACGACGACGTGCCCATTCACCACTACCGGCTGGCCCGCGAGCTCTCCGAGGTGGCCAACGCCGGGGCGCGCGACCCAGTCTTCATCGCCGACGGCGGCAACTGGGTGGCCATGGCGGCGAAAGTCATTCGTCTCAACCGCCCCGGGCGTTGGCTCGACCCCGGCCCGCTGGGGTGCCTCGGGGTGGGCGCGCCCTTCGCCATCGCCAGCAAGCTGCTGCACCCGAGCCGCGAGGTGTGGATTATTCAGGGCGACGGCTCCTTCGGGCTCAACGGCATGGACTTCGACACGGCGCTGCGTTTCAAGCTCCCCATGGTGTGTGTGGTGGGCAACGACGCCGCCTGGGGACAGATTCGCATCCCCCAGCTGGGCATGTTTGGGCCGGAGAAGTCCCCGGCCACGTTGCTCGCCCCCACCCGCTACGACGAGGTGGTGCGGGCCCTCGGGGGACAGGGCGAGCTGGTGACGGAGCCCCGTGGCATTCGCCCGGCGCTGGAGCGGGCGGTGTCCAGCGGCACGGTGGCGTGCGTCAACGTCATGCTCGACCCGGAGGCCCCGGTGAAGGCGGGCGCCATGGGCTACGCGGTATGAGGGGTTTTCGGCTGCAGCGCCAGCAGGCCGCCCTGTTGGTGGTGGACGTGCAGGAGAAGCTGGCGGCGGCCATGCCCAAGACGGAGCTCGAGCGCATGCTGAAGCGCACCGCCGCGCTGGTGGAGGGGGCCCGGGCGCTGTCCCTCCCCATTGTGTACACCGAGCAGTACCCCAAGGGCCTCGGGCCGACGGTGGCCGCCCTGCGGGAGCGCCTGGCGGGCCTCGTCCCGGTGGAGAAGCTTCGCTTCAGCGCCCTGGACGACGCGGTGCGGGCCCAGCTGAAGGGCCGACGCCAGGTGCTGGTGGCCGGCATGGAGACGCACATTTGCATCTACCAGACGGTGCGCGCGCTGGCCGAGGAGGGCGTCTTGCCGGTGCTGTGCGCCGACGCGGTGCTGTCGCGCTTTGAGGTGGACCACCGGGTGGGACTGCAGCTGGCCTCGGACGCCGGCGCCATGGTGGCCACGGTGGAGACGGCCCTCTTCGACTTTTTGGGCGAGGCCGGGACGGCCGACTTCAAACGCATCAGCGCCGCCGTCAAGTGAGGGCCCCCCCAGCGAGGGCCCGGTCCGTGAGAGGCCGCCCGCGCTTGCGGGCAGTTGCGGCCCTGGCGCGCTACAGTTAAGGGGCGGTGGACGGTGGCTCTCGGAAGGAAAAGCCCCCGGTGGTTGAAGCGCCTCCTTCGCCAAGGACGGAACGACGCACCATGCCGATGGACCTCTCGGTGGACTTTCACTTCTGCGCAGCGCACCGGCTGCCGTACTACGACGGCCCTTGCAACCGCATGCACGGGCACAACTACCGGCTGCAAGTCATCGCCACCGGCACGCCCAACCCTCGCGACGGGATGATTTTGGACTTCGAGGTGCTTCGCAAGAGGACGTGGGAGCTCGCCCTCAACCAGTGCGACCACCACACCCTCAACGACTTCATGGACAACCCCACCGCGGAAAACGTCATTGTCTGGATGTGGGACCGGCTCCGGCCGGCCATTCCCGAGCTCAAGGAGCTCCGCCTGTGGGAAACGCCCGAGTACTGCGTCAGCTACCGGCCCGATTGAAGAAGGGCCGAAGCCCGGACGTGCCAGCCATGGAGCGCGCGGTGGCGGACTTTCTGTCCGCCGCTGGCCTCGACGTCCACGCGCCGGAGCTCCTGGAGACGCCGGCGCGGGTGGCGGCGGCCTGGGCCTCGGGCTTCTTGGACGGCTACGGGCGCACCGCGGCCGAGGCGCTGGCGGAGACGTACCCAGCCCCCGCCGGCTCCCGCGGCGAGCTGGTGGTGGTGACCGGCCTGCGCTTCCACTCCATGTGTCCCCACCACCTGCTTCCGGTGGAGGGGCAAGCCCACCTCGCCTATGTGCCGGGGCGCCGGGTGGTGGGCTTTGGCCGCCTGGGCGCGCTGCTCGACACGCTGGCGCACCGCTTGGTGCTTCAGGAAACGCTGGCCCGGGACGTGGCCCAGGCGCTGGCCACGGAGCTCGGTAGTCCCGCCACCGCCTGCGTGCTTCAGGCCCACCAGGCCTGCTTGCGCGTCCGCGGGGAGGAGCAGTCCGACGCGGTGACGCACTCCGAGGCCTACACCGGTGCGCTGCGGAAGGATGGCCCGCTGCGGCGCGAGCTGTGGGTGCGCATTGCTGGCTGCCCCGGGGCGGCCCGGTGACGTCTGCTGCCGGGCGGCTCTCCGGGCGGGTGGCCCTCGTCACCGGCGCCTCGCGCGGCATTGGCCGCGCCATCGCCGAGGCACTCTCCGAGGAGGGCGCCGCGGTGGCCGTCCTCTCCACGCGCCTGGACGGTGCGCGGCCGGTGGCCGAGGCCCTGCGGGCGAAGGGCCAACGCGCCTACCCGGTGGCGGCCGACGTGGCCAGCCCCAGCGCCCTCGACGCAGCGCTGGCCGAGGTGCGCCGGGCCCTGGGGCCGGTGGACGTCCTGGTCAACAACGCCGGCATTGCCCTGCGCCAGCCGCTGGCGGCCACCGCCGACGCGGACTTCGAGCGGGTGCTGGCCGTCAACCTCCTTGGCCCGCTGTACCTGGCCCGCCGGCTGCTCCCGGACATGGCCGAGCGAGGCTGGGGCCGAGTGGTGAATGTCTCGTCCATCAGCGGCACCCTGGGCACCGCTGGTATGGCCGCCTACTGCGCCAGCAAGTGGGGACTCAACGGCCTCACCCGGGCCCTCTCCGAGGAAGTGAAGGCCCGCGGGGTGCTGGTGGCGGCCGTGCTTCCCGGCAGCACCGACACCGAGATGCTGCGGGGCTCGGGCTTCCCGGCGAAAATGACGGCGCAGGAGGTGGCCAAGGTGGTGCGCTTTCTCTGCGCCGAGGCGCCGCTGGCCATGACGGGGAGTCTGGTGGAGGTTTTCGGATGAGCCAGCGCCCCAGCCGGGCCCAGCTGGAGGCGTGCGCCCGCGCGCTGGCCAGTGGCCTTCTGCCACACCAGTTGCTCAGCGAGGCGGAGCAGCTTCAGGCCTACGGCCGGGACGAGTCGGACCTCGGGACGACGGCGGCGGACTTGGTGGTGCTGGCCGAGAACACAGCCCAAGTCAGCCATGTGCTGCGCACCGCCCAGGCCCACGGTGTCCCCGTCACCCCGTGCGGGGCCCGCAGTGGCAAGAGTGGTGGCTCCATGCCCGTTGAGGGTGGGGTGGTGCTCAGCCTCGAGCGGATGAAGGCCATCCGCCGTCTGTCGGTGGAGGACCTGACGGCGGTGGTGGAGCCAGGCGTCGTCACCGGGGACTTCATGAAGGCAGCCGAAGCGGCGGGCCTCTTCTACCCGCCCGACCCCAACTCCTGGGAGTGGTGCACCCTCGGCGGCAACGTGGCGGAGAATGCCGGCGGGCCACGGGCGCTCAAATACGGCGTCACCCGGGACTATGTGCTGGGGCTCGAGTGGGTGATGCCGCAGGGCGAGGTGCTGCGCGTCGGCCGGCAAACCATCAAAGGGGTGGCCGGCTATGACTTGGTGGGGCTGTTGGTGGGAAGCGAAGGCACCCTGGGGGTGGCCACCGAGCTGACGCTGCAGCTGTTGCCTCTGCCGCGCGTGGTGCAGACGGCGCTGCTCATTTTCAAAAGCCTCCAGGACGCGGCGCGGGCCGTGACGGCGGTGTTGGCAGGCGGAATTCTCCCCCGCACGCTGGAGCTCCTCGACGACGTGTCCATCCGGGCGGTGGACGGACGCGGCTTCAACTTCCCGAGCGGAACGGGCGCGGCGGTGCTGGCCGAGGTGGACGGCAACCAGGCCGACGCCGTCTTTGCCGAGCTGGCGCAGCTGTCGGAAATCGCCACCGCGCACGGAGCCACCGACACCCTCCTCGCCCAAGGGGACTCCCAACGGGAGGCCCTGTGGGCGGCCCGGCGCAGCGTCAGCACGGCGCTGCGCTCGCTGGCCCGCCACAAGCTGTCCGAGGACATTGCCGTTCCGCGCTCGGCCATTCCGGACGTCATTCGCCGGCTGAAGGCCATGGGCGAGGAGCTCGGCCTCACCGTGGCCACCTACGGCCATGCCGGCGACGGCAACCTCCACGCCAACATTCTCTTCAACAGCGAGGAGCAGCGGCCCATGGTGGAGCGCGCCTTGCGACAAATGGCCGAGCTGGCCATCTCAGTGGGCGGTACCATTACCGGCGAGCACGGGGTGGGCCTGGCCAAACGCGAGCTGCTGGCGCTCGAGCAGTCGCCCAGCGTGTTACAGCTGCAGCGGCAGCTGAAGGCGCTGTTTGACCCGAAAGGCTTGCTCAACCCGGGCAAAGTCTTCCCCACCCTGTGACTTCAACAGGTTAGCGGGAATTACCCTGAGGAATGGGCTCGATGAGTCAGCGGCACCCCAACCATGCGTGAGCGCGGGAAACGCAATGCCTCCTCGTGCGTCTCAGTACTTGTCCGGACGCTCGGCGTCCCTAGTTTGTTGACTGCAACACCCGACGAGGAGGTCGGAAGCAATGGCGAGCAGCTTTCCCCGCGAAAACATCGCGCCCTACCTGCGGCAGATGGGCAGTCGCCCACAGCTGACGCGAGAGCAGGAATATGCCCTCGCGCGCCGAGCCCGCAAGGGGGACGAGCAAGCGCGGGAGATGCTCGCCACCTCCAACCTCGCCTTCGTGGTGGCGGTGGCGAAGAAGTTTGCCCACCGCGGGGCGCGGTTGGATGACCTCGTCCAAGAGGGCAACGTGGGGTTGATGAAGGCCATCGAGCACTTCGACCCCAAGAAGAATGTCCGCTTCGCCACCTACGCGGTGTGGTGGATTCGCGCCTACATCACCCGGTACCTGAAGGACAACCGAAGCCAGGTGCGCGGCGGCGAGTCTGAGCGCGGTAGCATGGTGGACTTCAGCCTGGACGTCACCATCGACGAGGACGGAGAAACCACCTTCCTCGAGCGGCTCGAGGAGCCGAGCGCCGGCCCCCAGGACAGCTTCATTGGCAAGGAGCAGGACGAGGAAGTCCAGGCGGCCTTGGCCAAGGTGAAGAAGCGCATTGGCGACTTGGGCTGGGACATCGTCCAGGAGCGGCTGACGCAGGACAAGCCCCGCACCCTGGAAGAGCTCGGCCAGCGCTGGGGCGTCTCGCGCGAGCGGGTGCGCCAGGTCGAGCTGAAGACCAAGCACTTCCTGGCCCGCTACCTCAGCGCCTTTAACCAGGACCAAGAGCCGGACCTCGCCGCCGACGCGGCCTGAGGGGCCGTCGGCCCCTCGGGGTTTCAGCCCCCCCCCGGGTGCTGGGCGCCTCAGCTTTTGGGGCCTTGTGACGCCCTGGGCCATGGGGCTGCTCGCCCGGGCATGGAGCCCCTGCAGGCGCCATGCTAAACGCGGCGCACCATGCTCCGCGCCCTTGTCTGTCTCTGCTTCCTCTTCCCGCTGGTGGCATTTCCCGACGATGGAATGGACGCCGGCGCGGCCCCTGCGCCCCTTTCCGGAATTGCCCAGCTGGACGCGCTGTGGTTGCAGCGCGATGCGCCCGGCGTCCAGGAGCAGCTGCTCGCGCTGACGGAGGACGGGCTGAAAGCCCACCCCGAGGACTTCGCCTACCTGTGGCGGGCCGCCCGCATCCGGCTGTGGGCCGGCGACGGGGAGGCGGACAATGAGAAGAAGAAGGCCCTGGGACAGGCCACTTGGGACTACGGAGACCGCGCCGCGCGCGCCAAGCCGGGCGCGGTGGAGGGCTATTACTTCGCCGCCGCCGGCATTGGCTCCTACAGCCAAGCCGTCGGCATCCTCAATGCGCTGGGCCAGGGGCTCGAGGCCAAATTCAACGAGCGGCTGGACAAGGCCATCAACATTGACCCGCGGTTTGCCCACGCCGGCCCGTTGGCGGTGAAGGGCCGCTACTACTTCGAGCTCCCCTGGCCCAAGCGCAACCTCGGCAAGTCCACCGACTGGTTGAATCGAGCCATCAAGCTGGACCCCAATGCGCTTCGAGCGATGGCCTGGCTCGCCGAGACGCAGTGGAGAGACGGCAACAGTGCCGGCGCGCGGGAAACCCTCGCCCGGTTGGCGAAGGGCAGCATCCCGGATGACCCAGCCGAGGAGCGACGCAGCAAGGCAATTGGAGCCAAAATCGGCCAGGAGATGGATAAGGAGCACTGACCGTGCGAGCCGAGCAGCAGATGGCGCCGGTGACGGCGCAACAGAATTTGGTGTCGCTCCTGGTGGCGCGGGCCGCCCGGGCTGAGGCGGTGGGAGCGACCTCCTACGAAGGCGGCGCTTGGAAGAATGTCACCTGGGCCGCCATCCGCGATGAGGTGCGTCGCCTCTCGGCGGCGCTGGTGGGCCAGGGCGTCAAGCCAGGAGACCGGGTGGCCATTTTTGCCGCCACCTCGCTGCGTTGGTGCGTGGTGGACCTGGCCGTCTCCGCGGCCCGGGGCGTCACCATTCCCATTTACGCCTCCAACACCCCGGAGGAAGTCCAATACATTCTGGACCACTCGGGCGCCTCGCTGCTCTTCGTGGACGACGACGTGCCGGACGGCCGGCAGCAGGGCCGGTTGAGCCGGGTGCGCAGCTGCCTTGGCCGCATTCCGGCGGTGAAGGCGGTGGTGCTCTTCGAGGGCGCACCCAGCGCCGCCGGCGAGGTGGGGTACCGCGACTTCATCGCCAAGGGCGATGCGGTCGAGAAGGTGGACCCCAAGGGCTTCGAGACGCGGGTGGCGGCCATCAAGATGTCCGACCCCTGCCTCTTCATCTACACCTCGGGCACCACCGGAAACCCCAAGGGCGTGCAGCTGACGCACGGCAACTGGGCCTACGAGGCGAGCATCGTCGCACTCATTCACCTGATGGATGCCGATGATGCGGTGATGCTCTTTTTGCCCCTGGCCCACAGCTTCGCCCAGGTGGTGAAGGCGGCCTGGCTGAGCATGGGCTTCCGGATGATTTTCTCCCGCGGGACGGACAAGCTGATGGCCGACCTGGCGGAGACTTCCCCCACCATCCTGCCGTCGGTGCCCCGCATTTTCGAGAAGGTGTACGAGGGCGTGGTCAGCAACGGCTCCTCGGCCCCTGGCCTCAAGGGCCGCCTATTCCGTTGGGCGATGCGGCTCTTTGATGGGTACGTCGAGGCGCGCCTGCAGGGCCGCGAGTACGGCTCGCTCTCCTTCGCCCTGGCCAAGCGGCTGGTGTTCTCCAAGGTGCGCGCCACCCTGGACGCGAAGCTCGGTGGCCGGATGCGCCTCTTCGTCTCCGGCGGCGCCCCGCTGTCTCGGAAGATTGCCTACTTCTTCGACTTGCTGGGCTTCGTGGTGCTGGAGGGCTACGGGCTGACCGAGACGTCGGCGGCGGCCACCATCAATCGACCGGGAAAGGTCAAAATCGGCACCGTCGGCCAGCCCGTCCCGGGCTGCGAAGTGAAGATTGCCTCCGACGGGGAGATTCTCATCCGGGGGCCGAACGTCATGGCCGGCTACTACCGCAACCCCGAGGCCACCCAGGAAGCCATGGCCCCGGACGGCTGGTTTCGCTCCGGGGACATTGGCGAGATTGACGCCGACGGCTCGCTGCGCATCACCGACCGGAAGAAGGACATCATCGTCACCGCCGGCGGGAAAAATGTCGCGCCGCAGAATATTGAAAACTCCCTCAAGACGCGGCCGCTCATCAGCCAGGTGATGGTGTACGGCGACAAGCGCAAGTACCTGTCCGCGCTCATCACGGTCAACGAGGAGGCGGCCAAGCGGGTGTTGGCCGCCGCCGGTGCGCCGCCGGCGCAGAGCTACGCCGAGCTGGCCCAGCGCCGCGAAGTCGTCCAAGCGGTGCAGGCCACCCTGGATGACTTCAACGCCCACGAGCCGCCCTACAACCAGCTGAAGCGCTTTGCGCTGATGGACCACGACTTCAGCCAGGAGACGGGCGAGTTGACTCCCACGCTGAAGGTGAAGCGCAAGGCCTGCACCCTCAAGTACCAGCCCATTTTGGACGGCCTGTACGACGGAGAAAAAATCACCGTCTAGCCCTGGCGGGCGCTGCCGGCCCCATGAAGGCAAACCCTTCCCGGCGGTGGCGGCGAGGACTCGGCCTTCTGGCCGGCGCGGTGGGGTGCGCGGGAGCCGCGGCTTGGGTGCTCCTTGTGGCACCGTTGCGCGAGCCCCATCCGCCGCTTCGCCCCACGCTGGGGGCTCGCCATCCAAGGAGCGACGCTGTACCCCTCGCCCCAGGAGCCGCCCCTCCGCGGCGCAACGCTGCTGGTGCGCGACGGCCGAATTGCCGCACTGGGCCCCGACGTCCAGGTGCCGCCGGAGGCGACGGTGTTGCCCTGTCACGGCTGCGTGGTGACGGCCGGCTTCTGGAACGCGCACGTCCACTTTACCGAGCCCAAGTGGCGCTTCGCCGCGTGGAAGAGCGCCCGGACACTCGACGCTCAGTTGCAGGACATGCTCACCAGCCGTGGCTTCACCACCGTGGTCGACGTCGGCTCGGACCTACGCGTCACCCTCTCGCTTCGCCGGCGCATCGAAGCCGCTGAGCTGCTCGGGCCGAGCATTTATACCGCCGGGTCCCCGCTCTACCCGCCCCAGGGCATCCCCTTTTACTTAAAGCGGGACTTGCCCTTCTTTCTCCTGTGGTTTCTGCCGCAGCCGGCCACGCCGGCCGAGGCCGAGCGCGCGGTGGAGCGCAACCTGGAGCGCGGGGCGGACTTGCTCAAGCTCTTCACTGGCTCGTACGTGGCCCGAGGCCAGGTGCTGCCGATGCCCCTCCCCATCGCCACCGCGGCGGCCGCCGTCGCCCATGCGCACCACCAGCTCGTCTTCAGCCATCCCTCCAACCTGGCTGGAACGCTGGTGGCCGTCTCCGCCGGCGTGGACGTGTTGGCCCATGCGCCGGACTGGGCCGACGGCATCGACGCGGCCGTCCTTCAAACCCTGGTGCGGCAGCACCTGGCGATGGTCCCGACGCTGAAGATGTTTGCCACCACCGTGTCCACCCAGGCCGGCTACCTGGAGCCCATTTATGCCGAGGTGCGGACGTTTCACCGCCTCGGCGGGCAGCTCCTCTTCGGCACCGACGTCGGCTACATGACGGACTACAGCACCGAGGACGAGTTTCGCGCGCTGGCCCGCTGTGGCCTGGGCGCGATGGACGTCCTCGGGATGCTCACCACCGCGCCGGCAGAGCGCTTCGGCGTCGCTGCGCAGAAGGGCACGCTGGCCGGCGGGAAGCTGGCAGACTTGGTGGTGCTCGACGCCGACCCGGCGCAGGACGTCGCCAATTTTGCGCGGGTGCGGGCCACCGTCCGCAGCGGCCGCGTGCTGTACCTCCGCCCGGAGTGAGGCGCGCCCCCGGTTTTAGGGCGACTTCTAGACGTCCTTGCTGGTGGGAGCCGTGGCGCGCGGTCGGGGGTTTCCGTCGGCGTCGACGCCGCCGCCCAAGGTGCCTCCCGTCCGTTGTGCCTCGGGCGGCGTCTGCTCCTCGCCCCCGAAGCCCTTCTTGAAGTTGCGGATGGCCTGCCCCAGCGAGGAGCCCAGCTGCGGCAGCTTCGCCCCGCCGAAGAGCACCAGGGCGATGACGAGGATGATGACGAGCTCGCTCATCTTGAGACCGAACATGCGTTTGACGCCTCTTCCAGGGTGGGGAACGCCCACCAAGGGCGCGCCGCCTAAAGCACCGAAGCCACATCTGCACCAAACGGGGGCTGGGCGCAAGCTGCCGCGGGGCAGCTGGGCCGCGCTGCGAGGAAGGCCCCCGGCGAGGGGGCCGATGCGGGCGCAAGCGCTGCGCGCTTGACGCTTCGGTTGGGCGACCACTACGGTGCGGCCGCCGTTGACTTTAAAATCAGGAGCCCGACCATGGCCGACGTCACTGCCAAGAGCATTCTTGAGACCACCATTCCCGCGCTGTTGACGGCGAAGCCAGAGCTGGCCAAGGACATCAACGCCGTCATTCACTTCGTCATTACCGGCGAGGCTGGCGGCACCTGGACGCTGGACTTGACGAAGCCCTCCGGCTGGGTGGTGTCCGGGGCGGTGGGCGAGCCGAAGATGACGGTCACCATGGCCGAGGCGGACTTCGTCAAAATCCACAACAAGCAGCTCAACGCCCAAATGGCCGCCATGCAGGGCAAGCTGAAATTCAAGCCGATGGACATGGGCCTGGCGATGAAGCTGGGCAAGCTGCTCGCCTAGGGCATGGCCCTGGCCTTGCCCCTCGCCGGGCTGCGCGTCCTGGACCTCACCCGGCACCTTCCCGGGCCCTACGCCACGCTGCTGTTGGCGGAGTTGGGGGCGCAGGTGGACAAGCTGGAGGAGCCCTCGGGCGACCCCACGCGGACGTTGCCCGACGGCGCGCCGGAGGCGGGCAGCTACTTCTCCGGCCTCAACACCGGCAAGCGCTCGCTCGTCCTCAACCTCAAGGCCCCGGGCGCAGCGGCGGCATTCCTGCGCTTGGCGGGCCACTACGACGTCCTGGTGGAGGGCTTCCGCCCTGGGGTGCTGGAGCGTCTCGGCGTGGGGCACGGGGTGCTGCGGGCCGCCCACCCGCGGCTGGTGCTGTGCGCACTGTCCGGCTTCGGGCAGACGGGGCCGGACCGCCACCGTGCCGGCCACGACTTGGGCTACCAGGCGCGGGCTGGGGTACTCGGCTACCAACAGGGCCCGGGCGCGCCGGGGGGACAGCTGGCGGACGTGGGGGGCGCCCTCTTCGCGGTGGTGGGCATTCTGGCCGCCCTCTTGGCCCGGGGCCAAAGTGGAGAGGGCCGCCTGGTGGACGTGGCGCTGGCCGACGCGGCCACGGCCTTTCTCCACATGCACCTTTCGGCCCACCTGGCGGGGGGGCTGCCCCTTCGCCCGGGCAGAGACGTCCTCAACGGCGGGCTGCCCTGCTACCGGCTGTACCGCACGGCCGACGGACGGCAGCTGGCGGTGGCGGCGCTCGAGCCGCGCTTCTTCACCGCGTTGTGCGAGCGCCTCGGGCGGCCGGAGCTGGCCGGGCCAGCGTACGCCGGGGGCGCCGAAGCAGAGGCCGTGCACCGCTCGCTGGAAGCCCTCTTCGCCTCGGAGTCCCTCTCCACCTGGGAGACGCGACTGGCCGGGCTGGACGCCTGCGTGGAGGCCGTCCGTACGCCGCAGGAGGTGCCGCACGACGCGCAATTTCTGGCGCGCGGCCTCTTTGTCCAGACGCCCACCGGCGTCCGCATGGCCACGCCCCTTCGCCTCGGGCCCTTGCCCGAGGGCCGGCCTCCGGCCCTGGGGGCCCACAGCCGCCAGGTGCTGGCCGAAGCCGGCTTCACCCGGGCAGAAATGGACGCCCTGGGCGTCGAGTGACTGGCCCAAAAGGGGGGGCACTCTGGCGCACCCAAGGGGGGGAAAGGGCCGTTGGGGGCCAACGGACGCGCGGCCACGGTGGGGGGGGGGGACGCGGCCTTGCGTGGCCCTACTGGCTTGGGATTGACTTGAGAATCAACCCCGAGGAGGCACTGCCCGCCCGTGAGCACCCACTTCACCGAGGAGCACCAGGCCTTCCGCCGCACGCTGCGCACCTACGTCGAGAAGGAGCTGGCCCCGCACGCGCTGGAGTGGGACCGGGCGGGCATTTTTCCCCGCGAGGTGTTTCGCCAGTGCGGCGCGCTGGGCTTCCTCGGCATCAGCCATGACCCGGCGTGGGGGGGCAGCGGGCTGGACTACTGGTACGTGACGGCCTTCTGCGAGGAGCTGACGCGGAGCCACAACGCCGGCGTCAACATGGCGCTCTTGGTGCAGAGTCAGATTGCCACCCCCATCATCGGCGAGATTGGGACGGACGAGCAGAAGAGCGAATTCCTGGCCCCCGCCCTCACTGGAGAAAAAATCGCCGCGCTGGCCATCAGCGAGCCGGGGGGCGGCTCGGACGTGGCCGGGCTCAAGACGACGGCCCGCCGGGTGGGCGGGGACTTCGTCCTCAATGGCTCCAAAATGTGGATTACCAACGGCACCCGCGCCGACTTCCTCACCTGTGCGGTGCGCACCGGCGGGGAGGGCTACCCCGGCATCTCCCTGCTCACCGTGCCCACCGACATCAAGGGCTACACGGTGAGCAAGAAGCTCGACAAAATTGGGAACCTCGCCTCGGACACGGCCATCCTCTATTTCGAGGACGCCAAGGTGCCGGTGCGCTACCTGCTTGGCGAGGAGAACCAGGGCTTCGCCCACATCATGAGCAACTTCCAGGGCGAACGGCTGGTGGCGGCCATCGGCACGGTGGCCGGGATGGAGCGGATGGTGGAAGAGGCGCTGGCCTGGGGACGCGAGCGCAAGGCGTTTGGCCGCCCCATCCTCGGCTTCCAAGTCTGGCGCCACAAATTCGTCGAGCACCTGGCCTCCATCGAGGCGGCCAAGCGGCTCACCTACCACGCGGTGGACCTCTTTGAGCGCAAGCAGTACCCGGTGCGCGAAATCTCCATGGCCAAGCTGTTCGCCGGGGACTTGGCCCAGCGGGTGGCCTACGACTGCCAGCAGTTTTTGGGGGGCATGGGCTACATCGACGAGACGCACATTGCCCGCGCCTGGCGGGACGTGCGGCTGGTCACCATCGGCGGCGGGACGTCGGAAGTCATGAAGGAAATTCTGGCGAAGTTGGAAGGCTTCTAGGCGCGCCAAGCCCCATGGCCCGACTGCACTGGGTGACGCTGGCCGTCCTTCTCAGCGGCGGCTGCCGCCGGTCCGAGGCGCCGCTCTCGCCGGAAGTCGCCGCGCGGGTGGAGGCGCAAGTCCGGGCCTTCGCCCAAGGCGTCGCCCAGGACGTCACCCGGGACGGCCCCGCCGCCTGGGAGGGCTTTTTTCAAGACGGCCCGGCCTTCTTCATGGCCGACGAGGGGCAGCTCGTCTTCCCCAACCGCTCGGCGGCAACGGCCGCCATTGCACAGCTGGTGACGGGCGTCCGGCACATCGAGCTCACCTGGGGCCCGGACATACGGGTGGACCCATTGACGGCCAGCCTGGCCTCGCTGGCCGCCTCCTACCGCGAGGTGCGCGTCGACGCGGCTGGGCAAACGGTCAACGAGCGCGGCTACTTTACGGCGGTGTGCGAGAAGCGCGCTGGCCGCTGGCAATTCCGCAATGCGCACTGGTCGGTCGCCGCGCACTAATGCGTCGACAAAAACCCCACCAGCACGGCGTTGAAGGCGTCCGCGTTTTCGCGCTGCACCACGTGGCTGGACAGCGGAATGACTTCCTGGACGGCATTGGGGACGCAGTGCGCGACGGCGTCGCCCACCGCCGAGAAAAAGGGGTTGGTGCGCTCGCCAGTCACCACCAGGGTGGGCACCTTGAGCCGGGCCAGCTGTGGACAGGGCATGGGCGGCGGCGGGGCGGCCAGGAAGAAGCCGAGGATGCGGGCGTTGTCGAGAATTTCCCCCCTCAAGGGCGGCGGCAGCGCCTCGTAGGCGCCGGTGCTGGCGCTGGCCCAGTCAAATAGAAGCCGCGCCGCCTTCTCGGCGTCCTCCAGCCTCAGCGCTGTCTCCATCTGCTGGTACAGCTGCTCCCGCTCGGTGATGAAATTCGCGAAGTCGGGCTCCGCGGCCGCTGCGGCGGCGAGCTCCGGCTCCACCAACACCAGGGTGCGGACGGATTCCGGGTGCGCCAGAGCCAGCTCCACCGCCAGCTGGGCGCCTTCGCCGTGTCCCACCAGGTGGACGCGGCCCAGGCCGAGCTCGCGCACCAGGTTGACCAAGTCCTGGAGGTTGTTGGCCTCAGTGTAGTCCGAGCCATTCCCCGTCCAGGCGTTGGGGTAGTGGTAGCGGCGGCTGTAGGCCACCGCCTTGTAGGCCTTGAAGGCCGGGCCGCGCTGGGCGTCCCAGATGCGCAAGTCGGCAATGTTGCCGTGAATGAAGACGATGGGCTGTCCCGAGCCAAGGCTGGTGAACGTCAGCATCGCGCCGGGCACCGGGACGGTGCGTGCGTCGGGAATTTGAGGCGAATTTGGCTCGTAGGCGTGGGGCATGTACTGACAGCCCGCCAGCGCCAGGGCTGCTGCCCCGAGCGCATGCCTCGTCCAGGGCGGACGCCGGGCGCGCGTGAGCGCCCTCACTTCTTGGAGAAGAGCGCCTCCGCCGCCGAGAGGAGCCGGTTGCGGTTGGCCTCGCCGGTGTGGCCGCCATCGCCAATCTGAAAAAAATCGCAGAAGTTGGCGTCGTCCTTGTCGCTGGGGACTTCGGCGAACGGCTCCTTGCATTGTTTAGCCACGCTTTCGTCGTAGTGGCGGCATTGTCGGCAAGCGTGCAAGTCGTGGCCACATTCCGGACAGGTGTCACCCCGGCCGATTTGGTTACCGACCACATCCAGACGGCTGCCGCACCATGCGCACCCGGGCATCTTGGGGGCGCACTCTACCGCTCGGAGACGTCGCTTGTGCACTGGCGCCCGGGCGCCGCACCGCGCTAGGGACAGTGCCCATAGGACGCCACATGGGAAAGCCCTACCGGCCGAAGGACCACTACTTCCAGAAGGCAAAGGCCCAAGGGTTTCGGGCCCGCAGCGCCTTCAAGCTGGAGGAGCTGGCCCAGCGCTTTCATTTGCTTTCCAAGGGGGCCCGGGTGCTGGACCTCGGGGCGGCGCCGGGGGGTTTTTTGCAAGTCATCGCCCAGGCGGTGGGGCCCAAGGGCCTGGCGGTGGGCGTGGACGTGGTGCCGTTGCGCCCCTTTGTCGAGGCCTGGGTGCGGACGGCGGTGCTGGACGTGCTGGCGACAGACGCCCTGGAGCTGTTGGACGCACTTGCGCCGGGCCAATTTGACGCGGTGCTGTCGGACTTGGCGCCGAAGACGAGC
>JBKQJL010000046.1:0-11165 GCA_052147975.1 Myxococcaceae bacterium
CCCTCGCTGTTCTGGGGCGTCGTCTAACGGCAGGACGTCAGACTTTGGATCTGACTATCAAGGTTCGAATCCTTGCGCCCCAGCCAGTCCGCTCCCGAAAGGACGCGTCCTGACGGATGTCTTCCCGGGTGATGCAGCTGGCTGCCATTGGTAACGCGCCGCCGTCCCTGCTGCGGGAGCTCGAGGCGCCACTGTCCGCCCAGCTGGGGGTGACGCCGCTCTACACGCGGGTCTCCCTGGCGGCCCCGAGCTACGCCTTCAACAAGGACCGAAACCAGTACCACTCCAACGCCATCATGCGGCGGCTGGTGCCCCTGCTCGAGGCCGGGCAAACCATTCTCGGGTTGGTCGACGTGGACCTCTTTGTCCCGGACAGCGGCTTCGTCTTCGGCGAGGCAGACCGGGAGTCGCGGGCCGCCGTGTTGTCCATCGCCCGGCTCCGTCAGGGCGCCGACGAGACACTGCTGCGTCGGCGGGTGCAGGTGGAGGGTCTGCACCAGGCCGGCCACCTGGTTGGGCTGTCCTATTGTGAAGACGCCCGCTGCGCGATGTTTCTGGCCACCACCTTGGCCGACGTCGACCGCAAGCAAACGGCGCTCTGCCACATCTGCCGAAACGAGCTGGTGAAGCTGAGCCGGTAACGTCCAGGTCGGCCCCTTCCCCAGGGGCCCACCGGGTGCCGGGGCTTCCGCCCGGGCTCCCCACCGGGGAGGGCAGTTTCTCGACTGGACGCGGCAGCTCATGTTTGCTGTGGGGAGGAAAGCGTAGGTTTTGGAAGGTCCCCCTGAGCGCCCCCCCGGCCATGCTGGCTACCGTCCCGCTGTTTGCCGCCCTGGACGACGCGGAGCGCGCCGTGCTGGCGTCGCAGGCCGAGGAGCGCAGCTGGGCCGCGCAGACGCGCATTTTCAGCCGGGGGGACGCCGGTGACTGCTTCTACGTGGTGAGCCAAGGCCGAGTGGAGCTCTCGGTGGAAGCCACCACCGGCGAGCGCCGCGTGCTCGGGACGGCCGGCCCCGGCGAGTTTTTCGGCGAGCTCTCGCTGTTGGACGGCGGCCCCCGCAGTGCCGACGCCACCGCACTCGAGGGGACGCGGGCGGTGGAAATTGACCGGGGCGACTTGACCGAGCTCTTCCGGCTGCACCCCAGCGCGGCCCTGGACGTGCTCAGCGTCACCGGCCGTCGCCTGCGGGAGACCAACCGGGCCCTCTTGTCCAGCGTTGGCACCAGCCCCAACCAGGAAGTGGAGGAGCGCTCCACTCCCGTCCAGCGCGCCGCGGACGCTCTGGCCGCTTTCAGCGGCTCGGTGGCCTTCTTGGTGCTTCACGCCGCCGCCTTTGCGGTGTGGATTGCGTGGAACCTCGGGGCCATCGCCGCCCTGCGTCCGTTTGACCCGTTCCCCTTTGGCCTACTGACGCTGGTGACGTCGCTGGAGGCCATCTTCCTCAGTTGCTTTGTCCTCATCAGCCAGGAGCGCCAGGCCTCCAAAGACCGCATCCGCAGCGACGTCGAGTACGCGGCCACCATCAAGGCAGGCCTGGAGGTGACCCAGCTGCACACCAAGCTGGACCACCTGTACGAGCAGGCCATGTCCAAGCTCTCGCTGCTGGCGCGCCAGGCGCCGCCGCGCTCCTGACGTCGCTAGCCCGCGGTGGGCTCCTGCATCGCCTCGGCCACCAATTCGGCCACGTCCCGCACCTTCAGCGTGTCGCGCGCGGTGTCGTTGGCCGCGTCCCGCAGCATGGTGGCGCAGAAGGGACAGGCCACGGCGAGCGTGCCTTGGGCCGGCCCGGTGTAGGTGCCGACCAGCCCCGGCTTGTGGCGGTCGGTGGCCGACGGGTAGGGCACCGTCGGGTCGGCGGCGTGGGCCAGGGTGAGGGCCGCCTCGTTGAGGCGGTTGTGGTTGATGCGCGTCCCGAGGTGCTCCTCCATCCACATGCGGCCGCCGCCGGCGCCACAGCAGAAGGACTGGCGGCGGCTGCGCTGCATCTCCACCACCTTCAGGCCGGGAATGGCCGCCAGCGCCGCGCGCGGGGCGTCGTACACGCCGTTGTGCCGGCCGAGGTAACACGGGTCATGGTAGGTGAGCGTCTCGTCCATCACCCGTGACAGCTTGATGCGCTTGTCGCGAAGCAGCTCGGCGATGAGCTCGGTGTGGTTGATGACGCGGTAGTGGCCACCGAAGTCCGGGTACTCATTTTTTAGCGTGTTGAAGCAGTGCGGACATTGGGTGATGACTGCTTTCACGCCGGCCGCATTCCACGCCTCGACATTCCCCTTGGCCAGCGTCTGGTAGAGGTACTCGTTGCCCAGCCGGCGGGCGCTGTCGCCGTTGCACAGCTCGGCTTTCCCCAGGGTGGCGAAGGAGACGTCGGCCTCGCGGAGAATTTTCACCACGGCCCGGGACACCTTCTTCTGCCGGTCGTCGTAGCTGCCTGCGCAGCCGACGAAGAAGAGGTACTCGTACGTCCCGCCGTCGCCCCACTGGGGAAGCTTCAAGTCCTCGGCCCACGCCGCTCGGCTGTCCTGGGCCACCCCCCAGGGGTTGCCCTGGCGCTCCATGCCCTCGAAGACGCGTTGCACTTCAGGGGGAAAGTCCGCTTCCACCTGGACTTGGTAGCGGCGCATGTCGATGAGGCGCGGGATGTTCTCGATGAAGACCGGGCAGGCGGTTTCGCACCAGCCGCAGGAGGTGCAGGCCCACACCGTTTCGGGCTGCAGGAGTCCACCCACCAGCGGCGGAAACTCTTGCGGAGGAGCGACGGAGGCAAGCTCCTCCTCGTGCTCCCAGGCCCAGTGCTTGAGAGTCTGGTTCACGCCCTTGTGGGTGAGCGGCTTCCCAGTGACGTAGGTGGGGCAATGCGTTTGGCAGCGGCCGCACTCGGTGCAGGAGTAGAGGTCCAGTCCCTGCTTCCAGGACAAGTCTCGGAAGGTGCGCGCTCCGAATTCCTCGGCCTCCAGGTTGGGCGTGGGCAATTTCCCGCTGGGGCTGAGGCGCTGCAGGTAGACGTTGGGAAGTCCGGTGATGACGTGGAAGTGTTTTCCCAACGGCAGGAAATTCAAAAAGACGAGGATGATGCAGAGGTGCGTCCAAAACATCAGCCCTCCGAGGCCCCACACCAGGCCCCGGGGCGCCGCTGAGAGGGCGGCCGCCACCAGCGAGGTGACGGGCTCCTCCGGGCGGAAGCCCTGTGCGGCGAGCACCATCCGCGAGGCTCCGAAGAGGTACTCGCTCAGCATTAGTCCGGCGATGAAGCCGAGGATGAGGAGCGCCTCCCAGGAGGCCGTCAGTCGGTCCGGCTTCACCACCAAGCGAAGCCAGAGGAAGTAGCCGACGCCCACCAAGGCCAACAGCGCCACCACGTCCTTGGCGAAGAGGTACAGCTGGTAGCCCGCCTCCCACCCTCGGTGGTCTGTCCAGAAGGGATGGCCCGGAAGGGTGAGCATTTCCAGAGCCGTCTCGGAGAAGCCCATGGTGAAGAGCATCAGCGTGCGCAGGGCCAGCACCACGAAGGCGGCGAAGATGAAGACGTGCATCCACCCCGGCGTCCGCTCCTCGGGGTCCACCATGCGCTTTTGCCCGAAGCCGAAGCGCAACAGCGCCAGGGAGCGCCGTGCGGGCTGGTCCAGACGCTGAGCGGGCTTCATCGCCAACAGGACGGCGGTGCGTCCGTAGACGGTGTGCACGAAGAAGGCCAGGCCAACCAGGACGAGCAGCAGCGTGACGACGAGGCTCATGGGCGGCGCACGTTAGTGGCGGGGCCTCGTTGGGGACAACGCTGGACGGGAAGGTCGCCCCCGTTGGGGCTCAGCCGGCCTCGGGCGCGCGCGCCGCGTCGGGGAAAAGCAGCACCGGCTTGAAGCCGGCGGCATCCGCCGAGGCCAGCACGTAGCGGACGCCGCCGTGCACGCCGACGAAGCCGGCCGAAATGCCCGGCCCATGCAGGTGGCCGTAGACGCACACCGCTGGGGCGAAGGCCTCAATGAGGGGGGAGAAGGCAGTGGGCAGGCCGCCCGCGTACAGCGGTGGGAAGTGCGTCAGCACCACCTTGGTGAGGCCGGGGCTTCGCCGCAGCAGCGCCTGGGCCTCGCTCAGCGAGCGCTGCAGTCGGGTGGCCTCCCGTTGCACGTAGTCCGTGGAGGGGGGCTCGTCCCCCATCTCCCCAGTGGGCAGCGGGGGCGCCTCGGCCGTCGTCCACAGGCGCGAGCCGGCCAAAAGGTAGGGGCCGACAGCCAGCGCCGAGCCGTTGTGGAGAAAGCCGACAATGCTGGGCGTCGGAAGAAGCAGCTGCCGCAGCTTGCTGGCCGAGTCCCCCCACCAGTAGTCGTGGTTGCCCTTGAGCAGCACCTTTTTTCCGGGCCGCTGCTCAATCCAGGCGAGGTCCAAGGTGGCCTCGTGCGCCTTGGTGGCCCAGGAGATGTCCCCCACCACCAGCACCAAGTCCCCCGGCTGCACCGAAGCGTCCCAGGCGGCGGCGAGCGGGGCCGGGTGCCCCGTCCAGCCGAAGCGCTCCATGTCCTTGTGGCGGCTGGAGGGCAGGTGCAAGTCGCCGATGGCAAAGAGGCGCATTGGGCCGGGCACCATAGCCGCTTGGGGGGGCCAGGGCGCCGCCCCCTAAGGTTGCCCTTACGGGACGCGCCGCTGCCCGGAGACGCCCTGCTGCTTGCGGGCCACGGCCAGCGCGTGGTCGACAATTGCTCCGGCGATGTCCACCCCGGTGGCCCGCTCGAGTCCCTCGAAGCCCGGCGAGGAATTGACTTCCAGCACCTTAGGCCCCTCGCGCGTCTCCAGCATGTCCACCCCAGCCACCTCGAGGCCCACCAGCCGCGCCGCCGTCAGCGCCGCCTCGAGGTAGGGAGGGGGCAGCTTGACCGCCTGGCCGCGGCCGCCCCGGTGCAGGTTGCTGCGGAACTCGCCCCGCTTGGCCCGTCGGCGCATGGCCGCCACCACTCTGTCCCCCACCACCAGCGCGCGGACGTCGCGCCCCCGGGACTCGGCGATGAATTCCTGAAGCACAATGTCCTGGCCCAAGTCCGAGAAGGTGGACAGGATGCCCTCCAGCTCCTCCAGGGTGGAGGCCAGCATGACGCCCACCCCTTGCGTCCCGCGGACCAGCTTGACGATGGCGGGAAGTCCCCCCACGTCCTTCAACAGACGGGGGATGTTGCTTCGGTCGCGGGCCATCACCGTGCGCGGAATGTCCAACCCAAAGCGCGCCAACAACTGGAGGCACCTCAGCTTGTCGCGGCTGCGGGCGATGGGGGCGGCGCCGTTGAGGACCGCCACCCCCATCATGTCGAACTGGCTCACCACCGCCAGGCCGTAGCCGGTAATGGAGGCGCCGATGCGAGGAATGACAACGTGGACGTTGCGCAAGGCGACGCCCCGGTACGTCATGCGGGGCTCCCCGCGGGAGAGAATGAGGTTACAGCGCAGGGTGTCGAGCACCAGCGGCCGCTGTCGCCGCGCCTTCACCGCCTCCACCAGCCGCCGGGTGGAGTACAGCGCGCGTTTTCGGCTGAGGATGGCCACCACCTTGCCGTCCCGCGTGACGGCCGGCGCGCGACGGAGCGTCACCGCCGGCCGTGCCTTCTTGCTTCGCTTCAATGGGGGCACGGCTCTCGGGCGCTTCCCCCCGGGAGGGGGCCTTGGGGGGTTGGGAAAAGTACCACGGCTGAGTGTTGGATTGCCCAGGCTGGCGGCCGCGTGCTAGCCGCTTTACGAAGACACCATGGGTGATGCCGAGGAGCCGCGCGACTGGAAGCACACGCTGAACCTTCCCCGGACGGACTTCCCCATGAAGGGAAACCTCCAGGCGCTGGAGCCGCGGGTGCTCGCTCGGTGGCAGCAGGAGGGCACCTGGAAGGCACTGCTTGCCTCCAACGCCCAGAAGCCGCCGTTTCTCTTCCACGACGGGCCGCCCTACGCCAACGGCCACATTCACGCCGGCACGGCGCTCAACAACGTGCTCAAGGACTTCGTGGTGAAGGCGCAGAATATGTCCGGCCGGCGCTGCGACCTCATTCCCGGCTGGGACTGTCATGGCCTGCCCATCGAGCGGGCCGTGGAAAAGCGGCTCAAGGAGGAGAAGGTCGACCGGCGCACGCTGTCGCGGGAGGACTTCCTGGGACGCTGCCGGGCCTACGCCCAGGAATTCATCGACATCCAGCGCGCCGAGCTGCGTCGGCTGGGCCTTTTTGCCGACTGGGACAGCCCCTACACCACCTTGGCGTTTGGCTACGAGGCGCAGGAGATACGCGAGCTGTCGCGCGTCGCCCGCCGCGGCCTGCTCTACCGTAAAAAGAAGGCCGTCTACTGGTGCGTCACCGACCAGACGGCGCTGGCCGAGGCGGACATTGAGTACGAGGACCACACCAGCCCGTCCATTTACGTGGCCTTTGCCACCGAGCCCGCCGCCGGCACGCTCGGCAAGCACGAGCGTCCCGAGGCGCTGGCCGAGGTGTTTCCCTTTCTCCGCGGCCGCTCCGTGGAGCTGGCCATCTGGACCACCACCCCCTGGACGCTGCCGGCCAACCTGGCGGTGGCCGTCCACCCGGAGCTCACCTATGTCTTCTATGACTTGGGCCGGCGGGTGCTGGTAGTGGCCAAGGACTTGCTGCCGCGGCTGCTCGGCGAGATTGCCCCGGAGCACCTCGAGGTGCGGACGCTGAAGGCGCAAGGCGCTCCGCTGAGCGCCGCGGCGCTGGTCGACCCGGCCAGAATTCTCGGTTACGCCTCAGGCCGCGAGCTGGAGGGCTTCGCCTACCGGCACCCCTTCGCCGAGCGGCAGGGCTTTGTGGTGCTCGGCGAGCACGTCACGCTGGAGCAGGGAACGGGCCTGGTCCACACCGCGCCCGGGCACGGCGCGGAGGACTATGCCGTCGGCGAGGCCTACGGCCTGGACGCCTACAACCCGGTGCTCGGCGACGGCCGCTTTGACGACACCGTCCAGCCGCCCTCCCTCAAAGGCCGGCGCGTCTTCGACGCCAACCCGGAGATTGTCCAGCTGCTGGTGGCGAAGGGCGCGTTGCTCAACCGGCCGGGCGAAACCCTCACCCACAGCTACCCCCACTGCGACCGTTGCAAAAACCCGGTCATTTTTCGCGCCACGCCCCAGTGGTTTGTCAGCCTGGACCGGCCCTTGGATGGTGCCGGCGGACCTTCCTTGCGCGCCGCCGCCCTGCAGCAAGTCGACGAGGCGGTGCAGTGGATTCCCGAGTGGGGCAAGCAGCGCATCCGGGGCATGCTGGAAAACCGTCCCGACTGGACGCTCAGCCGCCAGCGCCTGTGGGGCGTGCCCATCCCGGTGGCGCTGTGCGCCGCGTGCGGCGAGGGGTTGGTGAGCCCTCAGTTGATGGACCGGGTCGCCGCGGCGGTGCAAGAGGAGGGCGCCGGGGCCTGGTACCGCCTTCCGCTGGAGCACTTCCTGCCCGCGCCGCCGCTGTGCCCGGCCTGTGGAGGCCACAGCTGGAGCAAGGGCACGGACATTCTCGACGTCTGGTTCGACTCGGCCTGCTCCTTTGCGGTGGTGATGGAGCCTCGCTACGGCCCGGGGCCGGTGGACCTCTACCTCGAGGGCTCGGACCAGCACCGGGGCTGGTTTCACAGCTCGCTGTTGGTGAGCGTCGCCACCCGCAACCGGGCGCCCTACCGGCGCGTGCTGACCCACGGCTTCGTCGTCGACGGCGAGGGCCGCAAAATGTCGAAGAGTCTGGGCAACGTGGTGGCCCCGGACAAAATCATCTCCCAGTATGGGGCCGAGCTGCTCCGCTTGTGGGTCGCCTCGAGCGACTACCGGGACGACATTCGCCTGTCCGACGGCATTCTCAAAAGCCTGGCCGAGGGCTACCGGAAAATCCGCAACACCCTGCGCTACGCCCTGAGCAACCTCGCCGACTTTGACCCCGCTCAGCACAGTGTGCCGGACGGCGAGCTGCTGCCGCTGGACCGCTGGGCCAAAGGACGGCTGGAGGAGCTGGTGGCGCGCATCCGCCGCGCGTACGACAGCTACGAGTTCCACCTCGTGTACCACGCGGTGGTGGACTTTTGCGGCAATGACTTGAGCGCTCTGTACTTCGACATCTCCAAGGACCGGCTCTACACCTGGAAGACGGACGGCCAGCCCCGGCGCAGCGGCCAAACGGTGCTGTACCGCGTGGCGGTGGACTTGTTGCGGCTGTTGGCCCCCGTCATGTCCTTCACCGCGGAGGAGGCCTGGGCCTTCTTGCCCGGCGCCCGGGCCAGCAGCGTGTTTCTGGCCGGCTTTCCGCAGGTGGAGGGCCGCTTGCCGGCCGAGTTGGGGGCACGCTTCGAGCGGCTGTTCGCCATTCGCTCCGCGGTGCAAAAGCAGCTGGAGGCGGCGCGGCGGGACAAACTCATTGGCGCCTCGCTCGAGGCCAAGGTGCTGCTGCACGCCGAGGCGGCGGACCGGGAATTCCTGGGGCGCCACCTGGCTGAGCTCCCGGGGCTCTTCATCGTCAGCCAGGTGGAGCTCCCGGACGCTGCCACGGCGGGCATGCAGCGGGTGGAGGGGGGCCCCCACTTCGAGTCCTTGGGGGTGGAGGTGCGGCAAGCGGACGGCGCGAAGTGCCCGCGCTGCTGGACGTACACCAAGGAAGTGGCCGCTGGCGCCCCCGTCTGCAACAAGTGCCAGGCCGCGCTCGGCTGAGCCGGTGCAGCCGTGGTAAGGCCCCGGGCCGTGAAAAAGAAGCTGGCCACCCTCTTCGCCATTGCCTTTGCCGTGGTGGTGCTCGACCAGGCGGTGAAGTTTTGGATGGTGGCCGAGCTCACCAGCCGCTTCGACGGGCTTCCCACCCTGGGCGCCCGGCTGGGGGCCATGTACGGCTCGCCGCCGCCGGAGGGCTATGACGGCCTGCATTTCCGGCCGAAGCGCTCCTTCACCCTCAGCCCGGACTATTTGCGCATCCGCTATGCGGAAAATACCGGGGCGGCCTTCGGGCTCTTCCGTGGGCTGCCGCCGGCGGCGCGCGGGTTGCTCTTCCACCTGGTGTCCGTGGGGGCGGTGGTCCTCATTACGCTGTATTACGTGCGTCTCTCGGGGACTGCCCCGGAGGAGCGTTTCGCCCGCCTCGGCCTGGCCCTGGTGCTGGGCGGTGCGCTGGGCAATTACTTGGACCGGCTGGCCCGAGGCTTCGTGGTCGACTTCGTCGAAGCGCACTGGCATGAGCTCGCCACCTGGCCCTCCTTCAACGTCGCCGACAGCTGCATTGTGGTGGGGGTGGGCCTGCTGCTTCTCGACGGGCTGGTCCGCCGCGAGCACAAGGCTGAGGTGTCCCCCGGCGGCTGAGCGAGCGGGCCAGTGCGCTGGGCCCAGCGCGTGTTAGGAATTGCCATGCTTCCCGTCTTCTTCGACATTCGCTTCGACAGCCCGACGTCGTGGGTGGTGCTGTACGTCATCGGCCTTTTGGTGGTGGCCTATGGGGCCCTTGCCGGCTGGCGCAGCGCGGTCGGTCCGGTCAACCCGAAGACTGGCCTGGTGACGGTGGCCTCGCAAAAAGAGCGCACCAGCCGGGCGGTGAGCTACGCCCTGGTCTTCGCGCTCATCGCCCGGGTGGGCTTCTACTACGCCCTGCCGGAGAAGGCCTTTCTCGGAAAGCGGGGCCAGGGGTTTCCGCTGCACACCTACGGACTGCTGCTGATGACGGCCTTTCTGGTGGGCGCCGCGCTGTGCGGGCGGCTGGCCGAGCGCGACTGGGGTGGAGAGGAGGGCAAGCGCAAGCGGGAACAGATGCAGGACCTCGCGCTGTGGGTCCTGGTCGGCGCCTTCATCGGTAGCCGCATCCTCTTCATGCTGGTGAATTGGCAGGACACCGTCGCCGCCATTCCCACCCTCTTCGACAACTTTCCAGTGCGGCTCATCGAGTGGCTCTTCGGCGGCCTCGTCTTCTACGGCGGGTTGCTCGGGGCGATGGCCACCTCCTTTTGGTTCGCCCGGAAAAACAACATCCCCTTCCTTCGCCTTTCCGACGTGGCCATCCCCAGCGTTGCGCTGGGCCAGTGCATTGGCCGGCTCGGCTGCTTCAGCGCCGGCTGCTGCTGGGGGCGGCCGGCCGGCCACGTCCATTGGGCGGTGCAGTTTCCGGGCGCCTCCGTGGCGCGGGACATTTTCGGCAGACTCACCCACACCGCGGCTCTGGCCTTTAGCTCCGAGGCCAATGACACCGGCCGTTGGGTGGTGGAGTCGACGGGAGAAATTTTGCACCACCCCCAGCCGGGGGCCGTCCTCCTCAGTCAGTGGGTGGCCGAACACGGCACGACGCTTCCCCTACACCCCACCCAGCTCTACGAGTCGATTGGGCAGCTGGTCCTCTTCGGGGTGCTGATTGTGGCCCGCCGGTACAAGCGGTTTAACGGCGAAATTCTCGCCTTGTGGCTGATGGCTTACGCGGTGTTGCGCACCACGGTGGAGCTATTCCGCGGGGACTTGGAGCGGGGCACGCTGCACGGCTTCCTCGAGTCCTTCGGGGCCTCCAGCCTGGCTTCCCGGTTCCCACTCGAGGCCTGGTACAATTTTTCGACCAGCCAGTTCATCTCCCTGGGGCTGTTTGCCGCCGGCGCGGTGTTGATGGTGCGGGGGTTGCGCAGCGTACAGCCACTGCCGCCATTGCCGACTGGGCTACCCGCCGCCGCCTAAGGCGTCCAGGGAGTCCATGCTAGCGTCAGCGCAGCGAGCAGGCTGCCCAAAGAGGAGTGTTCCCGAGTGCGAAACGCTGGCCATTGGAGCGCGGTCGCGTGCAGCGGTTTGCTTCTGTTGGCGGCCTGCACGTCCACCACCGGAGGCAATGGAAACGACGGTGGCACCGGGGGGGTGTGCGCCACGGGCTGCGGCAACGGCCTGAGCTGTCTTGAGAACTCGGACTTCCCGGCCGGCGCCTGCACCGCGCTGTGCGAGCCAGGCGCCTGCCCGTCGGGGACAACCTGCACCCCGATGCTGTCCACTGGAAGTAGCTACTGCCTGCAAACCTGCAGTCCTAGCTCCCCCTGTCCCGGCGCGCTGAGCTGCACCACCACCTCGGTCGGAAGCGTCTGTCTGACGCCTTCCCTTCCGGTGAGCACGGCCATCAGCTGCGCCGCCCCAACGCTGGTGGTGGGCGGCCGGGCCGGTCCTGCGACCGAGCCCAGCTGTCAGCTTCCGGTGGTGCCCAGC
>JBKQJL010000047.1:0-6558 GCA_052147975.1 Myxococcaceae bacterium
GCCGCGCGTCCTTCTGGTGCACTACCTGCGCGAGGTGCTCTCGCTCACCGGGACGCACGTCGGCTGTGACACCAGCCAGTGCGGGGCGTGCACGGTGCTGTTGGACGGCAAAGCGGTGAAGGCGTGCACCGTGCTGGCCGTCCAGGCCGACGGCAGCGAGGTGAAAACCGTCGAGGGCCTGGCCCAGGACGGCAAGCTTCACCCTCTGCAGGAGGGCTTCTGGGAGGAGCACGGGCTGCAGTGCGGCTTCTGCACCCCGGGCATGCTGATGGCGGCCTACGGGCTGTTGCAAACCAACCCGCACCCCGACGAGCACGCCATCCGCGCCGGGTTGGAGGGCAACCTCTGCCGCTGCACCGGCTACCACAACATTGTCAAAGCGGTGCAGCACGCCGCGAAGAAGCTGGCCGAGCCGTCGGAGGCCCCAGCCACCGCGCGCCGCGCTGGCTAACCGCCTTTTTGAAAAACGGAAGACAACTGCCATGGCGACGCAACCCGGAAATGTGGAGCGCATGTTTGGCAAAAGCCTGAAGCGGCGGGAGGACCCGCGCTTCATTACCGGCCGGGCCACCTACACCGACGACGTCAAGCTGCCGGGCATGACGTACGCCGTCTTCGTCCGCAGCCCCCTGGCCCACGCCCGCATCCGCTCCATCGACGTCGCCAAGGCGCGCGCCGTGCCCGGCGTGCGGGGCGTCTTCACCGGCCGGGAGCTGGCGGCCGGCGGGGTGAATGCCATTCCCACCGGCTGGCTCCTGCCGGAGCTGAAGACGACCGACCACCGGCCCATCGCCGTCGACATTGTCCGCCACGTCGGCGAGGCGGTGGCGGTGGTGGTGGCCGAGACGCCCTATGCGGCGCGCGACGCGGCCGAGCTGGTGGCGGTGGACTACGAGGAGCTTCCGGCGGTGGCCGACGCGGTGAAGGCGCTGGCCGGCGGTGCCCCCCAGCTGCATGCGCACGCGCCCAACAACCGCTGCTTCCACTGGGAGATTGGGGACAGGGCGAAGACGGAGGCCGCCCTGCAGGGCGCGGCCAAGGTGGTGAAGGCGAAGCTCATCAACCAGCGCCTCATCGCCAACGCCATCGAGCCGCGTGCCTGTGCGGCCAGCTACAGCCCGGCCACCGAGGAGTTGACGCTGTGGGTGACGTCCCAAAACCCGCACGTCCACCGGTTGATTATGGGGGCCTTCGTCCTGGGCATTCCGGAGCAGAAGTTTCGCGTCATCGCCCCGGACGTGGGCGGGGGCTTCGGCTCGAAAATTTTCATTTACCCCGAGGAGGTGGCCGTCAGCTGGCTGGCACGGCGGCTGGGCGCCCCGGTGAAGTGGACGGCCGAGCGGCGGGAGAGCTTCCTCACCGACTCCCACGGCCGGGACCACGTCTCCGAGGTGGAAATGGGCTTCGACGAGAAGGGCAAGGTGGCCGGGCTACGGGTGAAGACGGTGGCCAACCTCGGCGCCTACCTCACCCTCTTCGCCCCGGCCGTGCCCACCTACCTCTACGGGACGCTGCTCAACGGGGTGTACGACTTTCCCAGCATCTTCTGCCAGGTGGACGGCGTCTTCACCAACACCACGCCGGTGGACGCCTACCGCGGCGCGGGGCGCCCCGAGGCCTGCTATTTGCTCGAGCGCACCATGGACATCGCCGCGCACACGCTGGCGGTGGACCCAGCCGAGCTGCGGCGGCGCAACTACATTGCCAAGGAGCGCTTTCCCTTCCAGACGCAAGTGGCGCTGGTTTACGACAGCGGCAACTACGCCCCCACGCTGGAGCGGGCGCTGAAAATGGTGGGGTACGAGCACTTCCGCAAAAGCCAGGCGGAGGCCCGCGCCAAGGGCCGCTACCTCGGCCTCGGCATCAGCAGCTACATCGAGGCCTGCGGCATCGCCCCCTCCCAGGTGGTGGGCTCGCTCGGGGCCCAGGCCGGGCTGTACGAGAGCGGTACGGTGCGCGTCCACCCCACCGGGAAAGTCACCGTCCTCACCGGCTCGCACAGCCACGGCCAAGGGCACGAGACGACGTTTGCCCAGCTGGTGGCGGACGAGCTGTCGATGCCCATCGAGGACGTGGAAATTGTGCATGGCGACACCGGGCGCATCCCCTTCGGCATGGGCACCTACGGCAGCCGCTCCGGCGCGGTGGGGGGCACCGCCATCCACCTGAGCTTGCAGAAACTCATTGCCAAGGGCCGCAAGCTTGCCGCGCACCTGCTCGAGGCCAAGCCCGAGGACGTTGAATTCAAGCAGGGGCGCTTCAGCGTGAAAGGGGCCCCGGACCGGGGAAAGGCCTTCGCCGAAGTCAGCCTGGCCGCCTACCTCGCCCACAGCATGCCGGCCGGCATGGAGCCCGGGCTCGAGGAAACCACCTTCTATGACCCCTCCAACTTCACCTTCCCCTTCGGCACGCACATCGCCATGGTGGAGGTGGACATTGCCACCGGAAAGACGGAGCTTTTGCGCTACGTCGCGGTGGACGACGTGGGCAACGTCATCAACCCCCTCATCGTCGACGGGCAGCTCCACGGCGGCATCGCCCAGGGAGCCGCCCAGGCACTCTGGGAGTGGGCCACCTATGACGACAACGGGCAGCTCCTCACCGGCTCGCTCATGGACTATGGCGTCCCCAAGGCCGACCAGCTGCCGAAGTACGAGACCGACCGCACGGTGACGCCCTCGCCCGTCAACCCGCTGGGGGTGAAGGGCGCGGGCGAGGCGGGCACCATCGCCTCCACCCCAGCGGTGGCCAATGCCGTGTTGGACGCCCTTTCACCCTTCGGCATTGTCCACCTCGACATTCCTCTCACCCCGGCCAAGGTGTGGCAGGCGGTGCAGGATGCGCGCGCCAAGGGAAGGGGCTAGCGCCATGTACCCGTCCCCGTTTGAATACCACCGGGCCCAGAGCGCGCAGGAGGCGGTGGCACTGCTCGGCCAGTACGGCGAGGAGGCGAAGCTCATCGCCGGCGGCCACTCCTTGCTGCCACTCATGAAGCTGCGCTTCGCCCAGCCGCGGCACCTCATCGACGTCCGGCGCATTCCCGGCCTCAGCGGCCTCCGCGAGGAGAAGGGCCTGGTGGTGGTGGGCGCCGCCACCCCGCACGCCGTCCTCGCCGCCTCGCCGCTGGTGCAGGCCAAGCTGCCCGTCCTGGCAGAGGCGGCAGCGCAAATTGGGGACCCCCAGGTGCGAAACCTCGGCACCCTCGGCGGCAGCCTGGCCCACGCCGACCCGGCGGCGGACCTCCCGGCCGTCGTGCTGGCGCTTCAGGCGCAGCTGGTGGCGCTCGGCCCGCGCGGAGCGCGCACCCTGGCGGCCGACGACTTCTTCCTCGAGCTCATGACGACGGCGCTGGCGCCCGATGAGTTGCTTACCGAGGTGCGCTTCCCCGCGGCGGGGGCCGGCGCCGGGGGGGCCTATGAGAAGTACCCCCACCCGGCCTCGCGCTATGCGGTGGTGGGCGTGGCGGCGCAACTCACCCTTCTGGCGGGCGAGGTGACGGCCGCCCGGGTGGCGTTGACGGGACTGGCCACCCGGGCCTACCGGGCCAAGGCCGTGGAAACGGCGCTTCTCGGCCATGCCGCGGACGAGGCCACCCTCAGCGCGGCGGCCGAACAGGCCACCGCCGGCGTCAAGCTGCGCTCCGACGCGCAGTTGCCCGAGGCCTACCGCCGGGCGCTGGCCGTCACCCTCGCCCATCGGGCGCTCACTCGGGCTGCCAAGCGTGCCGCCGGCTGAGGGCAGCGTGGCCCCGGGGCCCGGGACGCAGCTGCGCATCTGCATCGACGTCGACGACGTCGGCCGGGCAGTGGACTTCTACACCCGGGCGCTGGGCCTTTTTCCCGGCCGCGTCGTCGCGGACAGCTGGGCCGAGCTGCTCGGCGCCAGCTGCCCCATTGACTTGCTGGCCAAGGCCGAGGGCACGAGCGCCACGCCAGCGGCCTCCCAGCGCTTGCGCAGCTACGGCCGCCACTGGACGCCCGTCCACCTGGACGTCGTCGTCCTGCAGCTGGAGGCGGCGCTGGCCCGGGCGCTGGCCTGCGGCGCCACGCTGGAGCAGCCGGTGCAGGTGCGCGCCTGGGGGCGAATGGCCAACCTGGCGGACCCCTTCGGGCACGGCTTCTGTCTGCTCGAATTCCAAGGCCCAGGCTACGACGCGCTGGTGGGCTAACCCCTCCGCCGTTGGGGGGCCGCCCAACGCCCGAGCGCGGCTTGTCCTCCGCCGGAGGCCTCAATAGTGTGGGCGTCCCCCATGCGCGAAGACATCCGTCGCATCCAGGAGCTGATGGAGCGCGAGGGCTACGTCACCGACCGCGCGGTGGCCACCTCGGTGTACCTGGCCACCACGCTGGGCAAGCCGCTTTTGGTGGAGGGCCATCCCGGGGTGGGCAAGACGGACATCGCCAAGGTGCTGGCCCGCGTCCTCGACGGCGAGCTCATCCGGCTGCAGTGCTACGAGGGGCTGGACGCCAACACCGCCCTGTACGAGTGGAATTACCCGAAGCAGCTGTTGCATATAAGGCTCGACGAGCGCAGCGAACGCTCGGTGGGCCAGAGGGAGGCGGACATTTTTTCCGAGGCCTTCCTCCTCAAGCGCCCGCTGTTGCAAGCCATCACCCACCAGGGCCGTCCGCCGGTGCTGCTCATCGACGAGGTGGACCGCGCCGACGAGGAATTCGAGGCCTTCCTCTTGGAGGTGCTTTCGGACTTCCAAGTCAGCATCCCCGAGGTGGGCACCGTCCGCGCCGAGCGCCGGCCGGCGGTGGTGCTCACCTCCAACCGGAGCCGCGACCTCTCGGACGCCCTGCGCCGCCGCTGCCTGTATTTGTGGATTGACTACCCCAGCCTGGAGAAGGAGCTGCGCATTGTCCGGGGCCGGGTGCCGGGACTGAGCGAGCAACTGGCCCGCGAGCTCACCACCTTCATGCAGTCGCTGCGGCGGCTGAAGCTGCAGAAGACGCCGGGGGTGGCCGAGTCGCTGGACTGGGCGGCGGCGCTGGTGTCCCTGCACGCCTCGCACCTGGACACCGCCCTGGTGCAGGAGACACTGGGCTGCTTTCTCAAGGACGAGGCGGACCTCCGGGCCCTCACTGGCCGGCTGGCCGAAGGCCAGCTGGAAGCCCTCTGTTCGCCATTGGGATGAGTCGCGCCACGGACTTGGTCGAGCACACCGCGCGCTTCTGCCGCAGCCTGCGCGAGCAGGGCCTCAGGACGACGCCCGGCGACACGCTGCAGGCGGCCCAGGTGCTGGCGCTGGTGGACGTGCTGGACCGGCAGGACTTGCGCCTGGGCCTGCGGGGCGTCCTCGTCCACCGGGCCGAGGACGTGGGGCCCTTCGAGGAGGCCTTCGACGCCTTTTTCGGCGGCGCCGCGCGGCCGCCCTCGGCTTGGCTTCGCCGCAACGCCCCCCGCGCCGCGCCCAAGGCCCAACGGACGCCCCTCACGCTGGACCGCTGGATGCGCTCCCAAGGGGAGCCGCCCGAGCGCGAGGAGGCGCTCGTCCCGTCGCCCAGCGCCCTCGAGTCCCTGAAGACGCCGGACTTCCATACTTTTAGCGACGAGGCCCTCAAGGAGGTGACGCGGGCGGCGCGGCGCATTGCGCGCCAGCTGGCCCTGCGGCCCAGCCGCCGCTGGGAGCCAGCCCGCAAGGGCGAGCGCCCCCACCTGCGCCGCACCCTCAGGCTCACCGTCAAGACGGGGGGCGAGGTGTCCGAGCTGGCCTTTCGCCAGCGCAAAGTCCGGCGCACCAAGCTGGTGGTGCTGGCCGACGTCTCGGGCTCGATGGACCTCTATGCGCGGCTGTTTCTGCAGTTTCTCTTCGCCCTGCAGAACAGCTTCGCCCGGGTGGAAACCTTCCTCTTCGCCACCCGGCTGTCGCGGGTGACCGAGCAGCTCGAGCGCCGCGGCTACAGCGAGGCCCTGTTGGAGCTCGCCGAGGAGGCGCGGGACTGGAATGGCGGCACCCGCATTGGGGAGTCCCTGCAGGCCTTTCTCTCCGGGTGGCCGCGGCTGCTCGACCGAAACACGGTGGTGATTATTCTCAGCGACGGCCTCGAGACGGGGGAGGCGGAGGTGCTGGGCGAGGCGCTGGCCGTCCTCCACCGCCGCGCGGCGCGGCTGGTGTGGCTCAACCCTTTGCTGGGAAGCCCGGACTACCAGCCGCTCACCCAAGGCATGCTGGCGGCGCTGCCGCACCTGGACGTCTTCGCCCCGGCGCATGACGTGGCCAGCCTGGCGCAGCTGGCCGCCCACCTGTCGCTGTAGCCGCCCAGCCCCTCCCGAGGGCCCTAGCCTCGGGGGTGAATGGGACCGGAGCGCGCTCGCAAGGGGGCCCCCTGCCGCGCCGAGGCGCTGGCCAGCACCTCGCCCAGGATGGAGAGGGCAATCTCCTCGGACTGCTCGGCGCCCACGTCCAGGCCGGTGGGGCTGTGCAGCCGCTCGCGCTGCGCCGGGGTGAGGACGAAGCCCTCCCGGGCGAGCTCGGCCAGCATTTGCTCGGTGCGCCCTCGGGGCCCGAGGGCGCCGACGTAACAGCAGCCGGCCTCGAGGGCGAGGCGCAGG
>JBKQJL010000048.1:0-20864 GCA_052147975.1 Myxococcaceae bacterium
AAAAGCAGACGGCGCTCGCCGGGTTGCCCGGCGAGCGCCTCCTGGTGCGTCAAAAATTACTTCGCGGCTGGGGCGGCGGCCGGAGCAGAGGCCGGGGCCTTGGCGTCCTTCGCCGGCTTCGCAGCGGGGGTCGCGGCCTTCTTCTCGGTCTTGGCCGGGGCGGCTTTCGCAGGTGCAGCGGCGGCGGCGGCCGGCTTCGCATCGTCTGCGAAAGCAGCAAATGACGTCGCGAGCACGAGCGCGGTGAGGAGATTCTTCATAGTGTCGTCTTCCGTTGGCTAGCGGCGGGGCTTCATGCTCCGCCAGTGTGGAGGGCGGTGGAGCAGCTTCCATGCCAAGGGAATGACGCCCCGTGCCAAATGTTGACCGAGGACAGTTTCCTCACCTTCTTGTATGCGCCTGGGGAGAAATTCCCCATCCCACCTCTACAGCCCGACTGGAAGCAGACGCACTGGACCTGGGCCCGTGTGTCAGGATGCGGCCGCCTTTGAGCTCTGCGTTTCACTCCTCCTTTCGTCGGTACCGCGCGGCCTTCGTCTTCGTCGTCGGGCTGCTCACGCTGGTGGCCGGCTTCACCCTCTGGAACGAGCTGCACACCAACGTCCGCATCGACGAGCTCTTCGAGCAGGCGCTCGAGCGCGAGCAGCTCATCGGCCGCATCCGCGCCGACGCGCTGGACTTGCAGGACAAGGTGAATGACCACATCGAGGCCTCGACGGACGAGCAGCGTCAGGAGGCGGATGCGCGGATGGAGGAGGTGCTCGCCGACGCCAAGGACGCACGGGTGGAGTACACCCGTGACCTCCCCGAGGGCGAGAAGGAGGTTTGGAACCGTTTCGACGAGACGGCCCGGCAGCTGGCGCAGTCCGCCCGCGTGGCGCTCAAGTTCAGCAGCGCCAAGGAGCTCGAGCGCGCCCGCCAACACCTCGAGGCTGAGCTGCGCCCCATCAGCAGCAAGCTGATGGCCGTGGCGGCCGAGCTCTCCGGCAAGAATGCCGAGGAAACGCGGCGGCTCTTGCACCAGCGAGAGAACCTCCGGACGAAGACGACGCTGGTCGGCACTCTGGTGGCCGCCCTTTCCATCGTCATGGCGCTCCTGGTGGGCACCAGCATGGTCCGCATCCTGCGGCGCCAGGAGCGCACCATCCAGGCGCAGCTCGAGGAGCTCGACCGTCGCAACAAGGAGCTCGACGCCTTCGCCAGCCGAGTGGCGCACGACCTGGTCGGCCCGCTCAACCCACTCAAAGGCTACCTCACGCTGATTGCCCGCTCCCCGGCCGTCGCCGACCCCGACGTCCGAGAGATGCTGGCCGAGGCGGAGGCATCGGCCACCCGCATGGCGCAGCTGGTGGAAGGGCTGCTGCGCTTCTGTCGGGCGGGCACCCGAAGCGAAGCCCCCGGCGCCGAGGTGGACACCGCCGTCACCACCATCCTGCTCGAGCTGGACCAGGTGGCCGCCCTCCAGGACGTGCGGGTGGACCGGCGGCTGCAGCCGTCGGTCCGGGTGGATGTGCCGGCGGCCCTGTTGCAGTCCATCGCCCGGAACCTCATCTCCAACGCGGTGAAATACTCCGCCGGCAGCGCCGGCGCTCTGGTGGCAGTGCGCGTGCTGGCGGAAGGGCCCTGGGCCGTGCTCGAAGTCAGCGACAACGGTCCGGGAATGAATGACGACACCCGGGGACGCCTTTTCCAGCCCTTCTTCCGAGGCCCCGAAGCGCGCGGGCTTCCAGGGCATGGGCTCGGCTTGGCCACCACCAAGCGTCTGGTAGAAGCCCATGGGGGCAGCATTAAAGTCCAGTCCGCGACTGGTGCCGGAACGCTGGTGACGGTGCGGCTCCCCCTCTCCCAACCCGAATTCCGCGGGACCGGCCCAGCCCCCCTTCGTGCTACGGCCCTGGCCGAGCCAAGATGACACCTCGAATTCTGGTCGTGGACGATGACCCGCACGCGCGCGGGCTGTTGCGCCGCCTGTTGGCCCCCCTCGGGGAAGTGACCGAGGCGGCCGGGGTGGCCCAGGCCGAGGAGGTGCTGCGCGGCAGCGGCAAAGTCGACCTGGTGCTCACCGACATGGCGATGCCGGATGCGGCCGACGGAATGCGGGTGCTGAAGGCCACCCAGGACGCCAGCCCGGACACGGCGGTGGTGGTCATCACCGCCTTCAGCAACGTGGAGGGCGCCCTGGACGCCATCCAGCAAGGCGCCTTCGACTACCTGTCCAAGCCCTTCGACGTGGACGCCATCGTCCGGGTGGTGCGCCGGGGCCTGGAGCAGAAGCGCCTGGTCGAGGAGAACCGCACGCTGCGCAGCCAGGTGAAGCAGCCGGAGCTGGTGGGACGAAGCGCCGGGTTGCTGGAAGTGTACAAGCAGGTGGCCCGCGCGGCGTCGACCAACGTGCCCGTCCTCATCACCGGGGAGACCGGCACCGGCAAGGAACAGGTGGCCCGCAGCCTGCACCAGCGCTCGTTGCGCAGCGCCGGTCCCTTCGTCCCGGTGGACTGCGGCGCCATCAACGAGTCGCTGATGGAAAGCGAGCTCTTCGGCCACGCCAAAGGAGCCTTCACCGGCGCGGCCGGCTTCCGCCGCGGCCTCTTCGAGGAGGCCAACGGCGGAACGCTCTTTCTGGACGAGATTGGAGACGTCGGACCGAAAGTCCAGAGCCAGCTGTTGCGCGCCCTCCAGGAGGGCACCATCCGGCGGGTGGGCGAGAGCACCGCGGTGCGGGTGGACGTGCGGGTGGTGGCGGCCACCAACAAGGACCTGCCTCAACTGGTGAAAGAAGGGCGCTTCCGGGAAGACCTGTTGTACCGGCTGGACGTGGTCCATTTGCATCTGCCGCCGCTGCGCGACCGGCGCGGAGACATCCCAGCCCTGGTGGAGCACTTCGCCGCGCTCCACGCCCGCGGTGGGGCGCGACCGGTCGTCACCGAGGAGGCCAAGGCGCGGCTGCAGGCCTATGACTGGCCCGGCAACGTGCGGCAGTTGGAAAATGTCGTGGCCCGGGCCTTGGCCCTCAACGTCATCGGCGTGCTCGGCCCGCAGGACTTTCCGGCGCCCATCGGCGATGCCCAGGTCCAAGACGGCAGCCTCTTTGAGGACATGCCCTCCTTGGCCGAGCTGAGCCGCCGCTACGCCGCGCACGTGCTGCAGGCCGTGGGCGGAAACAAGAGCGAGGCCGCCCGGCTGTTGGAGGTCGACCGAAAGACGTTTTACAAGCTCATCGACTCGGCCAACGCCGAGGGAGCCCCCGAGTCCCCACCCGGAAAGTAGACGCCCCGGTGGGGAGCCCCCCCCCCAGGACGCAGGGCCGTTAGGCGGCCGCCGTCTCCATCAGCGTCGTCAGTCGCCTGGTGACCTCGGCCATCTGCTGGCGGTTCCCGGAGCGGAAGGCCGACCGTCCCAGGGCCACCAGACGGCGCACACTTTCCACCAACGCCTCGGCGTCGCCGCGCCCCGTCGAGGCGGACTCCGAGAGCGCTCGACCGAGCTGCTCGCCCCGCGCGAGCAAGTCGGCGAAGGAGCGCATCGCCTGCACCTCGGGCGGGGACTGCTTCTTGTGGTAGGCCTTTTGTTCTGCCCGGAGCTGTTTCACCTCCGTCGCCGACAGCTCGCTGCGCTGCTCGAGCTTCACGGCCTGCGACAGCCCAGAGGAGAGGTCCATGGCCCGCACGCTTAAGGTCCCCTCGCTGGACAGCTCGAAGGTGACTTCCAAGGGCGCCTCGGAGCGCGCCTTGGCCCGCAAGTCCGAGAGCAGCACCTCGCCCAGCTTGGCCTTCTCCGCGCCCTCGCCATCCCCTTGGAGAATCTCGATGCGGGCCCGCGCCTGGCCGGCGCTGGCCGGGACGAAGACTTCGCGGGCCACCACCGGGATGGGTGTATTTTTGGCCACCAGGCAGCGCACGCCGCCGCCGTAGACGGCCACCCCGATGGAGTGGCTCGCCACGTCGATGAGCAACGCCTCCCCGCCGCGGGCCGACAGCTCGCTCGCATGCACCGCCGCGCCGAGGGCCACCACCTCGTCGGGATTCACGCCCACCACCGGCGGACGCCCGAAATAGTCGGCCACCAGACGGCGCACCATCGGCACCCGAGTCATTCCGCCCACCAGCAACACCACGTCGAAGTCCTTCGGGTTGGCGTGGGCTTCGACCATCAACGCCTGGCACGTCGCCAGGCAGCGCTCGCTCAGCGGCTCACACAGCCGCTCGAATTCCGAGCGCGCCAGCGAGGATTCGATGTCGACCAGGGTCCCTCCCGGGCGGTGGTCGCCCAGCCCGGAAACCGACACCAGCACCGCCTCGCTTTGGGTGAGCTCGCGCTTGGCCAGCTCGGCCGCCACCTTCAGCCGCTGCATGGACAGGGTGTCCCGGGCGGCGGCCTCCCGATGGCTGGTGGGCACCTGCAAGAGGAGCCACTGCACCACCCGCGCATCGAAGTCCTCGCCTCCCAGCAGCGGGTCTCCGCCGGTGGCCTTCACCTGAAAGACGCCGTTCTCCACCTCCAGAATGGACACGTCGAAGGTGCCGCCTCCCAAATCAAACACCAGCGCCCGCCCCCGGAAATTGGACGTCAGCCCATAGGCCACCGCCGCCGCGGTGGGCTCGTTGACCAACCGCAGGACGTTGAGCCCGGCAATGTGCGCCGCCTCCCTGGTGGCCGCCCGCTGCAAGTCATCGAAGTTGGCCGGCACGGTGATGACGCAGTCGCTCACCGGGCGGCCGAAGTGGGCCTCGGCATCGAGCTTCAGCTCCCCCAAAATCATCGCCGAGACTTGAGTCAACGGGAGCACCCGGCCGGCGATGCGCACCCGCACCTCGCCATTGGGCCCCTCCAACAGTGGATAAGGCACCAGGGCCTGAGCCGAGCGCGCCAGCTCGGCCGTCCAGCGTCGGCCGATGAAACGCTTGGTGGCCGAGGCGACATCGCTCGGATGCTCTTCGGCCACAGTGCGCGCCGCCTCCCCCACCACCCGAATGCCGTCGGGTGCAAAGCCCACCAACGAGGGCGTCAGCGAACGGCCACGCCGGTTGGGGATGATGCGGGGACCGGCCTCGTCGACAGTGGCGACGGCGCTGGTGGAGGTACCAAGGTCGATGCCAACCACTGGCTGGGACATGGGGCGAGCCCGAGCTTCGCACCGCGGCTTTGGGTGGGAGCAAGGCGCAGCCGAGGTGACACGCGCGCCATTCGTTGCTGCTCGCCGGAAGCGTGTGCTAATCGCCCGGGCGCCATGGTCAACGTCTCCGTCGCCCGTCGCTACGCCCGCGCACTCCTCGAGGCCGGCGCCGGCAAAGACACCGACGGCGTCCTGGGCCAGCTGGCAGCCCTCAGTACGCTGGTCGCCACGCGCCAGGAGCTCCATGCCTTTCTCGAGGACCCGACGTACACCCGCGCACAGCAGCACGCGGTGCTGGACGTGCTGATTGCCGAGCTTCCGGTCGACGCCGAGCCCTTGCCCCGTTTTCTACGTCTCCTCGTCGACCGCCGACGACTCGGCTCGTTGCCAGACATCACGCGCCAGTTTCGCGACCTGGCCGATGAACAGGCCGGACGCATTCGCGGCCGCGTGGTGAGTGCGACTCCGCTGAGCGCGGAGACGCTGCAGCAACTGCAGAAGGCCCTCGAGTCCATCACCCACTCGCGCGTGCTGCTCGAGACCGTGGTGGACCCAAACGTGCTGGGTGGCGTCTCGGCTCAGGTGGGCTCGGTGCTGTACGACGGTACCCTGCGCACTGGCCTCGACGAGATGCGCCGCGCACTGAAACGCTGACTTGCCTACAGATCCGCAGCGCTCCCTCCCCGCACCGACGTCGGGTGGGATGGCCGGATGCTGTCCACCACCTGCCAGTTGTGGTTTCATCAGGTGGCACTCTCGCATCCACAAACTTCTCCAGTTTCCTCCTTAGGAGTCACCATCCCATGCTCGAGGGCGATCCCCAGGGCCCTTCCGCATCGATGCTTTCTGGCGCTGATCCGCTCATCGGCCGGGTGCTCAACGGCCGCTTTCGCATCGTCGAGCCACTCGGCTCCGGAGGGATGGGCAAGGTCTACAAGGCGATGCAGTCGCCGCTCGACCGCGTGGTGGCGCTGAAAATTCTGAACCCGAACTTCCCGGCCGAGAAAGACCCCGCCTTCAAGCGCCGCTTCTTCCTCGAGGCCAGTCTCACCGCCAAGCTGCGCCACCCGAACACCGTCACCGTCATCGACTACGGGCAAACCGACGACGGCATCTTCTTCATCGCCATGGAGTACCTCGAGGGTCAAACCCTGGCCGAAGTCCTGGCCTTGGAAAAGACCCTCGTCTGGACGCGCGTCCTCGACATCGGGCAGCAGGTGTGCCGCTCGCTGCGTGAGGCGCACAAGCTAGGCGTCATCCACCGCGACCTGAAACCGGCCAACGTGATGCTGCTCAACGAGGCCGACCAGGACATGGTGAAAGTCCTGGACTTCGGCCTGGTGAAGTCCTTCCTCAGCGACCTCTCGCCGGGCGACCCGGAAGTCACTCAGAATGGCGTCTTCCTGGGAAGCCCGCAGTACATGGCACCGGAGCAGGCGCGCAACGTTGCCGACCCGCGCAGCGACGTCTATTCGCTCGGCATTCTGATGTACCAGATGCTCACCGGACGTCCCCCCTTCCTCGGCAAGGACTACCTCGAGGTCATTTTCCTGCACATGAAAGAGCCCCCCAAGCGTCTGCGCGACGCCCGACCGGGGCTGGATGTCCCGGCCGAGGTCGAGGCGGTGTTGCTCAAGTGCTTGGAGAAGGACCCGGTCGCTCGCTACCAGTCGATGGACGAGCTGCTGGAGGCCATCCGCTACGCGGCCCAAATCAGCGGCGCGAGCGGCATCTTCCAGGACCGGCGCTCCGGCGTGCATCCCACGCCACCGCCGTTGCCGGCGGTGACCACCGGCGCCCACGCCCGCTCGCTCACGCCCCCGCCCGAAGCCAACACCATGGCCATCGACATCGCCGAGGAGGACGCGCCGGGGGCGGTGCGCGCCCGCGCCATGCAGCGGCTGGTGCTCATCGGTGGACTGCTGCTCGCTCTGGTCGGCGGCTTCGTGCTGACGTGGCTCTTCATGTCCCAGGGCAGCCGCCCCGCGCCCGAGCCGCCCGCACCGGTGGCAGCCGCGCCCGCCCCTGTGGTGCGCCCGGCCCCCCCGCCGGTGGAGCCACCGGCGCCGGTCGAGCGGAAGATGGTGCGCTTCCACGTTTCGACGGAGCCCCAGGGAGCCCACATCTTCGTCGGCCGCCATGACCTCGGAGCGACCCCGGCCGCCTTCGAATTGCCCGCCGGGGCGGACGGCATGGCCAGCGCGGAAATGGTGCTCGTCCTCGACGGCTACCCCAACCAGACCATCACCTCGGGCGGCTCTGGCGACGTGGTGGTGAACGCCAAGCTGCAGAAGAAAGTCGTCACCCGCATCCCCACCCCCGTCCCCTTGAGCCGAGAAGAACGCGAAAAGGAACGCGAGGCAGCAGCGCCCGTCCCCGTGCCGGCGGGACCGGCCACTGCCGCAGCGCCAGCGCCGGCCCGGCCCACGGCGGCGTCGACGTCAGCGTCGGCAGCGCCGGTCGCAGCCCCTCCCCCCGGCGTGGCCGCGACGGTCCCGAACGGCGACGTGGTGCCCTTCGGCGAGGGGATGACCCGTCCCAGACTCATCTCGCCCGGCAAGCCGGTGTCCTACAGCCGCGAGGCGCTCGAGGCGCGGGTGGAGGGGACGATGATTGTCAAGTGCACCATTACCGTCGAAGGAACGGTGGAACGGTGCTCGGTGCTGAAGACGTTGCCCTTCCTCGAGGACGCGGTCCTCGAAAGCCTGTACTCCTCGCGCTACGCCCCGGTCACCTACCAGGGCAAGCCGGTCGCGGTGGGCTACACCTTCAACGTCAAGCTGGTCCCTCCCAACTAGCGCGCGCCGTCCGGCCCACGCTTTTTGGCCGTCGGGAACGCGACCACTCCGGCCGCCAAGCGCTGGAGCGTTGCCCTCCTACCCCGCCGGTGGTACGAGGGCGCGCCCTTCGCGACCCAGGACCGACATGGAAATTCGCGCCGACGAAATCAGCAGAATCCTCAAGGAGCAGATTCAGGACTACGGGAAGAAGGTCACCGTCGCGGAGACGGGCACCATCCTCTCCATCGGCGACGGCATCGCCCGCGTCTACGGACTGGCCGGCGCCCAGGCCGGCGAGTTGGTGGAGTTCGCCAGCGGGGTGAAGGGGTTGGTACTCAACCTCGAGGAGGACAACGTCGGCATCGCGGTGATGGGTCCGTACACCGACCTTCGCGAGGGCGACACCGTGCGTCGCACCAAGACCATCGCCTCGGTCCCAGTGGGCAAGGGCCTCCTCGGCCGGGTGGTGAACGCGCTGGGCGAACCGGTGGACGGCAAGGGACCCATCCAGGCCACCGAGACGCGCCGGATAGAAATTAAGGCGCCCGGCATCGTCCAGCGCCGGAGCGTTCACGAGCCGCTGCAGACAGGACTCAAGGCCCTCGACGCGTTGGTACCCATCGGTCGGGGCCAGCGGGAACTCATCATCGGCGACCGACAGACCGGAAAAACGGCGGTCGCGCTCGACGCCATCATCAACCAGAAGGGCAAGGGCGTTTACTGCATCTACGTCGCGGTGGGACAGAAGCAGTCCACCGTGGCCCAGGTGGTGGACAAGCTGTCGCAGTACGGGGCGATGGAGTACACGACGGTGGTGGTCGCCTCTGCCGCCGACCCGGCGCCAATGCAATTCTTCGCGCCCTATGCCGGCTGCACCATGGGCGAGTACTTCCGCGACAACAAGATGCATGCGCTCATTGTCTACGACGACCTTTCCAAACAGGCCGTCGCCTACCGCCAGCTCTCCCTGTTGCTGCGGCGGCCGCCAGGCCGTGAGGCGTACCCGGGGGACGTCTTCTACATCCACTCGCGGCTTTTGGAGCGCGCCGCCAAGCTGTCTGACGCCGAAGGCGGCGGGTCTCTCACCGCGCTTCCCATCATCGAGACCCAGGCCGGCGACGTGTCGGCCTACATCCCGACCAACGTCATCTCCATCACCGACGGTCAGATTTTTCTCGAGACCGACCTCTTCTACTCAGGCGTTCGACCGGCCATCAACGTGGGCCTCTCGGTCAGCCGGGTGGGCAGCGCGGCGCAAATTAAGGCGATGAAGCAGGTGGCCGGCTCGTTGAAGCTGGACCTCGCCCAGTACCGCGAGCTCGCCGCCTTCGCCCAGTTCGGCAGCGACTTGGACAAGGCCACCCAGGAGACGCTGGCCCGCGGCGCCCGCCTGGTGGAGATTCTCAAGCAAGGGCAGTACGCGCCGATGCCGGTCGAGCAGCAAGTCATCCAAATTTACGGGGCCAGCAACCGCGATGACCCGGCCAAGCGGGGTTGGGCCCGGGACATCCCGGTGGCGGACATGTCCCGCTGGGCAGCCGAGCTGGTGGAGTTTGTCGAGACCAAGTACCCCGACGTCCCCTCCAGCATCCGCGAGAAGAAGGAGCTCACCGCAGAGGCCAAGGCGGCGCTCAACAAGGCCCTCGGCGAATTCAACCAGCTCTTCCAGCCCACCGCCGCAGGCGCCGCCGCCTAAACCACCCAAGGCGAAGGCTGCTCCGCGCCGTGCAGGGCGCTACGCGGGACCGGAAAACGTGTCCTGGAGGTAGAGCTCCTCGTCGGTCGCGGTGCGCTGGGAGCAGAGAAAGCGAGTCCACGCCTTCTGCTCGTGGAGCACCGCCGCCAGCTCCCAAACACAGAAGGTGGGCAGGTGCCGGCCCTCGCGTCCGAAGAGCGAGAAACCCGGCATGCCAGAGCTCTCTTTGTAAAAGACGGTTTCCCAGAGCTCGTTGGTGCCGCGCCAGGTGTTGAAAATTAAGAAATAGAACTCAGCGCCGCACCGGTGGAGCACCACGAAGCCCAGCTCCCGGTCCATCCCCAACCGCTGCGACTGGGTTTCGACGGCCAGAAAGGCACGGGCCATTCCTTCAATGGCCTCCGGGACGCCATCCTCGGCGCGCGCCAGGTTGTACCACTTCAACTGCGCCTGTCCGGCGCTCAGCCGTTTTGCCGGCACCACCGCCTTGGGGAAGTGCTGGTAGTCCTTGGCAACGAAGCGGAGCTGGCCCATGAGCCTCCCCCAACCGGGGCCCGGGGCGTTTTGGGGCCCGCGGCGAATGCCCGCTTTTAGGCCTCTGCGGAACGGCCCCGTTTGCGCAGCGTCCCCACCACCGCATCAATCCACCGGTGGCTGATGCCGAAATTCTTGTCTGGGCAGGCGAAGTGGTGCGCCATGTGGTGGGAGCGGATGGCCTTTCCCCAGGCCGTCTTCGGCTCGCGAGCGTGCGTGGAGTAGTGCACAAAGTCGTACCAGAGGTAGCCACTGACGAAGCCGGCGAAGAGCGGGATGGTGACCAGCGGCACGCCCACCAGGTAGAGGCCGCCGGCGATGAGCAGCGCCAAGGGGACACTCGCCCCAAGCGGCATCACCAGACGCAGCGGGTCATCCGGGTAACGGTGGTGGTAGCCGTGAATGACGTCGTGGATTTTCCGGGTGAAAGGGCCATTGCCCTCCCAGTGGAAGAAGCCACGGTGAATGGCGTACTCCGCCACGTCCCACACCACCCAACCGGCGAGAAAGAAGCCGACCGACGCCAGCGGCGTGGTCAGCCCGCGGGCCAGGCCCCAGGCAAGCACCCCCACCACCAGCGGCCCGTACACCAAAAACGGCACGGCCGGGTGCACCTTCGAGGTGACCTCCAGAAACTCATTCTGAAACAGCCGTGCGTGCGCGTGGCGCGTGTAGTCGACGTCCATCTGGGAAGTTGCCCTCCTGCTGTGCCTTCGGGCGTGCGGGTTTTGCTGCCGAGCCCGCCAGATGTCAACCCGACGTCGTCCAGCTGCACTCGAAAGGCAGTTTCGCTAGCAAGGACACAGGCTTTCTGCGCAGCCGAGAGGGCCCGCAGCGCAGCTTTTGCGTTTGACCGCCGCTGCACAGCAAGGGTAGTGCACCGGCACCGATGGACGAAACCCTTTCCCGCCCGTTGCGCACCATCAGCCATCCAGCGTTTTGGGCCTTTTTCCTCGCCGCCGTCCTCGCCTTCCCCCTGGTGCGCCAAGGGCTGGGGCCGCCGGCGCCTGCACTTCCCATCCTCGGGACGGTGCCGCCCTTCCACTTCACCGACCAGAATGGTGCACCGTTTGGCCCCGAGAATTTGGCCGGCCAGCCATGGGTCGCGGATTTCGTCTTCACCCGCTGTCCCACGGTGTGTCCGCTCATGACCGAGCGGCTAGCTGCGCTCCAGCCAAAGCTCGGCGAGCGCGTCCATCTCGTCTCCGTCAGCGTCGACCCGGACTTCGACACCCCGGAGCGTCTGAAAGCCTTTGCCGCCGAGCACGGGGCAGCCTCCCCGCGCTGGCACTTCCTCACCGGGGACACAGCAGGCATCCAGCGCGCAGTCACCGAAGGTTTCAAAATCACCCTCGTCCACGAAGGCCCGGCCGACGACGTCTCGGGCCTCATTCACGGCGTCCACGTGGTGCTCGTCGACGGAAGCGGCCACATCCGTGGCTATTACGACTCCACCGACAGAGAAGCGCTCGAGCGGCTGGCCCGCGACGCGCACCACCTCGGCGGCTGACTCCTAAAGAAGGCCTAGCGCCGCGAGCGCTTGGCGGTGGCGCGGGGCTTGGACCGCTTCCCGCGCTTTTTCGCAGGCGCCGGACGCCGCGGGGGGGCGGGACGTGCCATTGCAGCGCGCACCCGCGGACGGCCCGCTGCGGGGCCCTCCGTTGAAACGGGGAGACGCCGGGCGCGACGCTTGGCGAGGGTGTCCCGCAGCCCGGGCTCGTCGAGGTTTACCTGCGCCAAGCGCAGCACGTAATGGAGGTCCGGCCGAAGCCCCTCCACCGCCTCGGCGCCCTGGCGCACCCCCACCACGACTTTGGGGCGCTCTTCTTGTGTCTGTAGACACCGCACCAGTTGCTGCTGGGCGCCCTCGCCGAGTGCCAATACCTCTTCCAGGAAAACCACGCCGTCCTTCAGCGTCAATGCCTCCGCCAACGCCACCGAAGGGCCCACCACGGTGAGGGTGCGCCCCAGGCGGGAGGCGGCTTCCTCGGCCCACGCCTTGCGCTCCTCCGCCGTGCCGCCAAAAAGCAACACCGAGGCTCGGTTCTGCACCAGCTCCGCTTCGGGGTATGTCGCTCGGTCCAAGGGCACTCCCCGGCAAGGGGCCTCTCTTCCGGCTTGAAGCAAGAAAAGCTTAGTCCCTGGCCCCGACGGCAGACGCCCGGGGCACGGGGCGGCCTGGAAGGCTGCGCTAGCGAGGCGCCTGAAGCTCGGTGCGGACGTCCCACAGCTCTGGGAAAAACGTCAAGTCCAGGGCCCGCTTGAGAAACGGCACCCCGGAGCTTCCGCCCGTCCCCGGCCGGCCACCAATAATGCGCTTGACGGTCAACAGGTGCCGGAAGCGCCACAGCTGGAAGCGCTGCTCGACGTCGACCAGCTTCTCGGCCATCTCGTAGCCGTCCCAGTAGCGCTCTGGCGCCTCATAAATGGTGCGAAATACCGCCGTCACCCCCGGGTGGGGCTCGTAGGGCAACGAGAAGTCGCGCGCCACGCGCTCTGGCGGCACCGGCAAGCCGCGGCGCGCCAGGTGCCTGAGGAATTCGTCGTACAGGCTGGGCGCCAACAGCAGCTCCGTCAACCAGGCGTGCACCTCCGGGGTGTGCCGGTGCGGCAGCAGCGCCTTGCTGTCCTTGTTGCCAAGCAGAAACTCCACGGCCCGGTATTGGTGGGATTGAAATCCACTGGCCGGTCCCAGCACTTGGCGAAAGGAGAGGTATTCCGACGGCGTGAGTGTCTCGAGGACACTCCACTGCTCGAAGAGCATCCTCTGGACCTGGCCCACCCGCGCCAGAATTTTGAAGGTGGGTTCGAGCTGGTCGGCCTGGACGGCGCGACGTGCCGCCAGCAACTCATGGACCAGGAGCTTCAGCCACAGCTCACTCGTCTGGTGCTGGATGATGAAGAGGAGCTCGTCGTGATGCTCGGGACTGGAACGCGGTTGCTGCGCCGACAGGATGAGGTCCAGACGCAGGTAGTCCGAATAGGTGGTGGACCCGGCGAGGTCCACCTTGATTCCAGGCTCCAGTTCCCGGCCGGGCATGGCACGCGCGCCAACCTCAGCTTCCGCTCGACTCCTTCTTCTTGTGCGCGGCCCGCCCCCGGGGGAGGACTAAGTCGGTGACCGACTGCGGCGAGGCATAATCCTTCCATTCCGCCGGACGACGGTTGCTGCGCGTCAACATCCGCAGCTTCTGGTAGTGCGCCGAGCAGTACCCCTTGGTGCGGCTGGGCCGCTTGCAGCCGATGATGGCGCAGGCGCCACCGGCGGGCAGCCGGGTCCGGCGCCCGCGCCGACCCATTGCCTTTCGTCCACTGCCGGGCGGGCGGCCCGGGCCACGCCGACGGACGGCCAGCGCGGAGCCGCCGAGGAGCCCAGCAATCGGGCCGAGGCGCTCAGCGAGCGCGCGCAGGGCACCCAAGTCCCGGGCGATGGCGGTTTGGAACGACTTCAGCTGCTGTTCCACCTCCGCACTAATCATTTCACGAAATGCCTTGTCGACTGACATCTCCCGATTCGCTCCTTTCTGGTGTTTCGCCCGAGCGCGCACACTGCCACAGCAGGGTGTGTGTATAAAGACATATGTATTTGGATTGACTTTTCCTGGCGGCGTCGGCAGTTGGCATTGCTTCACCGCTCAACACACGACACGTTTGTCACCTGTGGCGGGTTGCGCGCAGGCACCGGCTGACGCACCCTTCGCCTCCTGACATGCGGAGGCCCCAGTCCAGCCGCCGCGCAGCACCGCCGTGGGTGGAGCACGCCCGGGCAGAGCTGACGCTGGCCCGCGAGCGCCTCCTGGCGCTGCTCGCACCAGTCCCACCGGGCGAGCTGGTGCACCAACATTCGGAGCTCATGTCCCCGCCGGTCTGGGACCTGGCGCACATTGCCAACTACGAGGAGCAGTGGCTGGTGCGCGCGCTCGGCGGCGAGCCGGTGGGCGACGGGCGCCTCGACGGCCTCTACGACGCCTTCCGCCACCCGCGGCGCAGCCGGTCCGCGCTGCCACTGCTCGGCGTCGAGGAGGCACTCCGCTATGCCTCGAGCGTCCGGCAACGCACCCTCGAGCGGTTGGAGACGCTGGACACCACGGCAGCGCCGCCGCGCCTTTTGGCCGGCGGCTTCGTCTACGGGATGGTGGCGCAGCACGAGCAGCAGCACATCGAGACGTTGCTTGCCACCCTTCAGCTGGTGACGCGGGTGGCCCTGGCGCCGCCGGCAGGCACGGCGCCGCCACCGGTGGCGCCCGCGCGCTTCGAGCGCGGAGAAGTCCAGGTCCCGGCTGGGCCTGTCACCCTCGGCTCAGACGCACCTTGGGCCTATGACAACGAGCGGCCCGCGCACCGCACCACACTGCCCGACTTCTTCATCGACCGCACGCCCGTCAGCAACGAAGACTTCGCTCAATTCATCGAAGCCGGCGGCTACCAGAATGCCTCGCTGTGGACGCCCCTGGGCTGGGAGCACCGACTGGCGGCGGCCCTGGAGCAGCCCGCCTACTGGCGTCGGGGCCCCGGCGGCTGGGAGCGCCGCCGCTTCTCTCAGTGGGAGCCGCTTCCGCCGGCCGAGCCGGTGGCCCATGTCTGCTTTCACGAGGCCGAAGCCTACGCCCGCTGGGTGCAACGCCGACTTCCCACCGAGGCCGAATGGGAGAAGGCCGCCCGTTGGACGCCAGAGGGCACGGCGCCCAGCTGGCCGTGGGGCGATGAGGCGCCGGGCCCCCAGCACGCCAACCTCTGGCCGCGCGCTGGGCACCCCTTGGCGGTCGGCAGCTTCCCGCGCGGAGGAAGCGCCTGCGGGGCGCTGGGCCTCATGGGAGACGTTTGGGAGTGGACGGCGTCCGACTTCGCGCCCTACCCCGGCTTCGAGGCCTTCCCCTACCCGGAGTATTCTGCCGCCTTCTTCGGCAGCGGGTGCAAAGTGCTGCGCGGAGGCTCCTGGGCTGTGGCGCCGGTGGCCGCGCGCGCCAGCTTCCGTAACTGGGACCTCCCCGTCCGTCGACAAATATTTGCCGGCTTTCGCTGTGCCCGTGACGCCTGAGCCTTAAAGGACATCCCCATGCGCCTCGACTCGCTCGCCCGCCCCGACGCCCGACGCCGCCGTGCAGTCCGCCTCGACGTGCACCTGACGCCGGAGCAACTGGCACGGGCGCTGCGCGCCGACGCGCGGGCCGGCCTCGGCACCCGGCCCCGCGAGTTGCCGCCCAAGTGGTTTTATGACGAGCGAGGCTGTCGGCTGTTTGACGCCATTACGCGACTGCCCGAGTACTACCCGACACGCCGCGAGCGCGAAATTCTCCTCCGCCACGCCGAGGAAATTTCGCAACGGACGGGCGCGCAGACGCTGGTCGAGCTCGGCGCGGGCACCTCGGAGAAAACACGGGTGCTGCTCTCGGCGCTGCAGGACGCTGGGACGCTCGAGCGCTTCGTCCCTTTCGACGTGAGTGAGCCCACGCTGCGGGCGGCGGCGGCCGCCCTGGCCGAGGAGTACCCCAAGGTAAGCGTCCACGCCGTGGTGGGCGACTTCGAGCGGCACCTGGCGCAGCTGCCCAAAGGCGGCCCACGGTTAATTGCCTTCCTCGGTGGCACGGTGGGCAACCTCAAGCCGGAGGCGCGGGCCCGCTTTCTGCGCCGCATGGCCCAGCAAATGGGCCCCTCGGACACGCTGCTTCTGGGGACGGACTTGGTGAAGGACATTCCGCGGCTGGAAGCGGCCTACAACGACCGGCAGGGGGTGACTGCCGAATTCAACCGGAACGTGCTGGCGGTGCTCAACCGAGAACTCGGCGCGGACTTCGCGCTCGAGCACTTTGAGCACCTCGCACGCTACGACGCCCGCCAGGGGTGGATTGAGATGCTGTTGCGCTCCTCGGTGGCTCAGCGCGTGGAGCTGCCCAGCCTGGGCCTGCGAGTGGACTTCGGCGCCGGAGAGCTCCTCCGCACCGAGGTGAGCGCGAAGTTTCAGCCGAACCAGGTGCAAGCCGAGCTGGCGGCGGCCGGGCTTACGCGAATTGGCTTTTGGACCGACCGCTGGGGGGACTTCGGACTGAGCTTGGCCGTCCCTCGGGAGTAGGGACAACACAGGGGCGCGCCGTGCCGCCCCTCAGCGGCCCGGCGCACTCCCGGCCGAGCGGCAGGCCGCCTGCGCCACGTCGAGCTCCTCGGCCGTCGCGCCCCGAAGGCTGGCACACAACAGCGTGTCCTCTCCGAGGGCAGTCGCCGCGAGAAGCGCTTCGGTTTCGACTGGGCCGCCGTCGGGCTCCCCGAGAAAAAACCGCACCGCAATGAAGCCAGGCTGCTGCGCGACGCTTTCGGAGCGCTCGCGCAGGTGCTGCAGTCCGCCGAGAAAGCCGGCGCGCAAGGTGGCGGCGGTGGGAAGCCCCAGGCCCCGCTGTAGCTCGGCCCGCAGCACCGGCTGGCCGCGCGGACTCGAGGCCCGCACCACGCCGTCGGCACCCGTTGCCACCACCCAGCCGTCCGGGAGGTTGAGGGAGATTTGGGGAGGCGCCGCCGGGTGCGCTGTCAGTCCCGCGTCCGCAGGCGGGCGGACCGGGGTGGCCCCCTGGGGACAGCCCAGGCTCGCCAGGGCCAGCACGACGGCGGCCACGGGCGCTGGGCGATGGGCTGCCACGAGGCTTGGGGGGGGACTAGCGCCGCGGCAACTCGGGGAGCGGGCTCACCAGCGCCGGCGGGGTGGCGGCCGCCGTCTTTGTGGTGCTTTCCATCTTGCAGGTGCCTTCGAACATGACGCCCTTGTCCATCGACAACGAGGGGGCCTCGAGGTTGCCCTTCATCCGCCCCGGCGGGTGCAGCTCGATGAGCTGGGTCGCCCGGACGTTGCCTTCCACTGCGCCGTTGATGATGACGGTCCCGGCGTTAATCTCGGCATTCACCCGGGCGCCCTCGCCGATGACGAGCGTGTCCTTGGTAAAAATCTGCCCGGAGAACTTCCCATCGATGCGCACCTGGCCCTCGAAGGTCAGCTTGCCTTCGAATTCGCTGCCCTTGCCGAGCAAGGTGTGCACGTCACCGCCGCGGACCACCACGTTCTCCTCCTCGCGCTTGAGCACCGGCATTGACTTGTCGTCCCGCTCGTCTCTGCCGCCACCCGTCCCGGGATGGGAAGCGGTTCACCGGCGCAGGATGCGGACAATACGCTCCAGGTCCTCGTACGAGAAGAAGTCGACGCTGAGGGTCCCTGTCCCACCGCGGTCCTGAAGGCGCACCTTGGTGCCCAGCACCCGCTGCAGCTCCTCCACCAGGGCGCGCGCCGCGACGCCAGACGAGGCGGCGCCCCGGGGCTTGGCCTTGCGCGTCTGGCGGTGCGACTTTGCCAGTCGCTCCGTCTCCCGCACCGAGAGGCCGTCGGCGACGACGCGCTCGGCCAGAGACACCCGCACGCCCTCGGCCGCCCCAAGCAGGGCCCGGGCATGGCCCGCGCTCAAGGCGCCAGAGCCCAGCGACGCCTTGACGGCTTCGGGCAAGCCGAGCAGGCGCAGGGCATTGGCCACCGTCGAGCGCTCCTTGCCCACCCGCCCACTGACTTCCTCCTGCGTCAGGCCAAACTCGTCGACCAGCCGCCGGTAGCCTTCGGCCTCCTCGAGCGGGTTGAGGTCAGTCCGTTGCAGGTTCTCCACCAAGGCGATGGCAAACGCCTCGGCCTCGGTGACGTCCCTAACCAGCGCCGGAATCTCGAGGAGACCTGCCAGCTGGGCGGCCCGCCACCGACGCTCGCCGGCGATGAGCTGAAACCCCGGCCCGTCGCGGCGTACCAGCACCGGCTGAAGGACGCCTTGGGCTTTGATGGAGTCCGCCAGGGCGCGCAGCGCCGAGACTTCGAAGTGCTTGCGCGGCTGGCTTGGGTCACGTGCGATGCGCTCCAGTGGAAGCCGGAGGAGGCCGGGGCCGAGCTCGCCGGTGAGCGGGACGGCCTCCGCCTGGGGGATGAGCGCGGAGAGGCCTCGGCCCAGCGCGCGTTTCACAGGCCGGTCGGAGGACGTGCTCACAGAGGGCGGGGGGGACATGTCAAGCGGCCCGCGGGACGGTCGGGCCAGCACCGCGGCGCAATATCTCCCGACCGAGGGCGAGATAGCTCTCGCAACCTTTGGATTTGATGTCGTAGAGGAGAATGGGCTTGCCGAAGCTGGGGCACTCCGCCAGCCGAATGTTGCGAGGCACCACCGCCGAGAAGACCAGCTCCTTGAAGTAGCCGCGCACGTCGTCGGCCACTTGGTGGGCGATGTTGGCCCGCCCGTCGAACATCGTCAGCAGAATGCCCTCGGTGGACAGCGCCGGATTGAGACCTCGCTTCACCAGCTCCACGGTGTGCATCAGCTGAGAGAGCCCCTCGAGCGCGTAGTACTCGCATTGCAAGGGGATGAGGACGGAGTCCGCGGCGGTGAGCGCGTTGAGCGTCAACAGGCCGAGCGAGGGGGGGCAGTCGATGAGGACGTAGTCGTAGTCGACCGCCAAGGGCGCCAGCGCCTCGCGCAGGCGGAATTCCCGCCGCTCCATCCCCACCAGCTCCACCTCGGCCCCAGTCAGGTCCGGGGTGGAGGGCACCACCGACAGAAAGCGCAGCTCGGTGGAATGCACGAGCTCGCGCAGCGGGCGGCCCCCCAACAGGGCCTCGTACACGGTGCCGTGCATCGCGTCGCGCTTGAGCCCAAGCCCGCTGCCTGCGTTGCCTTGTGGGTCCATGTCGACCAGAAGCGTGCGCCGCTCGGAGGCCGCGAGGCTGGCCGCGAGGTTGATGGCGGTGGTCGTCTTTCCGACGCCGCCCTTCTGGTTCGAAATGCAGATGACGCGACTCATAGCCCTCGCCGACTCCCTTTCGCCGTCAGTCCAGTGACGCTGTATGCGGGTGCTAGCACGCTGGGATGACAGGGGAAAATTGAGCTCCCCGGGTGGATGTTTCACGTGAAACAACCTCATTCGGACAGCCGCCGGTAGCTCAGTACGGTGCGCCCGGCGCCAGAGGGCAAGGTCAAGCGGTGCACGTCAGCCGGGGCCCAGCCGGAGACAGCGGGCGGCTCCGCGCTGCCCCCGGCCATGGCCAGTAGCTGTCCGCCCGGGCGCAGGTAGGCACCTCCGAGCGCAGCCCATCCCGCGAGGTCGCGGAAGGCACGCGAGACGACCGCATCCACGGGGGGAAGGCCCTCCTGGAGCGGTTCGCCCTGGACGGTCCGCTGCAGCGCCCGCACCCGCGGGGCCAACCCGAGGTTGGCCACGGCGTGCTTGAGAAAGCCCACCTTCTTGGCCACCGAGTCCACCAGCCAGACCTCGACATCTGGACGTACCAGCGCCAAGGGAAGCCCCGGGAAGCCCGCACCCGTTCCGACATCCAGCAGGCTTCGCGCGGCGGGGGACAGCAGCACCCCCACGGCCAATGAATCCAAAATGTGCTTGTCGAGCACTTCAATTGGATCAACGATGGCTGTGAGGTTCACCTTCGCGTTCCAGCGGAGCAACTCGTTCCCGAGCCAGAACAGCGCCTCTTCGGACTCCAGCGGGACCTGGACGCCGAGCGAGGCAGCGCCCGAGCGAAGCCGCCTGAGAAATTCCGGCTTATCCACAAGCGGGCCTAAAATGGGTCATGCCAAGTGCCTGTAACCAGGGCTAATGTGCCCGTTCTGGTGTTTTTCCCCACTTTCTCCACAATTCGGGGCCCCGCCCTCTCTCTGGACGCTGCACGACGCGGCAGCGCCCTCGCCCACGGAGCCGAGCCAGAGATGTTTCACGTGAAACATGCCCCTTTGGCGGCGTCCTAGGGGGCGCCCCCGCGGGCAACAGCCTCGACTTCCAGCCGGTGCTGCTCGATGTAGCGCTCGACAGCCTCGTCCTCGAGCCCTAAGTCTCGCAGCACGCCCGGGTAGATGCCGGTGAATGCCGGCGAGTTTTCCGCCCCGCGGAGTCGGAAACTCATCTTCAGCACCGCCGCCCCGAACAAGCGGTCCTTCAGCGGCTTCGCCTTCCCCATCTGCTCCACCCTCCGTCACCGGACGGTTTCGTCTGGGCCCCCAAGCTCGTCGACATCCACTCCCAGCGGGTGCGCCTTTTTCGGCATCGGCGTGGGCCGGTCGGGCGTCAAGACGAGCCGGCGCAGCCTGCCCTCTCCCTCCACCGCGGCGCGGACTCCGGCCACCGAGGCCACGGCTCGAAGGACACGAGCACGGTCTTCGGCCGACAGCGCCACCACGCCGTAAAACCGGCCCGTGCTGGCCGACGCTTCGGCCAGCGCCTGGGCGGCACGGGTGAGCTCGGGGTCCTCGCTCACCTCGACGGCTTCCTCGACAGGCGCCGCACGGGGGAACGAGGCCTCGGCCGGTGCCGGCACGGCGGCCGCCGCGGCGCGCGGCGGCGGCACGGGCCGCCCTGGCTGCTCCGCCGGCGGACGGGGAGGCCGTGGCGTGCGGGGCGGCGGGTGCTCGCCCACCCCCAACGACACCCAGCGGCGCTCGCTTCCCGGGCGGTGGGTGAGCTTGTTCACCAGAAATTGAAGCGCGTCGACAAAGGTGCCCCGGCGCCCCAGGACGACGCCCGGCAGCTCGACGCCCAGTACCAGGGCGATGGAGATGGCACCGTCGACACCACTCTTCACGTCCAGCGTCGCTGGCACATCGGCCAGGCGCAGCAGCTCCTTGAGCACCGCGGACGCCTCGGCCGGACGGTCGGACGGCGGCGGGGTCTCTTCTGCCGACTCGGTCACTTGCGCTTCTCCGCAGGGGGATTCTGCTGCACCCAA
>JBKQJL010000049.1:0-8053 GCA_052147975.1 Myxococcaceae bacterium
AAGGAGCAGGCTGCAAAGGCACGCATACTTCACATGTCCCATCTCGAGAGAGGCTAGTCGGAAATCCTCCGCAACGATGAACGCACGCTGTCGTCGCTGCACCTACAGGGCTGCGTACACGAACAAGAACGTTGAGTGCTGCCTTGATGCTCATCTGACGCTGCGGGAACAGGTCGATGCAGGCGTGATTCCGGAAACCGACCAGGACTCTATCCCCGCGTGCCGTCGCTGACTCGCCGGCCGCCGTCCCCAGCCCGGGAGACTCGCGGTGCTGCGGACAACCATGAGACTCGGAAAGGTGCCTTCGTCGAGCTGCAGGGCTACCCTTTCGCAAAGTGGTGGTGGTCTTTGTTTCCCGCCGCCCCCTCTGGAGCCAAGCAAGTGTCAGGGGACGAACCAGCTCCGAATCGCTAATGCAATCTCTTCGGGTACGTCCTCTTGGATGAAGTGACCCGCTCCCTTGAGGATGACGGTGCGGTGGTTTGGAAACGCGCGTTCGAAACGTTCGCGCTCAGTTGCACGGAACGCAACATCGCGGTCTCCCCACACAATCAGCGCCGGCCGTTCCCCATCCGCAGGAGGTCCCCAGCAACTAGCAGCATGGCCTAACGGCACACGTAGGCCCGTGGCCCCACGCGCTCGCACAAATCCGGCGCACCATCGTGCTCCCACACGTCCACCAGCCCCGTCCGCCGTGCGAATTCTGCAAAGGCCGGGGACGTCCGGGCCGCCCGACCCGAGGGGCTCCACAGCATGGGGAAGGCTAGCGAGTCATTGCCGGTCGGGGCGGCTTGCAGAAGCTGCAGCCCCTTGGTCGGCTGGCCGAGCCGAATGAGCGCATAGGGCACCGCGCCCACCACAACCGCCGGCCGGGTGGCGAGGTACCTGTCGATGAGCGCCAGCGCCTTCGCGCGCGCTTGCTCATCGCCGAACATCCCGCGCGCCAAGGTCTCCGCTGAGCCCTCCGGCAGCTCGGGCCCGAGCGCCTGCAGGCCCCGCGTCATCTGCCGGACCGCTTCCTCCGGGTGGCCGCGCGCGCTGGCAAGGGAGGACAATCCGATGCCAACGTGAGCGAGGCCGAGGTCCTGGGCTCGCAGAAACAGGCGCTCCGCCCCGTCCAAGTCGCCTTCATTCAGGGCGCCGACACCGCGCCACAACGACGCATTGGGCAGGATGGGGTCGATGCTCAGGACGCGGTCGAGTAACTGGTTGCCCTGGCGCAAGTAGCCCTGGCCCACCTGGCTGGTGGCGAACCAGAAGTTGGCGGTGACGTCGTCCGGATCGAGTGCGAGCGCACGCTGAAAGGCCTCTTTGCCCTCCAGGAAGCGCCTTCGGGTTTCGTAGACGAGCCCGAGCGCGGCGTGTGGTTCGCCGAGCGATGGGTCCAGAGCGATGGCGTGGCGGGCGGCCTCTTCTGCGGCGGCCAGGGCAGTGTCGTACTGGCCCACCTCATAAATTGGCAATAGCACTTGCAGCGTTGCTAGCCGCGACCAAGCTCGGGCATAGCTCGGGTCCAGTCGAAGGGCCTTCTGCAGCTGGCCGACGGCCTCACGAAAGTGGGCGCCATCGCGCCGGTTGAAGATGGCTGTCGCCTGGAGGTACAGCGCGTAGGCCTCTGAGTTGTTGGTGGCCACCGGGACCAGGCGCGTGCGTTGGTCTCCCTGAAGGACGACCTTCAGCTCCTCCGTAATGGCGCGGGCAATCCTCTCTTGGAGGTCGAAGACGTCGGTTAGGTCCCCCTCAAAACTCTTCGACCAGAGGTGGAAGCCGTCCGAGACCTGGATGAGCTGGGCGGTAATCCGTACCCGGTTACCCTGCTTGCGCACCGAGCCCTCCAAGAGGTTGCTGACGCCCAATGTCTCGCCGATGGTGCGCAGGTCCTCGTTCTTGCCTTTGAAGTGGAAGGAGGACGTGCGGCCGGCGACCTTTAGTCCCTTGACGCGCGCCAAGGCATCGAGGATTTCTTCGGAAATTCCGTCGGAGAAGTACTCCTGCTCCTTGTCGGAGCTCAGGTTGACAAAGGGGAGGACGGCAATGGACGGCGGCCCTTTGGCATCCACCGCCGTGCCCACCTCCGCCGCCGTGCCGGCAGGCCGCGCGCGGGGAAAGAAGCGCTCCCAGGTCAGTTTACGGGCCGAGGCGTTGAAAGCGAGGGCTGCGACAACCACCCCCACCGCCCCAACCGGGATGAGCCACCACCAGGCCTGCCAGCGCCGCGGCGGCGCGCTTGGGATTGCCGCAGTCGCGGAACCGGTCGGGTTGCGAAGCAATTCCAGGTTGAAGCCCAAGTCTCGCGCCGTCTGGAAGCGGCGCCGTGGGTCCTTCTCCAGGCATCTCTGGACGACTTGAGCAACGCCCGCTGGAACGCCGGGCCCCAATGGCTCCGGCTCCTTGTGGAGAATCGCATAGCCGCTTTCCACCACAGCCCCCGGGAAAGCTCGCCGGCCCGAAAGCAACTCGTAGAGGACCGCGCCCAGGCTGAACAAATCCGTCCGCGCGTCGACCGGGTCACCGCGCACCTGCTCCGGAGACATGTAGCCGGGCGTCCCGAGCACCATGCCCGAGCCAGTCCCGCCACTCGACGGCGACAGCGTCTCGTCCAACAAGCCGTGGGGAGTGGCCTCGTGGGCTGCCTCGATGAGTTTTGCGATGCCGAAGTCGAGCAGCTTCACGTGCCCGTCCCGGCTGATGAAGACGTTCTCCGGTTTCAAATCCCGGTGGACAATGCCGTGTTCATGCGCAGCCGCCAGGCCCTGTGCCATCTGTGCCGTCCACTCCAGCGCCTTGGCCAGAGGGACGGGACCTTTCGCGAGTCGGTCTCGTAGCGTCTCGCCATGGAGCAACTCCGTCACGAAGTACGGCTTTCCATCGTGGAGTCCGACGTCGTGGAGGGCAACGACGTTGGGGTGGCTGACGGAGCCGGCCAGTTTGGCCTCGCGCTCGAAACGCTCGACAAAGGCACCGTCCGCACCGAACGCCTCGGAGACGACCTTGATGGCGACGTCGCGCCCCAGGCGGGTGTCCGTGGCTCGGTACACCTCCGCCATCCCGCCTGCCCCCACCAGGGCCACCACTTCGTAAGGGCCCACGCGGGTGCCCGCCGTCAAGCGCACGGTCCGCACCTTACACCCTAGCGTCGAGGCGGGGACTCCTGTTCAGAACAAAAACCGGATTTTCGCAACGCGAGCGGCAGCCCCAACCACCTGCCAAGCGCGTACGCCGGCTACGGGGCTCCGGACTTCCGCCCGCTCGGCGCGGCTTCAGGTCTTTCCCGATTGGCGAGCCGCTCTTGCCGAGCTCGGTGAGCTCCCCGCGTAGCAAACTTCATCGACGAGTAGGCAGCGCAGGAAGCGCCGGACGGACCATTCGAAGTGTTTCGCCCCTAGCCTCCGGCTCATCTAGAACACCGAGGTGCATGGACGATGTCGCTTCGTGTCTTGTAGCGGATTCGGAAGAGATGCTCGGTGCTACCTTTTCGAGCCGCGCCGACCGTCTCGAAGCGTCTTGGAGAACTGTCAGCAGACCAACTCTCATTCCCTCGATGCCGGCTTCAAGCGGCGCAACGAAGTGCTGGAAGCGGAGGCCCTGGTCCAGGACTTAGTTGCCCCTGCTCTCGTTGCGAGGCAGTTGCGACAAAATCAACTGCGGTTGTAAAAAAAGTCGAGCGCGCGTTCAGTATATTGGCCAACTTCAATGAGGTAGCCGTCGGGATCACGCATGTAACAGCGCCACTCCCAGCCGCGGTTGTCTAATGGCTCGGTAAGAAAGAACGCTCCTCTTTCGCCCCATTGTTTGTAACAGGCCCAGATGTCGGCGACGCGCAAATTGAGGAAGCTATTTACTCTGGTCAGATCCGCCGGCGTTTCAAGAAGAACCTCTGGCTTGTCGGGTGTTGGGCCGCCGCCGCAATTGAGAATAATCCAGGTGTTCGCTAGCTTGATGTAGCAGGGGTTGTCCGGCTTGATGACTTTTCCCCCAAGAATTCGGACGTAAAAATCCTTCGATTTGTCCTGATCGCTCACCGTGAAGAAGTGAGTCGCGAAGAAGCCCTCGTGTGCAATCGGCGCGTCAGGTAGATTCATGCGGTGCCTCCTGCGGTCGACAAATTAGGATTCGGCCGGAAACGCCTCGTCCAAAGAAGCGCCGAATCTGCTGACTACCCTCTGTCGGCCAGCTAGTGGAGGAGCGACTCCCAGTTGGCCGGCACCCTTCCTGCGGGTCCTGGTACGGGCTGGCTTTCGGGATGCGCATGCGGCGGAAGCAATTCCACACCTTTGATCATTTCCTGCGTTTCGTAATCGAAAAACCAGTCTTCATCCGGCTCAAAGCTGGCTATGACTGGGTGCCCCGTTGCCGCCGCGTGCTTGGATGCATGCTGGCTCGGAGAGCTGTCACAACATCCAATGTGCCCACACTCTGCACACCGACGGAGATGGAACCACCAACCTTTAGATGACGCTAAGCATTCCACACACCCGTCGCCGCTTGGTTTCGAGGCGAGATTGAATCCGTGCATTTTCTTCATTTCATTTTCCCCTTTTAGCCAAAGTGCTGCTGGGACTTGATGTCGGTGGACAGCACGGGGCTGAGCCTCCCTCGGCGGCGGGGCGGCGCGCAGCGGGGCTTCCACCCTCCAAGCGAGGCTCTATGTTCCGCCTGAGTGCAGGAGATGGGACGACACCTTTGTCCAGTAGATTTTCACCCACTTCGTTTGCATCGTAGGGCGCAAAAAGTTTCGGAAGTGCGCGCTGGCAGCGTTCTCGACGTCTAGAAGTTGGCTCAGGCATTGGGGACAGCCCGGAGCTCTCCCAAGACATTCTACGGAGAGGCTCGTCCATAGGTGTCACTCAATCGTCATTTTCATTGTACCTGTACAAATGACCGCTCGATGATGGGAGGGGCTATGAGAAGAGGTCGAAACGTTGCCAAAGCGACACACCACAAGGAGCCCGACGCAGCGGGCGCTTCTCGCAGAAAGCGTCGACTTCTTCCTGCTCTGGCGGCAGCCGCGGTTGCCTTTGGTCTGGGAGAAGTCCCCGTTCACGGCGCGGCAGCTACCGCCCCGGATGCTCCCGGTGGCAGCACGAGCGGGCTTCCCGCGAAATGGGCAAGAGCGGATCTACAGAAGGGAGCGCGCTCTCTCCACAAGGAGGCGACAACGGCGAAAGCAACCAGCACGGCGACACAACCCGAAACGGGCTCATCCGCAATCCGTCCGTACCACTTTCATGCGCCCGACGAGGCTCTCGTGGACCTCCGTCGGCGGATCGCCGCGACCAAGTGGCCGTCAGGGGAAACGGTAGCGGATGATTCGCAGGGCGTGCAGCTGGCGACGATGCGCGAACTAGCACGCTATTGGCATGACCATTACGACTGGCGGAAATTCGAAGCGAGGCTGAACACCCTTCCACAGTTCATAACGAATATCGACGGGCTGGACATCCATTTCATCCACGTTCGTTCAAAACATCCGAATGCCTTGCCGATCATCGTCACCCACGGATGGCCTGGCTCAATAATCGAGCAGTTGAAAATCATTGATCCGCTGTCGAATCCCACCGCGCACGGCGGGAGCGCATCGGACGCCTTCGATGTTGTGATTCCTTCGTTGCCGGGTCATGGCTTCTCCGGAAAGCCCATCACTGGCGGCTGGAACCCGGTTCGGATCGCGCGGGCTTGGATTGTCCTCATGAAGCGCCTTGGCTACACGCGATTCGTGGCGCAGGGAGGCGATTGGGGGAACGCCGTCACCGAGCAGATGGCCCTGCTTGCGCCTCCGGAACTGCTTGCCATTCACACCAACATGCCTGCCGCCGTCCCGAGCGACATTGCAAAGGACCTCTTGTCGAGCAGCCCGGCGCCGGCCGGCCTCACAGCCGACGAGCGTCATGCCTATGAACAACTCGACTCCTTCTATCGGACTGGCCTGGCCTACGCCCAGGAGATGAGCCAGCGCCCGCAGACACTGTACGCAATCGACGATTCCCCAATCGGCCTCGCCGCTTGGATGCTCGACCACGACGCCCGCAGCTACGAGCTCATCGCGCGCGTCTTTAAGGGCCAGAAGGAGGGCCTGACGCGCGACGACATCCTCGACAACGTCACGCTCTACTGGTTGACGAACACGGGGGTCTCGGCCGCCCGCCTTTATTGGGAGACACTCCACGAGGTTCCCCTGAGACAGCTCGCCTTTTTTACGCCGCAAGGCGTCGTCATTCCGGTTGCCATCAGCGCCTTCCCGGATGAGCTCTATCAAGCGCCCCGGAGTTGGGTTGAGCGGGCGTATCCGAAACTCATCTATTACAATCGGCTCCAGAAGGGTGGCCACTTCGCGGCGTGGGAACAGCCCGAGGTCTTCTCCGCCGAGATGAGAGCGTCGTTCAAATCGCTGCGCGCGCAATGACAGAAGTAGGCTCGCCGCGTTGTCAATCGGGGCTGTTCTGCCACCGTGGACGTTGTCCCGTCGATGCCAGTCGACCAGCAGGCAAGCGAACAGGCGCACTGCGCTCGAAAGTCCTATCCGTGCCACGGCGGATTGACGCATCAGGACCCTGATTGCCGCGGCGCGTCTTTGCGCTCAGTGAGATGTAACCAATAGCGGTTTACAGGTTCGGTGTTCGGAGTGGGAACGTAGCTAATTCGCGGCAACTTGAGTCTGAAGACAGTCGAACCCAAGTCTATAGAGTCAGGCCTATCGACGGCGAGGCTGAGGGATGGGGGCAGCATGGAGATTGGCGTCTGCACTGGCGGATCCGGCACCGGAATCCGTCCTGCATCGAGATTTTGCGCTGGGAGTTCTCGGTGCCAGCTATCGGTACACGCGCCTTCACGCCGCGGACAAAGCAATCGACAGACTGCACCTAACAATCCCTCGAACGAACCGTGGCGGGGAACTCGAAATGTCCGGCCCGTGGATCCGAAGCGGAGCGCCTTTGTTCCTGCGCGAGCACCAACGCCGCTGGGCAGCCGGCGGCGGGCTTCGGCCCCTTCGAAGCCGCCCAGATTCAGACGGCCCCGGCCACGCCAACCGATCTCATCGGAACCAACGAATCGTCAACCCTAGGAGGTCACGCCCCCAATGGATGAGAGCAAAACCCCAAAAGGAATTAGCAATCAACGGCGCCACTTTCTGGGCATTGCGGCCGTCACTGTTGGGGCAGCAAGACTGAGCATGATCGGGTCGGTAAACGTACAGCCCAGCAATCCCACCACATCAAGCGTACCTCCCGTTAAGCCGGGGACGAACACGTCCTTCGGAACCATAAAGCAGATCGACGCCGGCCTCTTGAATATTGGCTATGCAGAAGCGGGACTGGCCGACAGGCCGGCCGTCATTCTCCTGCACGGATGGCCCTACGACATTTATAGCTTCATCGACGTCGCGCCCCTCTTAGCGTCGAAAGGCTACCGGGTGCTCGTCCCGTACTTGCGCGGGTATGGAACGACGCGCTTCAAGTCGAGCGACACCTTCCGGAATGCTCAGCAATCAGCCGTCGCTTCAGACATCATCGCTTTCATGGACGCTCTTCGGATTAACAAAGCAATCATAGCCGGCTTCGATTGGGGGGCGAGGACAGCCGACGTCATGGCAGTACTATGGCCGGAACGCGTCAAGGCAATCGTTTCCGTCAGCGGCTATCTGATAAGCAGCCCGGCGGGCAACCAGGTACCGTTGCCGCCCCAGGCTGCATCCGCATTTTGGTACCAGTACTATTTCGCTACTGAAGTCTGCAAGGCCGGCTATGCAAAATATCTCCACGAGTTCAACAAGTTCATTTGGCACCAGGCTTCGCCAAAGTGGAAGTTCGACGATGCCACGTACAACCGCACGGCAGCTTCCTTCACCAACCCGGACCATGTTGACATCGTGATGCACGATTATCGCTGGCGACTCGGCCTGGCGGCTGGGGAACGGAAATACGACGACCTCGAAAGGCGGCTGGCCGCGCTTCCTGTCGTCACCGTGCCGGCCATCACCATGGAAGGCGACTCCAACGGGGCAATCCACGCGCCCAGCACAGCCTATCGCAACAAGTTCTCCGGCAAGTATGAC
>JBKQJL010000050.1:0-10497 GCA_052147975.1 Myxococcaceae bacterium
GACGACAGGCTGCTGCTCGGCGAGCGCCAGGGCCGTGTCCCCGGCGGAGGCAATGCAGAAAATCCGTCCTCGGCCGGCGAAGGCCCGGGCCTCGACGGCCGCGTCTTCGTACATGTGCCCGAAGAGAATTCGCTGGGGCGCGACGCGGTTGTCGAAACGTCCCCGGCCCCAGGGAGTGTCGGCCGCCGATGGGGGACTCACCGGCTACCGAGTGCCCCCGCCACCCAGACCAGGAGGAGGAAGGCAAAATTTTTCACCACCATCCCGCCGGCGTCGTGGATGAGTCTCCGGGCGAAGAGGAGCCCATTGGCATTCATCCCGACGAGGAGCCCGGTTTGCACCGCGGCCGCCCAGAGGGGCTTCCAGCCGCTGAGGACCCACGCCGCAAGCAAGCTCTCGAGCACCCCCAGGGCACGGAGGAGGGTGGCCGGCGGAATTGCCCCAAGGTAGGGCACCGCTTCGACAATGGCCTTCTGCTCCGGCATGCGTCCGAGCACCTTGCACAACAGGCCCTCGTACAGCCACACGGCAGCGATGGCACAACGAAGCAGCAGGAGGGGAGGCATGAACGCCATGCGGGCCAAGGCCTTGTGGGGTGGCTGCGTCGGCGCAGCGGAAGTTGCTCGGGCGCCTTGGGTTAGCACGTCCTGTGCCGAGCTTGGGGCCCACCGCCGCCAGTTGCCCCCGCCCGTCCAGCCATGCTAGCGAGTGCCTCGTGGTCAACGTCGCCCAGCACCATCTCCATGTGCACCATCGGCACGGCCCCGTCGGGTCGGTGCGGGCGCATGGCGTGACGTCCAAGCACTCCTAGCCCCCACACCACGGTTTCTCCCGACTGGGCCCGCTCGCCACCGCGACCGGGCCCTTTGTCGTTTTCACAACGCCCCCTTCACCAACAGGTCAGCCCCATGCTTCGAATTGCTCTCCCCAACAAAGGCCGCCTCGCCGCGGAGGCCCGCGCGTTGTTCGCCGACGCCGGACTGGAAATACGGGCCAGCGAGGACCGCGCCCTCACCGCCTCCCTCGGTGGAGAATTCGAGGCCATTTTCGTTCGCAGCCAGGACATTGCCGAGTTGGTGGCGGACGGCGTGGCCGACGCGGGCGTCACTGGCTGGGACTTGGTGCAGGAGGCGGGGCGCCCCCTCGAAGCCTGTTTGGACTTGGAATTCGGCCGCTGCCGGCTCGTCCTGGCCGCCCGAGACGACGCTGGCATCCACCGGCTGGAGGAGCTGCCGCCTCGCCCCCGCGTCGCCACCGCCTTCCCCCGCTGCACCGCCACCTGGTTTGCGGCGCGCTCTCTTTCGGTGGAGGTGGTGCCCGTGTCCGGCGCGGCGGAGGTGGCGCCCCACCTGGGCATCGCGGACGTGGTGGTGGACCTCACCAGCACCGGTAGCACCCTCCGGGTGAATGGGCTTCGCGAGGTGGCGACCCTGCTCGAGTCCAGCGCACGCCTGGTGGCGGCCCCCGGACTCTCCTCGGCCAAGGCCGCTGCCCTGGCCGGGTTGCAGGACGCGCTGCTCAGCGTGGTGCGGGCCCGGGGCAAGCGCTACCTCATGGCCAACGTTCCGAGAGCCTCCCTGGCCCAGGTCCGCGAGGTGCTGCCAGGGCTGAATGGACCGACGGTGCTGGAGCTGTACGGCGGCGGCGCGTTGGTGGCGGTGCATGCGGTGGTGGGCGAGTCGGCGCTTTACCGCACCGTTGGCGCGCTCAAGGCGCTCGGCGGCGAGGGCATTTTGGTGACGCGCATCGAAAGGCTGCTGCCATGAGTGGGCTGTTGCGTTGGACCGGTCGGCTGGAAGCGCTGGGCGCGGCCGAGCAGCAGGCGTTGCTGTCGCGAGCGCAAGAGGGCGGGGCAGGACGGCTCCGCCAACAGACCGCCGCCATCCTCGAGGACGTGCGGGCGCGCGGCGACGAAGCCTTGCGGGCGCTGGCCCGGCAGCTGGACGGCGTGGTGCTCGCGTCGCTGGAGGTCCCCAAGGCGACGTGCGAGGAGGCCTTGGGCCGACTGCCCACTCCCCTTCGCCGGGCGCTCGAACGAGCGGCCCGCAACCTCACTCGGGTGCACGAAGCGCAGCGGCCGCAGTCCTTCGTCGTCGAGGTGGAACCCGGCGTGGAAATAGAGCGGCGGCCAGACCCGCTCGCGCGGGTGGGCGTGTACGCACCCGGCGGACGCGCTGCCTACCCGAGCAGCGTCCTCATGGGCGCGGTGCCGGCGCGCGTCGCCGGAGTGGCCGAAGTCCTCCTCTGTTCTCCGCCCGGGCCGGACGGGCTGCCGGCGCCGGTGGTGCTTGCCGCCGCAGCGCTGTCGGGGGTGGACCGCGTCTTTGCGTTGGGGGGCGCCGGCGCCATTGCGGCGCTGGCCTACGGAACGGCCAGCGTGCCCAGGGTGTGCCGGATTGTCGGCCCGGGAAACGTCTGGGTGGCCGAAGCCAAGCGGCAAGTCCAGGGCGTGGTGGCCATTGACTCGCCGGCCGGGCCATCGGAGCTCCTGGCAGTGGTGGACGCCTCTGCGGACGTGGAGGCCGTGGCGCGCGAGCTGCTCGCCCAGGCGGAGCATGACCCGGAGGCAGCGGTGGTGGCCCTCGTCCGAGAGGCCTCGACGGCCACCCGGCTGATGGAGGCGCTGGAGAGGGGCGCCCAGCGGGCGGTGCGCCGGGAAATAATTTGCGCCGCCCTCCGAGCGCGGGGCGCGGTGCTCAGTGTCGACAGTCTCGAGACGGCCTTGCACTTCATCGCCGACTGGGCGCCGGAGCACCTCTTGCTGGCGGGCGGCGAGGTCGAGAAGTTGGCCGCGCGGGTGCGCCACGCCGGGACTATTTTCGTCGGCGAGACGACGTCCGGTGCCTTCGCCGACTACTGCACCGGGGCCAACCACGTGCTGCCCACCGGCGGCCAGGCGCGCTCCTATTCCGGACTGTCCACCCTGGACTACGTCCGCTGGACGACGGTGCAGCGGGTGACGCGCGCCGGGGCGGCGGCGCTGGCCGAGGACGTCCGGCTGCTGGCCAGCAGCGAGGGCCTGTTTGGCCACGCTGAGGCGGCCCAGGCCTGGGAGGCCCCATGAGGCAAGGGCCCCAACCGCGCGCGGCCCTGGCGGAGCTCGAGCGCTACTGCCCGGAGGTGGGGGCTTGCGCGGTGGACGTCAGCGACAACACCAGCCTTTGGGGGCCGTCTCCCGCCGCGGAGCGCGCCGTGCGGCGGGCGTCCGCTGAAACCTTCAGTCGCTACCCGCCGGCCAACCCGCGCGCCTTGTGCGCGGCGCTGGCCGAGTACACGGGCGTGCGGCCCGAGCAGGTGGTGACGGGTTGCGGCTCCGACGACGTCATTGAATGCGCCCTGCGGGCCTTCGGCGAACCCGGGGAGGCGGTGGCCTTCTGCGCGCCCACCTTCTCCATGCTGCCCACCTTCGCCCGCCTCAACGGCCTGGTGCCTCGGGCCGTTTCCTTCCGCTCCGACGGCGAGCTCGACGTCGAGGCGCTGTTGGCGCTGCGGGCCAGCGTCACCTACGTCGCCTCCCCCAACAACCCCACCGGGCGCGAGGCCTCCCCCAAGGCGCTGCAGCAGCTGCTGGGGGCGGCCGAGGGGCTGGTCCTCGTCGACGAGGCCTATGGCGAGTTTGCGGAGCATTCGTGCATCCCCTGGCTGCCGCACCACCCGCGTCTCCTCGTGACGCGCACCCTCTCCAAGGCCTTCGGGTTGGCCGGGCTGCGCATCGGCTATGGCCTGGGCACCCCCGAGGTGGTGGCGGCGGTGGGACTGGTGCGCGGCCCGTACAAACTCAACGCGCTCGCCGAGCGCGCCGCCGTGGCGGCACTCCGAGAGGATGTGGACTGGGTGCGGGCGCAGGCTGCCACCGCCTGTGCGGTGCGGGAGCGCCTGGCCGTCGAGTTGCACCACCTGGACTTGCACCCGTTGGCCTCCGGGGCCAACTTCCTGTGCCTCCCAGTCCCGGACGGGCGGGCCTGGGGAGAGCGCCTGTTGCAGAAAGGGGTGCGGGTGCGCGTCCTTCCGTCACTGCCGGGGCTCGGGGACGCGCTGCGCATTGGGGTGGGCCCATGGGAAACCATGGAGCGCGTGCTGGCGGCGCTGCGTGCCGTTGCGGCGGAGAGCGCGCGGTGAGGCTCACCCTCCTCGACACCGGCGCGGGAAACCTCCACTCCCTCGCTCGGGCGCTCGAGGCGTGCGGCGCCACGCTGGCGGTGGAGACGGACCCACGCCGCTGCCTCGGCGGTACAGCACTCGTCCTTCCCGGCGTGGGCGCTTTCGCCCCGGCGGCGGAGCGAATTTCCCCGGGGCGCGTGGAGTTGGCCCAGGCGCTGCGCGACGGTTTGCCCTGCCTCGCCATTTGCCTCGGGCTACAGCTGCTTCTCGGCTCGAGCGAGGAGGGCCCCGGGCAAGGCTTGGCGGTGCTGGAAGGGCGGGTGGAGCGCCTGCGCACGCGCCGCGTGCCCCACATGGGCTGGAATGGCCTGGAGGGCGAGGACAGCCTGCTCGCCAACTCGGGCCTCACCATGGCCTATTACGCGCACAGCTACCTCTGCGCCCTCGAAGACGCGAGTGCTGTGCGCGCCGTCAGCCAGCACGAGGACGTGCGCATTCCTGCCCTGGTGCGCACGGCGCGCACGGTGGGCGTCCAGTTTCACCCGGAGAAGAGCGGCCCGGCCGGCCGACGCTTTCTGGCCGAGGTGCTCGAGGAGCTGCAACCATGAGAGTGTTTCCTGCGCTGGACTTGCGCCAAGGCAGCTGCGTGCAGCTGGTGGGTGGCTCGCTCGAGGCAGAACGCCTCCGCCTTCCAAACCCGGTGGAGGTGGCCCGGCGCTGGCTCGCCTTGGGCTTTCGAGTGCTGCACGTGGTGGACCTCGACGCGGCCACCGGGCAGGGCAGCAATGCCCCGGTGGTGGAGGAGGTGCTGCGGGAGCTGCCCGGCGCAGAGGTGCAGGTGGGCGGCGGCGTCCGCGAGGAGGACGACATTCGCCACTGGCTCGCTGCCGGGGCCGAACGGGTGGTGCTGGGCACACGGGCCGTCCTGGACAGGGACTGGCTCGAGCGCATGGCCTTTTCCTTTCCGCGCCGGCTGGTGGTGGCGGCCGACGCCAGGGGCCGCCAGGTGGTGACGCACGGCTGGAGCCGGACGCTGGACCAGGACGTGGGCGCTCTGGTTGCCTCCCTGGAAGTGCTGCCGTTGGCCGCCGTCCTGGTGACGGCTGTCCACCGGGAGGGCCACATGCAGGGGACGGACTTCACCCTGCTTCAAGAGTTGGTGGGCAGCACCCGCCACCCCCTGCAGGCCTCCGGGGGCATTGCCTCCTTCGAGGAGATTCGGCAGCTGGCCAACGCCGGCGTTTCGGCAGCCATTCTCGGGATGGCGCTGTACACCGGGGCGCTGGACGCAGCAGCCCTTGCGCAGGAGTTCCCATGACGCGCCTCGAGCGGACGTCCAAAGAGACGCAGGTGCAGGTGGAGCTGCAGCGCGGAGCGGGCCCCTCCGAGGTGCAGACGCGACTCGTCTTCTTCAACCACATGCTGGCCACCCTCGTCCGCTACGCCGGACTGTCCCTGGTGCTGCGGGCGGACGGAGACTTGAAACACCACCTCATGGAGGACGTGGCCATTACGCTCGGCCAGGCCGTCCGGAAGCTGCTTCCCCTCACCGCTGCGCGCTTTGGCGAGCGCACGGTGCCGATGGACGACGCGCTGGTGCAGGCGGTGGTGGACGCCGGAGGACGGCCCTACTACCGGGGAACGCTTCCCAACGCCCTCTACCAGCATTGGATGCGCAGCTTCGCCGAGAACGCCGGCCTCACCTTGCACCTGCGTGTGCTGCGCGGACACAACCGTCACCACGTGCTGGAAGCAGCCTTCAAGGCGGTGGGCATGGCGCTGCGTCAGGCGCTCGCCGAGGACGCCGGGGTGGCCAGCCTCAAGGGACAGGTGAGTTGGAAGGAGGGGGGATGCTGACCAAGCGCCTCATTGCCTGTCTGGACGTCGAGGCGGGTCGCGTGGTGAAGGGCACCCGCTTCGTCCAGCTGCGAGACGCGGGCGACCCGGCCGAGCTCGCCCGTCGCTATGACGAGGAGGGCGCAGACGAGGTGGTGTTTCTGGACATCTCCGCGACGCACCAGGCCCGCGCGCCGCTGCTCCAAGAGGTGCGACGCGCCGCCGAGCAGCTGAGGGTGCCGTTGACGGTGGGCGGAGGCATGCGCTCGGTGCAGGACGTGGCCCAGGCGCTGCGAGCCGGCGCCGACAAGGTGGCCCTCAACAGCGCGGCGGTGGCCCGCCCCGAGCTCGTCTCAGAGTGCGCGGCGCGTTTTGGCCGGCAGTGCGTGGTGGTGAGCATCGACGCCCGGGCGACGCCCACCGGCTGGGAGGTGGTGGTGCGAGGCGGCCGCGAGGGCACTGGACGTGACGTCTTGGACTGGGCCGAGGAGGTGACTGGGCGGGGCGCCGGGGAGCTCCTGCTGACGTGCGTGGACAGAGATGGCGCGCGCAGCGGCTACGAGCTTTCCCTCACCCGGGCTGTCTCCGCGGCGGTGGACGTGCCGGTGGTGGCCTCTGGCGGCGCCGGCAACGCCGAGCACCTGCGCGCCGTGCTGCAGGAGGCCGGTGCGGACGCGGCGCTGGTGGCCGGAATTCTCCACGACGGCACCGCCACGCTGTTTGGCCTCAAGCAGGAGCTGCGGGCGTTTGGCATTTCGGTGCGGGAATGAAAGGCGTGCACCAGTCGACGCTTCCCCTGGAGCTCCCGGCGGTGGACTTCGAGCGCGGCGGCGGCCGCGTCACGGTGGTGACGCGCGACGCCCACAGTGGCGCCATTCTCATGGTGGCCCACGCCGATGCCGAAGCATTGGCGCAGACGGCACGGACGGGATGGATGCACTACCGCTCCCGCACCCGCGGGCTGTGGAAAAAAGGGGAGACCAGCGGAAACGTCCAGCGCGTGCTTCGGCTGACGCCAGACTGCGACCACGACGCGCTGCTGGCGGACGTCGAGCCGGCCGGCCCGGCCTGCCACACCGGCGCGCCATCCTGCTTCGGGGAAGCCGGCTGTTTGAGTGGCAGCTTCTCCCGGCTGGACGCGGTGGTGCGCGAGCGCGCCACCGGCACGGTGTCCGCGGGCAGCTACACCCAGCGCCTACTGGGGGATAGAAACCTCCGCCTCAAGAAGCTGGGGGAGGAAATGGCGGAACTCGTGACCGCCTGCGCCGACGGTGACGCCGGCCGCGCGGTGTCGGAGGCGGCCGATGTTATTTACCACCTGACGGTGGCCCTTCGGGCCTTGGGGGTGGGGCTCTCCGACGTGGAGCGGGTGCTGCAGGCCCGCGCCGTCACCTCCTGAGGCGCGGCGGGGGCGTGCCCAGCCCCCCCCGCGCTGACTCAATTGACGGCCCCCGCCACCACGTCCCGAATGGCCCACCCATCGTTCGTCCTCACCAGCACCAGGGTGAGGTGTTGGAAGGTGGTGACGCTGGCGCCCAAGGAGGCGGAGGCTCCGCGCCACAAGTCCACCACAACCTCTTTGTCATGGACGGACTGGACCGGGTCGAGAAGGACGGCGCCGAGGGCGACGCGGGAGCCGTCGTAGAGAAGGGGCGGCTGGATGCCGGGGTTACGGCACTGCGAGGTGGGCGCGACCAGCGCCCCCGCCTCCACCAGCGTCTGCACCACCCGGGGGGATGGGTCTTCCAGTTGAGATGCGTCGGCGAAGACGCCCAGGCACATGAGGACTTGGCGCTGCCCCGTCACCTCCGCGAGGTCGCCCGGAATGTCGGACGGACTCGACTGGTAGCGCAAGGCGGCCCGGAAGGCGGTGACCTCGATGGCCGTCTGCTCGTCGACGGTTAGGGCGGTGGGCTGGTGCGCGCACCCGAGGAAGCCCATGGCCAGCAGTAACGCGGTCCGACGCATGGCGGTCACGAGAGCACGGCGCGGCGCGCACGAGCAAATGCCAACGCCCTCAGCCCTCCAACTCCTCCGCTGAGGGCGCGATGTAGTGCGTCACCGTTGGCACGCCGCGCGTGTGGAAGCGGCCGACGGCCTCTTGGACAGCCCGGTCCGCCTGGGTGACGCGCTGGTGCTGTCGCAAGTGCTCGAGCCAGGACTCGAGCAGGAACGTCTCGAGGAAGCGTCCCTGCTGCGCCGCGTCCTCGAAGACGGCCCAGTCAAATGCGCCGTCGCGCCGGCGCTCGGTCGCAAGCTTGGCCAGCGCAGCGAGGAAGGGCCGGCGGTCCTCAGGCTTGACGAAGTACTCCACCGTCACCAGCACCGGTCCGCGCTCCTTCTCCGCGCCCTCGAAGAGGATGGGCTCCGGCCAGTGCATGGAGGGCGTGAGGTCCAGGCCTGGGCCGCTCTGCAGCGTGAAGTGCCCCAGCAGGGGAATGCTGGCGACGGCACCGCCAGCGGCGACCAGTTGCGCCGTGGAAAGGCCGAAGCTCGCCGCGACTTGCCCCCACAGCGCGCTCCCCAGCGTCATCGCGCCGAAGAGCACCATGGAAAACACCGCCAACCCACGGCCACGCACCCAAGCCGGGAGGGACACTTGCGCCGACAGGTTGAGGGTGGCGAGCACCAAAATCCACGACGCCCCGGCCACCAGGCTTCCGGCCAGCGCCACCGCCGGCGTCCGGGCCAGCGCGAAGACGACGAGAGCCCCGGCCGTGCCTACCCGGCCCAGGGCGACCAGCCGGTTTGGCCCCAGTCTCGGTTTGAGGAAGGGCAGGGCGAATGCTCCGGCGATGGCGCCCAAGCCAATGGCCCCCAACAGTAGGCCGTACAGGGGAGCCCCTCCGGCCAGCTGCACCCGGGCCACCAGCGGAAGCAGCGCCCAGTAGGCGCTGGCAAAGAGGAAAAAGGCGGCCGCCTGGGCCACGGTGGCGCGCAGGTGCGGGCTGTGACGGCTGTAGCGTAGTCCGACGCGCATGGCTCGACTGAGGCCTTCCGGGGGGAGCTTAGCCGCGTCCGCTTGGCGGGGCTTCCACCAGAGGAGCGCCCCCACCACGGCGACATTGCTGACGGCATTTATCCAGAAGGGCGCCGCCATGCCCCAGTCGAGGATGATGAGGCCAGCCAAGGCCGGGCCGATGGCGCGACTGATGTTGATGCCGACGCCGTTGAGCGCCACCGCCGGCGGGAGGTCAGCCCGGGGCACGAGCTGGGGCACCACCGCCTGCCAGGCGGGCGTGGCCAGGGCCTCGGCAATGCCTGCCAGGCAGAGGAAGGCCAGCAGCGTGGCTGGCGTCACCTGGCCTCGCCAAACCAGCGCGGCAAAGCCCGCGGCAAGCGCCGTCCCGGTGACTTCCATGGCCAGCAGCAGCCGGCGGCGGTTGAAGACGTCGGCCAGCGCTCCGGCCGGCAAGACAAAGAGAAACATGGGCAGGTAGCCCGCCACCTGCACCAGCGCGACCACCCGGGCGTTGGAGGTGAGCTCCGTCATCAACCAGCCGGCGGCCGCCGCCTGAAGCCAGGAGCCGACGTTGGAAACCACCGTCGCGCTCCACACCACGCTAAACGCCCGGTGCCGAAAGGGGCTCAGCGCTCCGGCCTTTGACGCTGCAACGGCCGCTGTCCCCGGGGCCGTCACGCCGGGCGCTCCGGGAGCCGCGACGTCCAGCGGCCCCGGCCTCCCCTGACGGCCCCGTCAACCCTTGCACCCAAGGCAGCCACCGCTTACTCCTTGTACCGGAGGACGACTCGACGCAACGCACCTCGCGTCTTTGGTTGCTCAGTCCAGAGGACGCCTGACGAGGAAGGGGAACAGGATGGCTGCTCAGGATGACGCCTGGCCCGCCTTTGACTACCCGGCCAGCAGGGAGACTCTGGAGGCGCTCCACCTGCAGACGCAAGTGGTCGGCAAGGTGAAGCTGGCGCTAACTGCCGTTGCCCCCGAGTGGCAGAACATCCCGCTCTGGGTAAATGCCAGCGGACTGACCACCGGCCTGTTGCGTGCAGGCGGCGTCGGCCTCGAGCTGGCCTTTGACTTGGTGCACCACCGCTTCGTCGCCTCCACCACCGACGGGCGGAGCGAGGGCTTCGAGTTGAAGGCGCGGCCGTTGCGTGCCTTCACGGCCGAGGTGATGGCAGCACTGGGGCGGCTCCAGGTCAGCGTCACCGTCAATCCCCTGACGGTGGAGGTGCCGAACCCGGTGCGTTTCGACGAGTACGACGGCTGCAACGTCTATGACGCGGGGCTCGTCACCCGTCTGTTTCGCATTCTGGCGCACAGTGCGCTGGTGCTGGAGGACTTCCGCGCTGGCTTTTGGGGGAAGCAGGGGCCGGTGAGCTTCTTTTGGGGCACCTTCGACTTGGCCGTGGCCCGCTTCAACCTGGCCCCGGTGGCCGCCTCGCCTGGGATGGGGAGAATTTACCGCGTGGCCATGGACTCGCAGCAGTTTGAAGTCGGCTTTTGGTTCGGCAATGAGAAATACCCGCACCCGGCCTACTACGCCTTCACCTACCCCAAGCCGCCACGGTTAGAGGCGGCGGCAGTCCGTCCGAGCGCCG
>JBKQJL010000051.1:0-5633 GCA_052147975.1 Myxococcaceae bacterium
TCGGTGAGGGGGAAGGTGACGCTGTCGTCTTTGGTGCCGGGCGGGAAGAAGTAGGGCTTTCCGCTGGCAGTGCCAATGCGCGGCTCCCGTTCCATCCGGTCCATGAGTCCGGCGAAGTAGCCGGGGGGCAAGTCCAAGTCCAAGTCCAGCTTGCAGATGTAGTCGAAGTCCTCGGGCTTGAATGTCTCGTAGCCTGTGTAGAAGGCGTCAATGACGCCGCCGCCCACTTTCCTGGAGCCCCGGTCCGCCCGCCGCACGACGCGCATGTAGGGCGTCCGGGCCGCGTACTCGGCAAGAATGGCGGGCGTCTCGTCTTTGCTTCCGTCGTCCACCACCACCCATAGGGCCGGCGGTTCCGTCTGGCCGAGGACGGCGTCCAGCGTGCGCCGCGCGTAGCTGGCCTCGTCCCGGGCCGGGGTGACGAGGGCGTAGCGGCGGCCACTCACCGTGCCACCCCGTGCCGCCGGCACCAGCGCACCAGCACGTAGAGGGCCCAGACGCGGGACCAGTACAGGCCGGGGGCCCCAGCGAGGAAGGCTTTCCACAGCCGGGCCACCGCCTCGGGTTGGAGGCCGGCGGCGCGGACAGCGTCACCGTCCTGCAGGGTGGCGTCGACGGCCCGGCTGAGGCCTTGCCTTATCCACCGCTCGAAGGGAAGGACGAAGCCCTGCTTCTCGCGCTCGAAGAGGGCCGCGTTGAGTCCGCGCAAGCCGGCCCGTCGCAGCGCGGCCTTGCGGCGAATGGGGTGGAAGCGCTCGTTGTCCGGCAGGCGCACCACGGCCCGCAGCAGTGACTCGTCCACCAGCGGGAGCCGTTGCTCGATGGAGGCGGCCATGCTGGCCGCGTCATTGTCGCGCAGCAGCCGCTCGCCGAGAAAGAGGCGCTGCTCGAGGACACTCAAGGCGGCCAAGTCCGAGCGCCCGGTGAGCTCCGCCTCGAGAGGCGCGCGGCTTGCCTCGGGGAGGCCGTCTCTCGATGGCGGGCCGGCTGCCAGTAGCTCTGCTTGGAAGTCCGGGAGGAAGAGGGCATAGGCCAGCTGGTACAGGCCAAGGAGACTATTCGCCCCGCGCACCATGTCCGGCAGCTTCGCCCAGCGCGTCTGGCGTGCCAGCAAGCCCCTCTCCGGCTGGAGGGCGTGGACGGCCAGGCCGGCGGCCCGGGCCAGGGCGGCGCGTGGTAGCCCGGGCAGCCAGCCGCAGAGGCGGTGCAGCGCCGGCAAGTCCCGAAAGCTGGTGTAGCCGCCGAAGAGCTCGTCTCCGCCCGTCCCCACCAGCGCCACCTTGAAGCCCGCCTTGCGGACGGCGTGGGACATGTAGAAGGAGTTGAGGCCGTCGAAGGTGGGCTGGTCGAGGCTGTCCATCGCCTCCTCGAGGCGCCCGACGAAGTCCCCCTCCCGAAGCAGCACCTCCTGGTGCTCGGTGCCAATGGCACTGGCGATGCGACGGGCCAGCGGCCCCTCGTTGTAGGCGGACTCCTCGAAGGCCAGGGTGAAGGTATGCACCTGGCCACGGCTGGCGTGGTGGGCCAGGTTGGCCACCGCCGAGGAGTCAATGCCGCTCGAGAGAAAGACGGCCAAGGGCACGTCCGAAATGAGGTGCAGCCGGACGGACTCCTGTAGCTCGAAGGCAAGCTGCTCCTCGTCCAGCGTCTCCCCGTTGGGTGCCCTCGGGTAGTGGGCGAAGTCCTGCCGCAGCGTCTCGGCACCCGTCTCGGCGTAGAGGCGCAGCTGGCCGGGCATGAGCGACTCCACGCCTTGCACGGCGGTGCCGGGCCCGACGAGGAAGCCATTCCAAACGAGAGACGCCGCGGCGGAGGCGTCCAGTCGCGGGGTGCCGAGGAGTCCCGAGGCGAGGAGCGCGCGCACCTCCGAGGCAAAGGCCACCGTCCAGCCGGCGCTCGCGTCCGGCGCGTGCGCAATGTAGAGGGGCTTAATGCCGAGGGCGTCCCGGGCGAGCAGCAGCGTACGGCGGGATGGGTCCCACACGGCGAAGGCAAACATGCCGCGCAAGGAGGCGACGGCTTCCGGGCCTTGGGTGGCCACCGCCCGCAGCAGGACGGCGGAGTCCCCGGAGGAGGCGAAGCTATGGCCGGCCGCCGCCAGGCGCTCCCGCAGCGCCTGAAAGTTGTAAATTTCGCCGTTGAAAATGAGGACTTGGCCGGTGGCGGCGTCCACCATGGGCTGAGCGGCGGCCTCGGAGAGGTCAATAATAGACAGGCGCCGGTGCGCCAACAGCAGGCCCTGGCCGTTGGCGCCGGGCGGCGACTCCCAGCTGCCTTCCCCGTCCGGCCCCCGGTGGGCCAGGGCGTCATTCATCCGCCGCAGCGCCGCGCGGTTTTTGTCGTCAACGCGTCCGAGAATGCCTGCAATGCCGCACATGGACGGCCAAGCGTGCCATAAGGCCTCCCCGCGCGGGCACCCCATGAGCGCCAGACGCCTTCAACTCCTCTACCTTTCGCAATTTCCTCCGAGTCCTCCCACTTATGGGGCCCAGCGGAGAATTGCGGGCCTCCTCGCCGCCCTGGCCAAAAGCCACGACGTGACGGCCGTGGCCGTCATTTCCCCGGACCTCAATGCGGCAGAGGCCGAGCGCAGCATGCGCAGCTACTGCAAACAGGTGGTGCTTGTCCCGGGCCGCCCCTGGGCGGGCATGGGCAAGCGGCTGTTGCAGGTACGTGCGCTGCTCTCCAAAAGAAGCTTCGAGCACCACTTCTTCAACCTCCGGCCGCTGAGGCCGCTGTTGCAGCGGCTTCTCAGCCAAACCGCCTTTGACGTCGTCAACGTCGAGCACCCCTTTCTGGCGCACCTGCCGCTGCGGCAAGCCCCTCCTGGGGCGCCGCTGCCAGTGCGGGTGCTGGACGAGCACAACATTGAATTCGACTTGGCCCGACAGCAGGCCAACAGCGAGCACGGGCTCGTCCGCCGCATCCACAACGCTACCAACTGGCCCAAAATTCGGGCGGAGGAGGTGGAGGCCTTCCAAGCGTTTGACGGCGTCACCTTTTGCTCCGAGGCAGACGAGGAGCGCGCCCGGACGCTGGTGCCCAACCTACGCTCAGCGGTGGTGCCCAACGCGGTGGACGTCCAGTACTTCCAACCCTCGTCTGCCCTGCCGCCCTCGGACGGGCGCACCGTCCTGTTTTTCGGCGCCATCAACTACTTCCCCAACGTGGACGGGCTGTTGTACCTCCTCCGGGACGTCTGGCCGCTGGTGGAGAAACGCCACCCAGAGGCCCGGCTCAAAATTGTCGGCCAGCACCCGACGCCGGAAATATTGGCCTTCCGGGGCCCGAAGGTGGAGGTGACGGGGAAGGTGGAGGACGTGCGGGTGCACCTCTCACAGGCGGCCGTCACCGTCGTCCCGCTGCGGGTGGGCGGCGGCACGCGTTTCAAAATTCTCGAGGCCATGGCCATGGGCCGGCCCGTCGTCAGCACCTCGCTGGGGGCAGAGGGCATTTCCGCCCGGCCGGGCGCGGACATTCTCCTGGCGGACGAGCCAGTGGCCTTCGCCGAGGCCGTCGGGCGAGTGCTCGAGACACCGGCGCTGGCGGCGCAGCTGGGGGCGGCCGGGCGCGCCCTGGTGGAGCGGCACTACTCCTGGGACGCGGCTGGCGGGCGCCTGGAGCGCTTCTTCCTCGAGTGCTTGGAGCGGCGCGCCTCGCCGGTGGCGGCGGCACGAAGCGGCTGAGCCTTCGAGCGTCTGGAAAGCCGGCGTCTCCCTGCGCCTTGGAGCGCCTGGGTGTACCCGTCACCTGGCCAGCGCTGGGGGGTGAAAGCCACCCACCTCTGTCGCGCTCGGCAACCCCGGCGTCAGAAGGGGGCCCCGCAACCAGCGTGAGAGAAACCGTGGCCCTCGGGCGTCCATAGAGGGGGGCAACCGCGCCGCCCTCATGGACTGAAGGGTGGGAAACATGGCTCGTCACGCTGTCGTGCGTCTCCTTGTCGTCGTCGTCACCGCGCTCGGGCTGTCTTCCTGCGCTCCCTCCACCGGAGTGGCCAAGACAGCCCCGACGGGGCGGGCCTCTGCCTCCATTAAACTCATCCCCACCGGGACGTTTTGTATTGCCATTACCGTGGTGGGGCCGGGCAGCACGCCCACCACCGTCACCGACCAATTTGACGTCACGCCAGAAACCAGCGCGGTGTTTGCGCTGGTGGCCCTGCCGCTGGGGAGCGACACCTTCACGGCGAGCTCCTATTCAGTCCCGTGCGCCCAGACGGCGGGCGCCACGGCGACGTACGAGAGCAACTCGGTCGTGGCGACGGTGACTGCGGACGTGCCAGTCAGCGTCACCCTCGACATGGGGAACGGGGCTGGCGAGGGCACCGTGAGTCTGCAGTTTCCTTCTCCCAGCAACTCCATCACCGAGTATACCATCCCCACGGCGTCGAGCTATCCACGGGGCATCACCGCTGGCCCGGACGGCAACCTCTGGTTCACCGAGGGGGCCGCCAACAAGATTGGCCGCATCACGCCGAGCGGCACCATCACCGAGTTCCCCGTCCTCACCGCGGCCAGTGCCCCCTTGCGCATCACCGCCGGGCCGGACGGCAATCTCTGGTTCACCGAGCCGAGCGGGAACAACATTGGCCGCATCACGACGAGCGGGACCATCACCGAGTTCCCCGTCCCCACGGCAGGCAGCAGTCCCTTTGGTATCGCCGCCGGCCCGGACGGCAATCTCTGGTTCACCGAGTCGGGCGGAAACAAAATTGGCCGCATCACGCCGAGCGGCAGCGTCACCGAGTTCCCCGTGACCACCGCCGCCAGCCAGCCTGTCTTCATTACGCCCGGGTCCGACGGCAACCTGTGGTTCCCAGAGTACGGTGCCAACAACATTGGGCGCATCACGCCGAGCGGCACCATCACTGAATTTCCCATCTCCACTGCAAACGGCGGAGCCGAGGGCATCGGCCTACTGGCCATCGCCGCCGGCTCGGACGGCAATCTCTGGTTTACCGAGTCGGGCGGAAGCGCCGTCGGCCGCATCACGCCGAGCGGCACCGACACCCTCTTCACCGTCCCCACGGTGGGCAGCGCTCCCTTCGACATTGCCGCTGGCCCAGACGGCAACGTGTGGTTCACCGAGAACACGGGGAACAACGTTGCCCGCGTGACGCCGAGCGGCACCATCACCGAGTTCGCCATGCCCACAGTGAATGCGTCTCTGAATGGCATCACCGCTGGCCCCGACGGCAACGTCTGGTTTCTCGAGCTTGGGTCCAACAAGGTTGGAAGCATCACCATCTTCTGAAGCGGATGGAGTCCAGGGCTTCCATTCGGCTGGGGCTCCTCGCTCCGTGGCTCGCCGCGCTAGCGGGTTGCTCCGGTGGGGGCAGTCGCCTGACTCATTTGGGAATGGCCACCGCCCAGCTTGAGCTCGCGCCGACGGGCGTGGCCTGCGTCGTGCTGCAGGCGGTGGGTAGCACCACCGTCACCCACGCCTTTGACGTCGTCCCCCAGGGCAACAGCGTGTTTGCCCTGGAGGGGCTGTCGCTCGGAAACAACACCTTCACAGCCGCGTCCTATTCGGTGCCTTGCGCCAGCAGTGGCGGCGCCGCAGCGACGTACACCAGCAACTCGGTGGTGGCGATGGTGACCGAGGATGTGCCCGTCCACGTCACGCTGCAGATG
>JBKQJL010000052.1:0-6609 GCA_052147975.1 Myxococcaceae bacterium
TTTCCATCTTCCAGTCGATGCCCGACGCCTGGGCGATCAAGCAGCTGTTCCCGATCATGCCCATTCATCGCCTTTGCGAACCGCCGACGCGAAGAGCCGTCCTGGGCGACATCACCTGCGACTCGGACGGCAAAATCGAGCACTTCATCGACCGCCGAGAGGTGAAGGACGTCCTCGAGCTGCACCCCGTCAACCAGGACGACTACTACATCGGAATTTTTCTGGTGGGCGCCTACCAGGAAATTCTCGGGGACTTGCACAACCTCTTCGGGGACACCCATGCGGTGCAGGTGTCGCTGGCGCCCAACGGGGGCTACCTCATCGACCACGTGGTGTCCGGAGACACGGTGACGGAAGTGCTCAACTACGTCAGCTTCTCGCGCGACGACTTGGTGGCCAGGGTGCGGGGCTTTGCCGAAGTGGCCCTTCGGGCCGGCCGCATCACCCTCGACGAGTCGCGCATGCTGCTGCGCGCCTACGAGGACGGGCTGTCCGGCTACACCTACCTCGAGCGTGAAGTGGATGCTCCGGCCATGGCCGCCAACGGCCAGCTGCGCCTGGTGGAGAAGGCCGAGCCAGCCAGCACGCGCACCGGCACCTAACTGGGCAAACCCCTCCGGCGCCTCAGCTTGGCTGGGTGCAGTGTACCAGGACGCCAAATACCGGAGGTGGAGCTGCCGCGGTCGCCGGTGCAGCAAGGGCCGGCCGCACCGCCGCAGCCGCTAGGGCAAGAAGCAAGAGGCGAAGGCAGCACGCCGTTGTCGTCCGCATGGGCAGGGCCGCTGCCCCAAGGGGGCGGGCCCCAAGTCACGCCGCCACGCGTAGCTCGAGGTAACTCTGCGTCCCGGCGCCGGCGTCGGCGCCATGGAGGACGCCTGAGCCGCCGATGCCGATGACGAAGAGAATCCCGCCCGCCACCAGCACTCCGAGCGCCCTGCTTCGGACGTGGGGTGTCGGGACGGTGTTGGACGGTGTCGCCATGACGCGAAACTCCGGTGCGCCCGGGCGGAGATTCGCGCCGGACGCAGCCTCACCTCTGCACTTCTCTGGCCAGCCAGAACCGCCAGTCAAACCCGAGGCTTGAGTGAAGAGTGGGCCGCCCGCTGTAGCGGCCAAGGCAACGCCAAGAGTGGGGCTGTTGCCTCGAGCCTCCTGTTTGTTTAGATGCACCAGCGCCAAGCCCGTTTCACCAGGGGGCAGTCCGGGGTCACGGACGCCCCTTCCAAGGCAGGCTCGGGCACGCCTGGCCCGGGGGGGCAGTCGCCGCTTCTGCGCCAGCCGACGTTTAGTGGTAGCGCACCGACACCTGCACCTCCGGGTGAAGGCTTCGGTACACCGGACAGGTTTCGGCCACGTGCTGCATGCGGGCCCGCTGCTCGCTCGGAAGCCCGGGCGGAAGCCACAGCTCCACCACCAAAAGGCCGATGCGGCGCGGCGAGGTATTCATGTGCTTCTCCACCCGCCCCCGCGTCGGCCCCCAGGCCACACCCTCCCGGGCGGCGACGAGGGCCATGGTGGTGAGCATTCATGCCAACAGGCCGGAGGCGACGAGGTCCGTCGGGGAGAAGGAGGTGCCGTTGCCGCCGTTGTCCTTGGGGGCGTCGGTCCCCAGCTCGGCGCCACTGGGAAGGTGGGTGAGGTGCGTCTGGAGCCCGCCCTCGGCGGTGGCCGTCATTTCCACGAAGCTCGAAGTCGTCATTCGGGCGTCCTCTTTTCAGCGCACCGTCGGCCCTGCCAGCGGAAGCTTGGGCGAAGCCTTCCTCGGCTGCCAGTGCAGGGTGCGCAAAAGCGAGGGACGGCGCCGCTTCACCTCTTTGTCCAGAAGGGCCACCGCCCGGGGAAGCGCCTCCATGAGACGCATGGGAGGCCGCTTGGCCCCGGTGGAGAAGAGGGCGTGGGTCAGCCACGGGAAGACGGCCGTCACGTCACAGTGCACATAGACGCTGCCCGTCTGCACCGCCTCCATCGACACCTTGCCCCAGGTGTGGCCTTCGCCAGCCGGACAGCTGCTGAGGGCACCGTTGTCCACCGGGTCCACGCAGAATTGTAAGTCAATGTCGAAGCCGGCCGTCGGCACGCCGAGAATTTGGTCGAGCAGCGGCTCGCCCTGCAGCGTGTAGTTTTTCGGGACGCCGCCGCCGAGAATCCAGATGGCCAGCTTCCGGCTCCCCTGCTGACGGCAGAAATGCTGCAACGCCGCCATGGCGAAGACGTCCTCGTTGATGTCCAGCTCGAATTTGAAGTCCTCGCCCAACAGCCGCCGCAGCTTCACCACGTTGAGGAAGATGGAGCCGTCCTGCACCGCGCCCACGAAGATGGGCACCGCATGCCGGTAGCAGCTGCTGAGCAGCGAGGGCTGTCGCACCCCGAGCGAGCGCTCGAGCCGGTCCATGGCCTTTCCCAAAAGGAAATGAAACTCCGGCGTCGTCATGCGCCGTTGGAATTCGGGGCCGCGGATGACCGCCGAGAAGAGCCGGTCGGTGTCCAGGAGCGCCTCCTCCCAGAAGCCCAAGTCGTAGATGCGAATGATTCTGGCGAGCCGCATGGCCAGGTCTCCGGCGTCCGGCGCCACCTCGCGGATGGCGTGCCCCAGCACCCGGTGCGCATCGTGGTAGAGGTTGGCGCCGGTGGTGGTGAGCACGCTCAACACACCGCGCTCCACCAAGGGGATGAGGCAGCTCTGGTGTAGGACGGCCGGCGTCATGGCGCCGGACAGGGTGAGGAAGATGGAGGCGTCCAGGCTGAGCGAGCGGCCCATCAACTCGAAGGCGGTGCGCTCCTGCCGGCCGACGTAGGCCGGGAAGGCCTGCGCCAACAGCTCGGCCGGTCGCTCCTTGCCGGTGATGGGACGCGGGTCGACGCGGGGAGCCTTGGCGTAGGCCGCGCGAAGCGACCTCTTCTTAGGCGCGGGCATGGGGTGGCTTCGCCTTAACCCCTCGGCGCGCCGGCGCGCCAGCCCGAAAACAGCAACGGCCAGCGCCCCCTCAGGCGTGGGCGGCAGTCACCATGGGCAGCGCCGAGGGCTTCAACTCGCCCATCGCCAGCTGGTCCAGCGTCGCGCTGCGGTACACCTCCAGCATCCGCTCCTGCCCGCGCCGCCAGACGCCGTACATGGTGCAGGCGCGCGTCATTCGGCAACTCTCGTGCTCGGTGCCGCCGCCGCACAACGACACCACGAAGGGCCCCTCCACCGCCTCAATGACGTCGAGGAAGGTAATGTCCCGGGGCGCCTTGGTGAGGCGGTAGCCGCCCCGGGCGCCGCGGACACTCGTCACCAGCCCCCGGCCGACCAGCGTCTTGAGGATTTTGGCGAGGAAGTCCTCGGGGACTTCCATCCTTCGCGCGATGGCACGAAAGGGCACCAGCGCGCCGGGGGCCTGGGCCGCCAGGCACACCATGGCCCGGAGGCCGTACTCGATTTTCCGGGAAATTTGGAGCGCGTGGTGCTGCATGGAAACCGCTTGAAAAACGGACGTTTAACGCGCACAACTATAACGCTGCCAGGGGTGCACTCGCAAATGGGGATTGACTTGCACAGCCATACCACCGCCAGCGACGGCGAGCACTCGCCGGAGGCGTTGCTCGCGCTGGCGCGGGCGGCCGGGGTGACGGTGCTGTCGGTGACGGACCACGACACGGTGGCCGGCCTGCCCCGGGCCGCCGCTGCCGCGGAAGCCGAGGGGCTGGGCTTCGTCCCGGGGATTGAGATTTCCGCCACCGCCGCCTCCCGCGAGGTGCACGTCCTCGGGCACTTTGTCGACGCCACCGAGCCTGGCCTGGCGCGCTTCTCGGAGCGGCTGCGGGGCGAGCGGGCCGAGCGCATGCGGCGCATGGTGCAGCGCATGGGCGAGCTCGGCTTCCTCGTCACCGTGGAGGAGGTGGAGCGCATTGGAGGCGGCGCGCACCTTGGCCGTCCCCACCTGGCCCTGGCCCTCCTCAACCGCGGCTACGTCAGCTCCACCAAAGAGGCCTTTGACCGCTTTCTCGCCGACGGCCGCCCCGGGCACGTCGACCGCTTTCGGCTGAGCGCCGAGGACGCCGTCCAGCTGGTGCATGCCGCCGGTGGCACCGCCACCCTCGCCCACCCCGGGCCTTCCCAGGTGACGCGGCCGACGCTGGAGGTCCTGGCCCGGGCCGGCCTGGACGGGCTGGAGGTGTTTCACGTCGACCACGTCCCGAGCCAGCGGGAGGCGCTGTTGCGCACCGCCGACGCCCTGGGACTCATTCCCACCGGCGGCAGCGACTACCACGGACCGCGGGTGTCGCCTGGGCGCAAGCCCGGGGGCTCTACCACCCCGGCCGAGGCCTTCGCGCGGCTGAGCGCCCGGGCGCACGCGCACGCCCGGGCGGCGGGCCGAGGGGCACCGCTTTGACAGGCCCGGCACCGCTCGGCCAATGTGCGCCCCGCGTCGCCTCGCCCGGACGCCTCCTATGACTGCCTCCCCTGCCGCCGCCTACTTGCCCCTCGCCGTGGTGCTGCTGTTGGCCGTGGTGATGGGCGCGGTGGTGAGCTCGCTCTCCGCCTGGGTAGGCCCGAAAAACCCAAACCCCGTCAAGTCCACCATTTTCGAGGCCGGCAGCGAGCCGGCGCCGGGCTCCTCCCGCCAGCGCTTCGCCGTGAAATTCTACGTGGTGGCGCTGCTCATCATCGTCTTCGACGTGGAGACGGTTTTCCTCTACCCGTGGGCCGTCAACTTCAGGGGGCTGGGCTGGTTTGGCTACGCGGAGATGTTTGTCTTTGCCGCCACGCTGGTGGTGGGCCTGGTGTACGTCTGGAAGAAGGGCGCTCTCTCCTGGGAGACTTGAACTCCGCTATGTCGGACATTGAACTCGCACCTGTCATCACCACCCGCCGCGACGAGAGCATCGGCTTCTTGCAGGGGCTGTTGAGCAAGGGGCTGGGCTGGGCCCGCAAGTACTCCCTCTTCATGTACCCCTACGCCACCGCTTGCTGCGCCATGGAGTACATGTCGGTGGCCAGCAGCCGCCACGACATTGCCCGCTTCGGCGCCGAGTACCCGCGCTTCTCGCCGCGGCAGGCGGACTTGCTGATGGTGGTGGGCACCATCAACCAGAAGCAGGCGCCCATTTTGAAGCGCGTCTACGAGCAGATGACGGAGCCCAAGTGGGTGGTGAGCTTCGGCGTATGTGCCTCCTCGGGCGGCTTCTACGACAACTACGCGGTGCTGCAGGGCATCGACCGCATTCTCCCGGTGGACGTCTACATTCCCGGCTGTCCGCCGCGGCCGGAACAAGTCCTGGACGGGCTGATGCTGTTGCAGGACAAAATCCAGCGGCAGGTACACCGCATTGGACGCATGGTGGAGGACCGCCCGGCGGCCCGAGACCTCACCCCGCCGCTGGCCACCCCGCGCTAAGCACTGCTCACCAGCGGTAGTACGCTGGGTGCCCCGGCTTCACCGCCACGAAGGTACCGACGCAGCGGGCGCACACCTTGCCCTTGGCGCTGAGGGTGGCCTCCACGCTGACGCGGTCTCCTTTCACCTCCAGAGGCTTGGCCCACAGCACCAGCTCGGCGTCACTCGGCGTCGGCGCGCGCAAGGTGACGTGGAAGTCCGACGTCACCGTGCAGGGCGGCGTGCTTTCCCCACGCTGGCGCATGAGGGCCCAAAGCGCCGTCCAGTTGGAGTGGCAGTCCAACAGGGCGCCGACAATCCCCCCGTTGACGACGCCGGGGAAAGCCTCGTGGTGCTTCTCGGCACGCCAGCGGGCCAGCAGCGCCTCACCCTCCTCGAAGCTGCGGAGGCGCAGGCCCTGGGCGTTGGCCTGTCCGCAGCCGAAGCAGGCGTTGGTGGGGGCGTAGCGCTCCTGAAGGCTTTGGCCGTCTGCCATGACATTCCCCCACGCGTCCGTTGGCCAGCGTCTCCGCCGGCCGTCCCTTGCGTTTGCCCTTCTGACACAACCAACGCCCGCACGGCATGCCCCGCCCACCAGCCGGTGGGCCGGCCGGCGAGCGCCGCACTGCGTTGCTGAGCGTGCCAGGGGTGGCGGGGGACGCTTGACCCAAACCGACGGGCGTCCCCATTCTCAGGGCCGCTCGCGGGAGGGGAAATGCCCCCCCCTGTTGCGAGGTGGACACACCGTCAGCTCGAAGGAGGGTGCATGGCGCGCATCACCATGAGGGTGAATGGGACGCAGCACCAGCACGAGGTGGAGCCGCGCGTCCTTCTGGTGCACTACCTGCGCGAGGTGCTCTCGCTCACCGGGACGCATGTCGGCTGTGACACCAGCCAGTGCGGGGCGTGCACTGTGCTTTTGGACGGTAAGACGGTGAAGGCGTGCACCGTGCTGGCTGTCCAGGCCGACGGCAGCGAGGTGAGAACCGTGGAGGGCCTGGCCCAGGACGGCAAGCTGCACCCGCTGCAGGAGGGCTTCTGGGAAGAGCACGGGCTGCAGTGCGGCTTCTGCACCCCCGGGATGCTGATGGCCGCCTACGGGCTGCTTCAAAGCAACCCTCACCCGGACGAGCACGCCATCCGCGCCGGGTTGGAGGGCAACCTCTGCCGCTGTACCGGCTACCACAACATCGTCAAGGCAGTGCAGCACGCGGCGAAGAAGCTGGCCGAAGCGTCGGACGCCGCGGCCACC
>JBKQJL010000053.1:0-34579 GCA_052147975.1 Myxococcaceae bacterium
TCGGCAGCCGTCTTCTCTTCATGCTGGTGAATTGGCAGGACACCGTGGCCGCCATTCCCACCCTCTTCGACAACTTTCCGGTGCGTCTCATCGACTGGCTTTTCGGCGGCCTCGTCTTCTACGGCGGGCTGTTGGGGGCCATGGCCACCTCGTTTTGGTTCGCCCGAAAACACAACATTCCCTTCCTTCGCCTGTCCGACGTGGCCATCCCCAGCGTCGCCTTGGGCCAGTGCATTGGCCGGCTCGGCTGCTTCAGCGCCGGCTGCTGTTGGGGGCGGCCGGCCAGCCACGTCCACTGGGCGGTGCAGTTTCCGGGCGCCTCGGTGGCGCGGGACATTTTCGGCAGACTCACCCACACCGCGGCCCTGGCCTTCAGCTCGGAGGCCAATGACACCGGCCGCTGGGTGGTGGAGTCGACGGGAGAAATTCTGCACCACCCGCAGCCGGGGGCCGTTCTCCTCAGCCAGTGGGTGGCCGAGCACGGCACGACGCTTCCGTTGCACCCCACCCAGCTGTACGAGTCCATCGGACAGCTAGTCCTCTTCGCGCTGCTGATTGTGGCCCGCCGGTACAAGCGGTTTCACGGCGAAATTCTCGCCCTGTGGCTCATGGCATACGCCGTGTTGCGCACGACGGTGGAGTTGTTTCGGGGGGACTTGGAGCGGGGCACGCTGCACGGCTTCCTCGAGTCCTTCGGCCTGTTGGGTTTGGCCGAGCGCTTTCCTCCGGAGGCCTGGTACAATTTTTCGACCAGCCAGTTTATTTCCCTCGGGATGTTTGCCGCCGGCGCGGTGGTGATGGTGCGGGGGATGCGGGGCGTCCAGCCGCTGCCGCCGCTGCCGACGGGGCTGCCTGCCGCCGCCTGAGGGGGCCGCGGAGTCCATGCTAGCGTCTGCCGGCGGGCAGGCTGCCCAAGAGGAGTGTCCCCGAGTGCGAAACGCTGGCCAGTGGAGCGCGGTCGCGTGCAGCAGTTTGCTGTTGTTGGTGGCCTGCAGCTCCACCAGCGGAGGCAATGGAAACGACGGCGGCCCCACCGGGGGGGTGTGCTCCAGCGGCTGCAGCGGTGGGCTGAGCTGCATGCAGAATTCGGACTTTCCCACCGGCGCCTGCACCGCCGTGTGCAACCCGGGCAGCTGCCCCTCGGGGACAGCCTGCAGCCCGATGCTGTCCACCGGCAGCAGCTACTGCCTGCAGACGTGCGGCGGGGCCTCGCAGTGTCCGGCGTCTTTGAGCTGCACCACCACCGCCGTCGGCAACCTCTGCCTCACGCCGACGCTTCCGGTGGCGAGCGGCATCAGTTGTCCGGCGCCGACGCTGGTGGTCGGCACCCCGGCCGGGCCCTCGACAGACCCTGGCTGCCGGACTCCGGTGGTGACCAGCGCCCTGCCGCCCGCGGACGTGCAGCGCTTCGGCACCCACAGCCCCGGTGACACGCTGTCCTTTCAGGTGCCGGCCGGCGCGGTGGGCTTCTCCATCATCAGCCAGGCAGTGACGACGCCCAATCCCTTCGTCGAATGCGAAACGGGCCCGGGCCAATTCACGCCCATCACCAACGCCCCGGTGCCGACGCCCATCTTGACGCCCCAGGGAGCCGTCTTTTTCGACGACAGCGCGAACTTGCCGGCCGACGAGACGACGGCGTTGCTTCTCTTCTTCCTGGTGGGCGGCCAGGCGCCCTTCGCCCAGGCGCTCAACTTTCCCAACACCACGGCTGGCCTAGCCCTCAGCCTCGACGGTGGCCTCCCAGGCGGGGCATGGAGCTTCGACGTCAGCGACTACGCCCGCGAGCTTCCCCAGGTGTACGCCTGCGATGGGGGCACCATGCAAAATACCTACGACGTCTCGGTGGTGGTGACACCGGGGCCGGCGACGTCCACCTCGACTGCCCCGCTGGCCGCAGACGTCTACTTGGTCACCGAGATGCTGGACGCCGGCTTCGCCGTCAACAGTCCCAATGTGCAGCGCTTCGTCAGGCAGTATGCGAATTTTTACGCGCAGGCGGGCGTGTGCGTGAGCACCGTGACGTTCCACGACGTGCCCCTGTGGGCCATCAACAAGTACTCCTCTTTGCCCTCGGTGGACGACACCGTCACCGAGCAGCCCTGCAGCGACTTTCGGCAGATGATGACGCTGGCCGAGCCGGGGCGCACCATGGCGCTCTTCTTCGTGGATGAGCTCGCGCCAATCGACGCGCAAGGCGACCAAATTGTGGGCAAGGACGGCAGCATCCCCGGGATGGGAACCTTCAACGGCACCATCATCGGCGGCTCGGCGGTGTCCGTGGCCGACCTCAACGCCACCGGGAACTGCTCGACCGCGCTCGACCCAGCGGCGTGCGGGCCGGATGAAGTCGCCGACATCGCCGGACATGAAACGGGCCACTTCCTTGGGCTGTACCACCCCACCGAGGAGACGGGAGACGTCTTCGACCCGCTGGCGGACACGGCGACGTGCGTCTGCGCGCTGTGCGAGACGGGCGCTGCCGCGCAAGCCTGCTCCAACAACCCGGACGGCGGACTGCCCACCCTCGTCTCGAATGATGTGTGCTCGGGGGCCACCCAGCAGTGTGGCGGGGCGAACCTGCTCATGTTCTGGATTCTCACCACCTCCTCCGAGGGCCAGCTGACGCCCCAGGAGGCGGCCGTCATCCGCGCCAACCCGCTCCTCTCCGCGCCCTAGCTTGCGCTGGCTGGGGGTTGCTGAAATCCTCCCCAGTGGCCATGGCTGTGCAGCGTTCCGAGGCGGAACCGCGACTCCCGGAGTCCGAAGCGCTGACGCGCGAGCTCGAAGAGCTCGAGGTGGCCCTGAGCGAGCTCAAGGCACACTACGAGCAATACTTTTTGGGCGTCGACCGCCACCCTCCGACGAAGGCCGATGGCGCCCTGCGCCAGCGGCTGGCCAAGCTGCGGGGAGGCCAGCCGCGCAGCGCCGTCTTGAAGTTTCGCACCCAGGCCCTGCAGCAGCGCTTCACCACCTACGACAGGCTGTGGCAGCGGACGCTGAGCGAGATGGAGAACGGCACCTACCGCCGTGACCTCTTCAAGGCGCGCCGACGGCGCAAGACGGACGAGGTGCCAGCCGCCGAAGCCGTGCCCGCCCCTCCGCCGTTGCCCTCCGCGGCGGCGGTGGCCACGCCCGCGGCCCTCGCGCCGAGCGGCGCTGCAAGCGCCCCTCCGGCGGCGGTGCCCACCGGCACCCAGGGCGGTGCGGTGCGGCCGGGCCCGGTGCCGGCGGTGGCGCCCATCACCATTCCCATTGGCACCCAAAGCGGGGTGCGCCGGCCGCTGGCTCCCATTCCCGCCGGGACGCAAGGGAGGGCGGCCCGGGAGGCCCTGGCCGAGCCGCGGCTGCGGGCGGTGTACGAGGCCTACCTGGCGGCCAAGCGCAGTTGCCAGGAGGACGTCAGTCGCCTCAGCTACGAGTCGGTTGCTGACTCGCTCCGCAGGCAAGTGCCAGAGCTCCTGGAGCGGCACGGGGCCCGGGACGTGGAGTACAAGGTGGTGGTGAAGGACGGCAAGGCCGTCCTCAGGGCCGTCCCGAAGAGTTGAGTGCGGTGCTGTTTCCGCTTCCTGTGGGTTGTTGCTAGACACCCAAGGGAGCCCTTGAGTCGCAGAATGCCCTTTCTCCTCGCCGCGGCGGCGCTGGCCGAGGCCGCGTGCAGCCCGTGCCCCAGCACGCGGAGCGCACTCGTCCTGTCCGACGGCGGTGCGGTGCGGTGCGTCACCTCCGAGGACTGCCCGCGGACGGGAAACGACACGGTGTGCGTCACCACCTCCCCGGAGGACTACACCAGCACCTGCGTGCTGTGCGCCTCGACGGCGTGCGTGCGGGTGACGGTGAGTTGCCCATGAGGGGCCGGCTGCTGCTGGTGGGCGCGGCGTTGGCCGTCGGCGGCTGCAGTCGCTCGCCGGAGGAGCACCTGGTGGCGGCCCGTGATGCCGTCTTCGAGCACCGGCCCCAAACGGCGCTGCGCGAGTACCGGCTGGCCTTGGACGCGGTGGAGAAGGAGAGCTCGCCAGCCGGGACGGCGGTGCGCGCCGCCGCGCTGCGCGGCGCTGCGGACACCTACTACCTGGAGCTGCGGGACGTGGCCAAGGCGTTGGGTGTCTACCGCGAGCTGGTGGCGCAGGCGCCGGAAGCCCCGGAGACGGTGGAAGGGCACGTGCTGCTGGCCGAAATTCTCCACCACCACTACCACGACTTGCGCGGGGCCATTGCCGAGCTCACCGCGGCGTTGGCGCGCAAGCCAGCCCGCGCCGCGGACTTGAGCTACGAGGTGTGCAAGCTGTACTTCGAGTTGGGGGACTACCAGCAGTGCACCATCGAGTCCGAGAAGCTGATGCAAAGCTTCCCGGACTCGCCGCGGGTGCCGGATGCGCTGTTTCTAGCGGGCCAGGCCTACGCCATGCAGGAGGCGACGCGGGCCCAAGCCGAGCATGCCTTCCAGTCCCTGGCCGAGCGCTACCCGAGCAGCGAGCTGGCCCCCCACGCCCTCTTCGAGCTCGGGAAGCTGCGGGCCGAGGACGGCGACAGCTCGGGGGCAATTAAGGCCTGGGTGGCGGCATTGCCCCGCCACCCAGACCCCAAAGTGGTGCAGGCGGCCATTGCCCGCACTCGGGCGCGCATTGCCCAGACGACGCCGGCTGGCCTGGGCCAGGCTGCGGCCTTCGCCAAGGGGGAGCTCGCCCCGCACCATGCGCGCACCAACCAGGCCAAGACCAGCGTGGAGGCCGCCGGTGGGACGGCTGCCGAGGCGGCCAAGGAGCATGGGGACTAGCCATGGAGCACGCCCAAAGCCAGGCCCTCTTCGCCCGCGCGCAGCAGCGGATGCCGGGCGGGGTGAATTCGCCGGTGCGGGCCTTCCGGGGAGTGGGTGGAACGCCCGTCTTCTTCCGAGAGGGCGCCGGGGCCTGGCTGACGGACGTCGACGGCAACCGGTACGTGGACCACGTGGGAAGCTGGGGCCCCCTCATTCTCGGGCACGCCCACCCGGCGGTGGTGCGCGCGGTGACAGACGCGGCCAGCCGAGGGACGTCCTTCGGCGCCCCGCACGCTGCCGAGGTGGAGCTGGCCGAGCTGGTCTGTCGCCGCATGCCGGCAGTGCAGATGCTGCGGCTCACCTCCTCCGGCACCGAGGCCACGCTGGCCGCGGTGCGGCTGGCACGGGGCTTCACCGGCCGGGAGGTGCTGGTGAAATTCGAGGGCTGCTACCACGGCGCCGGCGACAGCTTCCTGGTGAAGGCCGGCAGCGGCGTCGAGACGCTTGGGCTGCCGGACTCGCCCGGCGTCCCCAAGGCGCTAGCGCAGCTCACCCTGACGCTGCCCTACAACGACTTGGAAGCCGCCCGGGCACTCTTCGCCGCCCAAGGCGAGCGCATTGCGGCCGTCATTGTCGAGCCGGTGGTGGGAAACATGGGCGTGCTGGTGCCGGGCCCAGGCTTTCTCGCCGGCCTGCAGGCGCTGGCCCGCGCCCACGGCGCACTCCTCATTTTGGACGAAGTGATGACGGGCTTCCGCCTGGCGCCGGGCGGCGCGCAAGCGCTGTACGGGCTGCAGCCGGACCTCACCTGTCTCGGCAAAGTCATCGGCGGCGGCCTGCCGGTGGGGGCGTACGGGGGGCGGCGAGACGTGATGGGGAAAGTGGCGCCGGAGGGGCCGGTGTACCAGGCCGGCACGCTGTCCGGAAACCCGCTGGCCGTCGCGGCTGGGCTGGCCTGCCTGAAGGCGCTCGAGGAGGAAGGGGCCTACGCTCGACTGGAGGCGGTGGGCCGGGCGCTGGAGGAGGGGCTCCTGCAGGAGGCCAAAGCGGCCGGCATCGCCGTCACCCTCAACCGGGTGGGCAGCATGTGGACGCTCTTCTTCACCCCCGGGCCGGTGTACGACTACGCCAGCGCCAAGACGGCGTCCACCGAGCGCTTCGGCCGCTTCTTCCACGCCATGCTGGAGGCGGGCGTCTACTTGCCGCCGAGTCAATTCGAGGCGGCCTTCGCCTCGCTGGCCATGGGGCCGGAGGCGGTGGCGCACACCCTCGAGGGCGCCCGGAAGGCCTTTCGCACGCTGTGAGAAGTCCGAGGCGTTGCGGATGGTTGCACCCTGGCCGGGCCGGGTGCTACAGCGCGCCGCGGCTCCCTCTCCCGGGAGGCCTTTGAAGTCGCTCTTTTCCAGTGGCCAAGCACTCAGAGGACGACGGGCTGGCCGGCGCGCAGCGCCGGGCGGCGCCGTACCTGGACGCGGTCTGGCAGATGGTGGCCGCGCTGCTGCTGGGCGCAGGGTTGGGCGTGGTGGTGGACCGCAAGCTGGGCTGGGAGCCGTGGGGGGTGGTGAGCGGACTGGGGTTGGGCTTGGGGTTGGGCTTCTGGAGGTTGATTCGCAGTCTCTCGCAGCTGGGAAAGCACCCGTGACGCGCGTCTTCATCCCCTTCGCGGCAGGCATGGTGGCCTTGGGCGGCCTGGGCTTTGCCCTGGCGGCCGGGTGGCCTGACCAGGCGCGCGATGCCCGGCTGGGAGTCGCGCTGGCCGTGCTGTCCGGGATTGGCGGGCTGGGGGTGAAGTCCCAGGCGCTGCGCAAGGGCCTCAATGGTGCCCTCGGCTGGACGGTAGCCCTCTTTTTCGCCCGGGTGCTGCTGTGGGTCGCCGGCGTGCTGTGGTTGCGCGGCCACGCCGGAAACGCGGTGGCCTTCACGGCTGGCTTTTGCGCCGTCTTCGGGACGGGGCTGCTTTTGGAAGTGTCCTTTCTCCTGGTGGCGTCTCGCCGCCGGCAACCGGGTGCAACGTGAGTCGGTGGGTGGCGCTGTGCGCTTGGGCTCTGGCCACGGTGGCGCTCGGCGCCGAGGAGCCGCCGGCGCAGCCGGAGAAGCACCGCCTTCCGCCCGGGCACGTGGTGGAGGTGGCCCATCAGCGCGAGGAGCCCCCGCAGGACACGGCCGGCTACATCCTCCACCACGTCCTTGACTCGGACTCGGTGGAATTCCAAGTCCCGCTTCAGGAGAAGGAATTCAAATACCGCTTTCCGGTGTGGCGCGTGCCGCTCAAGGCGCACGCCTGCCCGGCCGACCCAGCCGCGCCGGCGTCGCTGGCCGCCGGCTGCTTGGACCTCTCCTTGAGCAAGATGAGCGCGATGCTCATCCTCGCCTCGAGCCTGCTCATCCTCCTTTTCCTGCTCGGCGCCCGGAAGCAGGACGGCGGGCTGGTGCCGCGCGGACGGCTCGCCAATTTCCTGGAGATGATGGTGGTCTTCGTGCGCAACGAGATTGCCATCCCCAACATTGGTCCAGAGGCAGGGCCCCGCTACGTGCCCTACCTCTTGTCGGTTTTCTTCTTCATCCTGGCCGTCAACCTGTTGGGCCTCTTCCCGTGGATGTCGAGCGCCACCGGCAACATTGCCGTCACCGGCGCCCTGGCGGCCATCACCTTCCTGCTCACGCAAATTGCGAGCATCCGCTCGGCCGGCTTTCGGGGTTACCTCAAGCACCTCACCGGAGGCGTTCCCGTCTTCCTGTGGCCCATCATGATTCCGGTGGAAGTGCTGGGGCTCTTCACCAAGCCCTTCGCCCTGACTTTGCGTCTCTTCGCCAACATGCTGGCCGGGCACATTGTCCTCTTCTGTCTCATTGGCCTCATTTTCTTCATTGGCCACATTGCGGTGGCGGCGGTGGCCGTCCCACTGGGAATGGCCATCTACTTCCTCGAGCTCTTCGTCGCCTTCCTCCAGGCCTACATTTTCGCCATGCTCTCCTCGCTCTTCATCGGCATGGGCGTGGCGATGGGACACCACGAGGAGCACGCCGCGGAGGAGGGGCACCCGCCCGCCGCGCATTGACGGACTTCACGCACCCCGTGCCGAATGGTCGGCGACGGGAGGTCACCCTGGGGAAGAACGACCCCCCCTGACGCAGGGTCCAAACTGGCTGTCCTGCAGTAGGAAAGAGAAATGACCAACCTTGCTCTTGCATTCCTCGGCGCCGGCATTGCCGCTGGCCTGTCCGTGCTCGGCGTCGGCGTCGGCATCGGTCGGCTGGCCGCCTCGGCCATGGAGGCCACCGGCCGTCAGCCGGCGGCCACCAATGACATCCGCACCAGCATGTTGATTGCTGCGGCGCTGATTGAAGGCGTCGGCTTCGCCGGCATCGTGGTGGCCTTCCTCCTCGCCGGTAAGACGTAACGACGGATGACTCCCGGCTCCCTCCCAGGGGGAATTGCCCCCTGGGGAGGAGCTCCTTTTCGCCTCCGACTGGCCCCTGCCCATGCCCCTCCTGCTCGCTGAAAGTGGCTTCCTCGAAGTCAAGCCCGGCCTCATTTTCTGGACGCTGGTCACCTTCGCCATCGCCTCCTACGTCCTGCGGCGGGTGGCCTGGGGCCCCATCGTCACCCGCGTCGATGAACGGGAGAAGGCCATCCAGGCCTCCATTGACGCGGCCAAGCACGAGCGGGCCGAGGCGGAAAAGCTGCTCGGCGAGCAAAAGGCGGCCATCGCCCAGGCCCGGCGCGAGGCGGGGGAGATGGTGCGCAAGAACGCCGAGGACGTGGAACGGCTGCGCGCGGACCTCTTGGCCAAGGCCCGGGCCCAGGCCGAGGAGCTCAAGGCGGATGCCAAGCGCTCCATCGAGGACGAGAAGTTGAAGGCGGTGGCGGAAGTGAAAGGCGTGGCGGCCGAGCTGGCCATCCAAATTGCCGAGAAGCTGCTGGGCGAGCAGCTCGACGCCGAGAAGCAGCGCAAGCTGGCGCAGCAGTACCTCGAGTCCCTCGGCCGCACCGCCTCGACGCGGCCCTCCTGAAGCGTCCGTGGGACTGAGCATCGGCATCGTCGGGCTGCCCAACGTGGGCAAGTCCACGCTCTTCAACGCCCTCTCCGCGGCTGGGGCCCAGGCGGCCAATTACCCCTTCTGCACCATCGAGCCCAACGTGGGCGTGGTGCCGGTGCCGGACTTGCGCCTGGAGCAGCTGTCCGCGCTGGTGAAGCCGAAGCAGACGCTTCACGCCACGCTCGAGTTTGTGGACATCGCCGGCCTGGTGCGCGGGGCCTCCAAGGGGGAAGGGCTCGGAAACCAATTCCTCGCCAACATCCGCCAGGTGGACGCGGTGCTGCACGTGCTGCGCTGCTTTGTGGACCCCAACGTCGTCCACGTCGAGGGGGGCATTGACCCGCTGCGGGACCACGAGGTGGTGGACACCGAGCTCTGCCTCAAGGACTTGGACACCGTCGACAAGCGGCGCGAGCGCACCCAGAAGGCGGCCAAGGCGGGCGGCAAGGCGGGCGAGGAGGCCAAGGCCGAGCTGTTGCTGCTGGACCGCGTCAAGGCGGCGCTGGATGCTGGCCAGCCGGTGCGGGCCCAAGGGCTGTCGCCGGACGAGCGCGCGCGACTGCGGGACTTGTTTCTCCTCACCGACAAGCCAGTCCTCTACGTCGCCAACATTTCCGAGGCGCAGCTCGGGCAGGAAGCGCAGGACGCCCACGTCCAGGCGGTGCGCCAGCTGGCCGCGGCCGAGGGGGCCGAGGCGGTGGTGCTGGCGGCGGCCATCGAAGCCGAAATCCAGCAACTCCCGCCGGACGAGCGTCCCGCCTTCCTCGCCTCGGTGGGGCTCAGCGAGCCCGGGCTGAATAAAGTGGTGCGCGCCGGCTACGCGCTGCTCGGCCTGCAGACGTACTTCACCGTGGGCGAGGAGGAGTGCCGGGCGTGGACGTTCCACAAAGGGGCCAAGGCGCCGGAGGCAGCCGGCGTCATCCACTCGGACTTCGAGCGGGGCTTCATCAAGGCGGAAGTCTTCGACTGGAAGGACTTGCTCAAGTACGGCAGCGAGGCGGCGGTGCGCGAGAAGGGCCTGTTGCGCGTGGAGGGCCGCGACTACGTGGTGCGGGACGGCGATTGCATGCACTTCCGCTTCAACGTCTAGGCCGGCTGCCTCCGCTGGGGTGAAAGCCGCTGCAACAACCGGCCGGGGCGCTGGCCTGCACCGTGCTCACAAGGTGGGTGCCGCCAGAGCCCCTGGGACGCTCCTCACCCCCTCCCACCGACGGGCCCCGTGCCAAAATGGGGAAGCCTGGGGCGTCGCGACGGGGGTACGCGGCCACCCAGGCCTGGCCTGGGTGGCAGAGGCCGCCTTCTCACGAGGGGCCCCGGTGCGCAAGGTGAGCGCGCGCCGCCCGCAGCAGTGTCCGGCAAAAAAGCGCGCACGAGTGACGACGCTGCGGGAGTAGAGTGGAGGGCCACAGTGAAAACGTCTGCGGGAAATTTCCCGCTGGGCCTCGCTCGGCGCTTCCATCTTCTCGTGAGGCGCCTTCGTCGGGCCTTCCAGCAACGCACCCAGCTCGTCGTGGAAGCGGGGGAGAGCGGCGAGCGGCTCGTCGCCAAGGTGCGCCTGGTGTCCATCGCCCTGTTGGCCCTCATCCAGCTCACCCCGCTGTTGGGCCTGGGAGGCGTGCCGCGCCGGGCGGCCTTCTTCAGTCAGGAGGCGGCGGTGGGGCGCGGGCTGACGGCGGCCGGCTTGGCAGCGGCGCTGCTCATTTACGTCGCCGTCCGGTACGGCTACCGGCCGTGGATTGGGGTGCTGAGTATTGTCTTGGACGTCACCCTGGTGAGCGCCGGGCTGGCCGTCTTCTTCGTCCTCGACCGTCCGTTGACGGCGTTGAATAGCCGCGTCGTCTTCGAGGTGTACTTCCTGGCCATTGCCAGCGCCGGGTTGCGCTACGACTGGCGCTTGTGCGTGCTGGCGGCGGCCCTGGCCGCGGCCGAGTACCTGGGACTGTCCATTTACGCCTCCTCCCACTGGGACTTGGCGGCGGCGGCGTCGGCCCACCCCATGTACGGTGAATTCAGCTGGACGTCGCAAGTGTCACGCATGGTGGTGCTGGCCGGGGCGGGGTTGATGGGAGCCGCGGTGGCGCTGCGCGGCCACCGCTGGCGCCACCTCTCGGGAACCGACGCACTCACCGGCCTGGCCAACCGCGCTTGGTTTGAGGAGCGCCTGGAGGAGGAGATGAGCCGCGCCCGCCGGACGGGAGGCTCCTTGGCCATCGCCGTGGCCGACCTCGACAGCTTCCGCGAGATGAACAGTGCGCACGGCCATGCCGGCGGAGACCTCGCGCTGCAGGCCGTGGCCCACCGCCTGCGGCAGTCCATCCGCAAGAGTGACCTGGCCGCTCGGCTGGGGGGAGATGAATTCGTCCTCGCCTTTCCGGCCACCGACGTCGCCCAGGCGGTGCTCCGACTGGACGGCCTGCGGCAGGAGATTGCCGGGCTGCGGGTGCCCCTTGGCCGCGCTGCGCTCAGCGTCACCATGAGCGTCGGCGTCGCCAGTTGGCCGGCCGACGGGCAGGACTTCGAGAGGGTGCTGGCCCAGGCGGACGCGCGGACATTCGAGGCCAAGCGCCTGGGCAAAAACCGAGTCGTCGGTCCAGGGCCGGCCCGTGTCGCGGAGCTCTCCGCGCACGGCTAGACTTTTTCCCCCATGACGCCGGGCGAGGTGCAGCGCCTGTTGGAGCTCGGGCTCTTGCGCGCGGCGCCGGTCCAGGCGCCCTCGCTGCTCAGCCTGTGCGCCGCCGGGGCGCTCGAGGGTGGGCTGTCGGTGGCCCTGGACGTGCGTGCGGACGACTTGGTCGGTCCGTTGTGCACGTACCTGGGGGGTCCCGCCGCTCGGCTGCGGGTCCTCGACGCGCGAACGGACCCGCCCGAGCTGTGGGTGCGCGTCGAGGGCAAGGAGCAGCGATGGGCGATTCCGGACGTGGCCGCGCTGGTGACGCAGCTCAACCGCTGCTACCGGGAGCAGCCCGACGTCAATGCGGTGGCGCGGCTCGGAGCGTGGGAGGGCGCTTGGCAGCTGTGGTGCATCCGAAAGAATGTCCTCCCCGCCGTGCTTCGCGAAAGCTTCTTTTGGGCCGAGAACTCGGGCGAGCTCTCGGCCCTGGTGGGCCCCTGACGCTTCAGGAAGGACGTCCAGAAGCGACGAGTGACACCCCGGCATGGGAGGCCGCCATGGCAGCGAGCTCACCCGAGCGCACTGCCTCCACCACCAGCGCTGCCGCCCCGAGCGCGTAAAACAGGCACAGCGCGATGACCAGCAGGGGAAGTCCGAACGAGGTAATGCGCTTCTCGGCAACGATGGAATTCATGGTGCAGCACTCCTCAGGACAGGTGGCCATCATCGACCGCCTGCGAGGAGAAGAACGCTCCAGCCCGCCGGCCATTGCGTGACGACGCGGTGTCGCCGGAAGCACAGTTGCTGCACCAGGGAGACTCGGCTGTTACAGCTCGCAACAGCCCTCCATGCCCCAGCCCTTTCCGCAGCGCCGTCGGCTGCTTTCCTGCGTCCTCGTCATCGCCGCCGTCCTCGGGCTGTTGCACCTCTACGCCGGGCTGCGTCTTCTGTCCGACACGCACCTCCCTGCGGGCTGGGCCGCGCTCGGCTGGGCACTGCTCGGGCTCGCCTTCGCTGCCGTGCCTGCCGGCTTCTTCCTGGTGCGGGCGTCCGGCAATCGCCTCACCCGGGCCCTCTTCGCCTTCGCCACCTTTTGGCTGGGGGCGTCCGGCATTCTTCTCACCGCCACCGTCGTCACGGACGTCGGCCGGCTGGGGTGGGACGTGGCCCGAGGCTTTCCGCAAGGCGCGGCGCGGGTGGACGAGGCGCGCTGGCAGGCTGCCTGTATTCTCGTCCTGGCCGTCTCGCTGACGGTGTGGGCGCTCTTCAGCGCAGCGATGGTGCTGCGGTTGCGCCGGGTGACGGTGCGTCTGGCTGGGCTGGGGAGCGGGCTGGAGGGGCTGCGGATTGTGCAAATCTCCGACCTCCACATCCACCGGCCGATGGACCGCCGGTTTCTGCAGCGGGTGGTGGCGCGGGTGAATGCGCTGGCCCCGGACGTGGTGGCTGTGACGGGGGACTTGGTGGACGGGCTGGTGCCGGCGGTGCGGGACTTCATCGCGCCGCTGGGCGAGCTGCGGGCCCGCTTCGGCGTGTACTACGTCACCGGTAACCACGAGTACTACTGGGGCGGACCGGCGTGGGAGACGGAAGTCGACCGCCTCGGCCTCACCGTGCTGCGCAACACCCACCGCGTCATCGCCCGGGGCGGCAGCGAGCTCGCCTTGGGCGGCGTGCCGGACCTCCAGGGCATCCGCTTTCACCCGGACCACGCCTGCCGTCCAGACTTGGCCTTCCTCGGTGCGCCGCCCGGCGTCCCGCGCATTTTGCTGGCGCACCAGCCGGCCGCTGCGCGCACCGCGGCGGACGCCGGCGTGCACCTGCAGCTGTCGGGACACACCCACGGGGGACAAATTTTCCCCTTCCACCTGCTGGTATGGCTGAGCCAGCCAGTCCTCAGTGGCCTGCGCAAGCTGTGGGGGATTTGGGTGTACACCCACCGCGGGACGGGCACCTGGGGGCCGCGGATGCGGCTCGGTGCGGCGCCGGAAATCGCCGAAATTACCCTGCGCGCCGCCTAAGCGCGGGCGCACTCCGCCTGGAGGGGCCGAAGGGCTTGCCGGCCGACGGCTTTTGGGAAACGCTGGCCTGCGGCCCCCGGGGAGAAGCAAGCGTCCTCCAGGAGGCGGCCGCACGGAGGCCCCCCGGCCCGTGTTCGCCATTCTCGGAGGACTGGTGTTGGGCGTCCTCCTCGGGCTGCGGCACGCCTTCGAGCCGGACCACCTGGCCGCGGTGTCCACCTTGGTGGCGGAGCGCCGGAATGCCGGGGCGGGCCTTTTCCTGGGAGCGGTGTGGGGGGTGGGGCACACCTTGGGCCTTCTGGCGGTGGCCGGAGTCCTGGCCCTTCTGCAGACGCACCTTCCCCCCGCCATCGAGCAGGGCTTCGAGTGCGTGGTGGCGGCCATGCTGGTGTTGCTGGGGCTCCGGGGCCTGCTGCGCGCCGCGGCCGAAGGGGCCTCCGGGCCGAGCGCGGCGCATTGGCACGGTCGGCAGCGACACGCCCACCCGGCGGCCAAGCCCGAGCACCTGCACCTGAGGCACTGGACGCTGGCCCCGCGGCCGTTGGCCATTGGGCTCGTCCACGGGCTGGCCGGCAGCGGGGCGCTCACCGCGCTGGTGTTGGCCCGCATGCCGACGCCGGCCGCGCGCCTGGCGTACATCGGCCTCTTCGGCATTGGCTCCGTCTTGGGCATGGGGCTGTTGACTGGGTTGGCCGGCATGTCGCTGGGCCGCTTGCAGGCGCGGAGCCGGTGGAATGCGGTGCTGTTGGCCACCACCGGAGCACTCTCCCTGGCCTTGGGCAGTTGGTGGGGGTGGAAGTCGGTGCAGCTGCTTTTTTTCTAGCGGGCCGCTGCCTCCCCTTCGCTTGCGTCCGGAGGAGGGGCCGAGGGACAGTCCACCGCCAAGCGCGCGTGCGGCCTCTCGCTTCCGGCGGTGTCCTCCTTCTGGCTCTCCTCGGGTGCGTGAGCGAGCCTCGGCCGGTGGCCGAGGGACGCCCGCCGGCCTTCATTGGCACGCCTGGGCCCGCCAAGCCGGACGGCTGTCCGGTGCAGCTGTTGTTGTCGCGCCGAGACCGGCCCGCCCAACCCATCGAGGACATTGCCACCGTGTCGGCCGAGGCCGACAGCCTCGAGGAGTGCAAGCAGCAGCTGGTGCTGCGCGAGGCCTGCCGCTACGGAGGGGACGTGCTCTACGTCTTCGAGTCGGGGCAAGCCTCGGTGGGCCTGTCCGTGCCGGTGGTGTGGTGCGCGGCGAAGCTGGCGCGGCTGCTCGGCCCGTCTCCTGTGCGCTAACGGCCACTCCGGACGGCGCGCGGGCGTCGCGGGGAGGCCAGCTCGGCGGCCCGCAGCAGTGCCGACACCATGGGGGTGGCGCTGGCCTGTCCGGTGCCGGCCAGCGCGTAGGCCACCCCGTGGTCGGGCGAGGTGCGGGGCAACGGCAGGCCCAGGGTGACATTCACCGTGCGTTCGAAGTCGAGTGCCTTGGCCACCACCAGTCCCTGGTCATGGTACATGACGAGCACCGCGTCGAAGGGCATGCGCTCGGGGTGGGCGAAGAGTCCATCAGCCGGCAGCGGCCCGGTGCAGTCCACGCCGCGCCGGCGGGCGCGGGCCACGGCCGGGGCAATGGTGCGCACCTCCTCGTCGCCGAGGAGGCCGCCCTCGCCAGCGTGGGGGTTGAGGCCAGTGACGGCCAGGCGTGGGGGGCGGCGCAACCTTGGCTTGAGCGCCGCGGACAACAGCTGCAGCTGCGCGGTGAGGCGCTTCACGCTCAAGGCGGCGCTGACGTCGCGCAGCGGCAGGTGGTTGGTGGCCAACGCCACCCGCACCCGAGGGCCGTCCATCAGCATCAACACCTCGCAGCCGAAGGCCTCGGCCAGCAGCTCGGTGTGCCCGTAGAAGCGGGTGCCGGTGCGGAGAATTTGCTCTTTGGAGACGGGGGCAGTGCACAGGGCATCCACCAGGCCTGCCTTGGCCGCCGCCACCAGCGCCTGCACATAGCCGAGCTGCGCCTTGCCGCCGGCCCGGGTGGGCTTGCCGGGGCGGGCGTCCTTGGCCGACAGCTCGGTGACCCTCACCAGCGCCGGGCCGCTGGAGGGGCCCAAGCTGCCGGGCAAGAGGCGCTCCAAGCCGCGCAGGCTGGCGAAGCGCTCGAGGGTGGGGCCGTCGCCGAAGAGGATGGGGACCAGCGCTGCTTGGACGTCCGGGTGCCCGAGCGCGTCGGCCAGCACTTCTGGGCCAATCCCCGAGGGGTCGCCCATGGAGATGCCCACCTTGGGGAGCGTCACGGGGCCTTCTGCTGGACGGCGACCGGCAGCGGCGCGAGCTTAATCTCCACCACGGCCGCATCCCTCAGCTGCTTCACGTACTGCAGCGAGGCCCGCTCGCCCTGCTCGCGCCGCAGCTTCTCCTCAATCTGCGGCTTGAGCTCGGCCAGGGGCAAGAGCCCGATGGCGCGCACCTCCTCCAGCTTGAGCACATGCCAGCCGAGGCTGGTCCGCACCGGGTCCGAGACTTCTCCCGGTTTGAGGCTGAAGGCCACCTTCTCGAAGGCCGGCACCATGGCTCCGTGTCGGAAGAAGCCCAAGTCCCCGCCATCCTGGGCGCTCGAGCCCTGGCTTTTTTGCTTGGCCAAGGTGGCGAAGTCCACGCCCGCCTGGCGGGCCTCGGCGGCGATGGACTTGGCCAACTCGTAGGCCTTGTCCACGTCGGCCGGAGTGGCGGTGCCTGGCACCTGAATCACAATCTGCCGCACGTGCACCTCCAGCTCCTTGCCCTCCTCGCGCGCCATCCGGTCGTACTCGCTCTGGACGTCCGCGTCGGAAACCTTCACCAGCTTGGCCACCTTCTCGCGAAGCAGCTGGTAGCGGCCGAGCTGCCGGCGCATTTGCTCTCGGTACTCGGAAAGCGTCAGGCCCTCGTTGGCCACCGCTTGGGCGAACTGGTCGGCGGTGAAGTTGTAGCGCTTCATCACCTCCTGGATGCTCGCGTCGACTTGCTTGTCGTCGATGGTGAGCTTGGACTCGCGCAGCTCCTGGTCGAGGACGCGCTCGTCAATCAGCTGGTCGAGCACGCGGCGGGTAATTTCCTCGTGCTTTCTGGCGCGGCTTTCAGGGGTGGCGTCCTGGTCGGCCTTCTGAAATTCCGCGCTGGCGCGCTTCATCACCTCGCCCAGCGTAATAATCTCGTTGTTCACCACCGCCGCCACCCGGTCCACCATTTCGCCGCGGGCGCTGGGGGCCAGTAGCCCGAGGGCCAAGCCCAGCCCGACGGCGGTGCGCGCAGTGCGGGCCGGCTTCATGGGCGCGCCTCGTCGGTCGACCCGGCAGGGGTGGCAGGGGGCCCACTCACCTTGGCCAAGGCGGCGTCGTTGGTGCGGACGGAGGCGTGCTCGCGCAACGTCTGCACGTAGGCCGCCTGCGCCTGCTCCTTCTTGTCGCGCAACAGGCGCCGCTCGACTTCGCGTCGCACCTGCGCCAGGTCCTTCTTTCGCGCCGGCCGGCGCTCGAGAACCTTGAAGAGATGGAAGCCGTATTCGCTGGTCACCACGTCGGAGATTTGCCCTGGTTGCAGGGAGAATGCCACGGCGTCGAACTCCGGGGGCATCACTCCGCGCGGAAACCAGCCCAGGTCGCCTCCCAGGCGAGCATCCGCGGAGAGGGAGTGGGCCCGGGCCAAGTCGCCAAACTTTGCCCCCCGGTGCAGCTCATCGCGGAGCCGCCGCGCGTCCTCCAGCTCTTTCACCACAATTTGGGCAGCGTGCACTTGCTCCGGCTCCTGAAATTCGTCGGCGTGGGAGTCGAGGTAGCCCTGGAGCTCCTCCTCGGTGACGGCCACACGCTGGTACACCACCTCGTCCACCAGCTTCTCCACGGTGAGTCGCTCGGCCGTGTTCCGCTCGAATTCCGGCTCGCTCAGCCGGCCCAGACTGAGCGCCTCCTGGAAGCGGCCGTCCTGGTACTCGGCCTTCAACTGGGCCACCGCCGTCCGCACCGCCTCGGGGGAGACGGAAATGCCCTTGGCCCGGGCCTCCTGCAGCAGCAGCTGGCGGTCGACCAGCTCCTGCAGCACGGTTTGCTTCAAGGCCACCAGCTGGTCGGGGGCGGGGGCGGTGGCGCCCTCGGGCACCTCATAGGCGAGGGCCAACTCCCGGGTGAATTCCGCCACCGGAATGGGCTCGGCGTTCACCAGGGCCACCACGGCCGGGTCGAGCTGGGGCGGGCCGCGCCGCGTGCACGCCGCCGCCAGACAGGCGAGGGCGGCGAGCCGGGCGGCCCGCCGGCTCATGGCTTGGCGGGGGGCGCCTGCGGCACTGCGGGCGAGCTGGGCGCGGGGGCCGGCATGCGCGGGGCGCTGACGGGCAGCTGGCCCATGGGGTGGGCCGCCGCCCCCGGCGCCTCTTCCGGCCGCGGGCTTGCGTCCACCAGCACCTTGGCCAGGGCGGCGTCGTCCACTTTCAAGTTGGCCTTGGTTTTGAGGTCGGCCAGGAATTTCTCGTAGGCCTGGTTGCGGCGCTCGTTCTGCAGGCGGATGTGAATCTGCCCCTTCACGTCGGCCAGCGGCGTCTGCGTCTGCGGGGTGTGGGCGCGCAGCTTCAGAAACTGTACCCCGGTGCGGCTGTGCACCAGGGCCGTCAGCTCGCCCGGCTGCTTCAGGGCCTCCACCGCGGCGGCCACCTCCGGGCCATAGCGGGTGGACAGCTCGACGGCGGTGAGGGCCCGGAGGTCCCCCTCCATATTCTTGGAGGGGTCCTCGGAGTTGGCCTTCACCAGCGCGCCGAAGGCGGTGAAGTCATCCGGCTTCAGCTTGTGCGCCTGGGCCAACAGCTTGGCGGCCTTCGCGTCCTGGGCCGTCTTCTTGGCCGCGTCGCCGGCTGGAATGGCTAAAAAGAGGGTGCTCACCCGCCACGTCTCCGGGCGGGTGAAGTCCTGGGTGTGCCCGTCGTACCAGGCTTTCACCTCGTCGTCGCTCACCGGCGGCGCCTGTTTGTCGCGCTCCTCCTTCACCACGCGCTGGGCGAGGACATTCTTCACGCTTTCCACCACCTCTGGGTCCTTGGCGTGCCCGGTGGCCACCGCCTCGCGTGCCAGCAAGTCCAGGGTAATGAGCCTTTCGATGAATTCCTTCTTCGCCGCGGGTGTCTGGTAGCGCATCCGCAGCATCGGCGGCAGCTGGCCGAGGGCTTTGTTGACGTCCTCCACCGTAATGACGCCGCCGTTGTAGCTGGCCACCGGCGTGCCTTGCGAGGAGCGCCGCAAGTCAAAGGTGACTTGGTCTTGGGAGCGGGAGCAGGCGGCCAGGGCCAGCGCCGAGACGAAGCTGAGGAGGTGCAACAGGGGGTTTGCTTTCATGGCGGGGGGCTCGCCTAGCACGGCTGCCCCCGGCGGGGCCAGCGCGCGCTGGTGGGGTGCTAGCCTGGGGGGCCATGCCGGGGAAGGCGTGGAGCGTCTACATGGTGCAGTGCCGGGACGGCAGCCTGTACACCGGCATCACCAACGACGTGGTGCGGCGCCTGGCCGCCCATTGCGCGGGCAAGGGAGCCGCTTACACCCGGAGTCGCTGCCCGGTGCGACTCGTCTACCGCGAGCCAGCGAAGGACCGGGGCTCGGCACTTCGCCGGGAGGCGGCCGTGAAGCGCCTTGGCCGGAAGCAGAAGTGGGCCTTGGTGCGCTCGCTCAGGAAGGCTTCGCCGAAGCGGGGGGCTTCTCGGGCTTCTCGCGGGCCATGGCCCCGAAAACTCCAAGCAGAAGGCCGACGGCGGCCCCGGCCACCGTCCCGATGAGCGTCCAGTGAAACATGGACGCCGCCGTCCCCAGCGTCACCGAGGCGCAGTCGCACTGGGCGTACACCCCGCTGATGGGGGCGTTGAATTTGGGCACCAGGTACTGCGCCGCCAGCGACGTCACCAGACCACCCAGGAGGCCGCCGGAGGTCACCCAGAGCAGCAGTTTTCGGAAGGCATTCATCAGGGGACTCCTCAGGGGCAGAGACAAGAGGGGTGGGAAGCCGTCCCGAGTCCTGCTATTCGGCGCGGCCAGGAGATGCACTCTACGTGACGCTGCTTGGCTGGGGAGGCGCTTTCTTCGCACTGGCGGCGGCGGGGCTCTCCTTGCCCATTCTCCGCTTCGCCTTCCAGCGCAGCCTGGGCACCGGGTTGATGGTGCTGCTCATTCCCTTCTACGTTTTCTGGTTTGCGCTGAGGCACTTCCAGCACCCGCGCAAGGCGGCCTTGGTGTGCGGTTGGCTCGCCTGCCTTGGACTGGCCGCGGTGTTGCTCGCCATCCACCAGACGACCAGCCTGTTGGCAGCCGACCCTTTCAACTAGACGCCGCGGGCGTCCGGCTCCCACACCACTTTGTGCTGCTGCAGCTGGAAGCGCACCGGGAGGCGGTCGGCCACAATCCATTCTGCCAAGGTGCGGTGGGCAAGCCGTCCATGGACGCAGCTGAAGAGAAGCGCAAAGTCGCGCTGCTCGAGCCGGTGGGCTTGTATTTGGGCGCGGGCCCACTCGTAGTCCCCGCGCGTGCCAATGACGAATTTCAACTCGTCCCGCGCCGTCATCGAGTCCAGGACGCGAAAGTCGTTCCGGTCCGACTCGCCCGAGGAGGGCGTCTTCAAGTCGACGATTTTGTGCACCTCGAGCGGCACCAGCCGCACGTCAATGGCGCCGGACGTCTCGAGCAGCACGGTGAGGGAGGCCGCCAGGAGCTGCTCCAGCAGCGGGTAGACGCCGGGCTGAAGCAAGGGCTCTCCGCCGGTGACTTCCACCCGCGGCGCGCCCAGCGCGCGCACCTGCCTCACCACCTCGGCCACCTTCATCCGGGTGCCGCCATGGAAGGCGAAGGCGCTGTCGCAGTAGCTGCAGCGCAGGTGACAGCCGGTGAGACGGATGAAGCTGCACAACAGCCCCTGGTGGGAGGACTCGCCCTGCAGCGAGAGGTAAATCTCCTTCACCACCACCGAGTCGGCCTGGGGCGTGCGGTGGGGCTCAAGGTGGGGGCGGGCGGCCAGCATGGGACGCCCTTCCTCTAGCACCGGGCCAGGGCGTCTTGCCTCCAGGGCGTCCTTCGGCTAGCTGGCTGGAGCAGACGTGTCGAGCCCACACACCCCCGCGCTGTCCTGGGTCCAGGGGAAGGCGGGCCGGCTGCGCGTCGAGGCCTCTGGCAGCGGGCCCCGGCCGGTGCTGCTATTGCACGGCAATGGCGGGGACCGGACGCACTGGGCCCAGACGCTGCCCCACCTCGCCCGCGCGCACCGCGCGGTGGCCTTTGACCTGCGAGGCATGGGCGAGTCCGACGCCCCGGGCGAGGGGGGCTACGCCCTGGACGACATGGTGGAGGACGTGGTGCGGGTGGCCGAGGCGCTGGGCCTGGGGCGCTTCGTCCTCGTCGGCCACAGTTTCGGCGCCTCGGTGGTGGCGGCGGCCTGCCGGCGCATTCCCGAGCGGCTGTTGGGGGCCCTCTTCCTCGACGGGGCAGGGGACGTGCGGGGCCTTCCGCCGGAGCAACTGCAGGCGTGGCGCGCCAGCATGGCGCCCGAGCGCTTCGCCGTCAGCGTGCGCGAGTGGTTTCTGCAGCTGTTGGCCCCGGCCACGCCCGAGACGCGCGTCCGCGTGCTGGCCACCCTGGCCCACACCCCCCGGGCGGCCTACGTGGGCGCCATGGAGCAACTCTTCGCCTTTGACCCGGCCCAGGCCATTGGCTGCTTTGGGGGGCCCAAGGCGCTGTTGGCGGTGCGCAGCCTGGACGGGCCGCTTTCCCTGCGACTGGCCGTGCCCGAGCTGCCGTGCGAGTTTTTTGACGACGTCAGCCACTGGCTGCAGCTGGACCGCCCGGACAGCGTCAACTCGGCGCTGGACCGCTTCCTGGCCAGCCTCCCCAGCGAGTAGCCGTCAGGGTGGGGCTTGCGCCGCGACGAGAAACGCCTCGACGTCGGCGGCGGAGCGCTCGCCAATTTCTTCCATCGGGACGTGTCCCACCCCAGGGTAAATGCGCAGCTGCGCGCCTGGAATGGCCTCGGCAAAACGCCGGGCATGGCCGACGGGAATGAGGCGGTCCTCCTCGCCCCACAAGACGAGCGTCGGCGCCGAGAGGTGCGAGAGCTCGGCGGTGCGGTCGGGCTCGCGCTGCTGCGCGCGGGCGATGAAGGCGGCCCGGTTGCCTTCCCGCAGCGTCAGCTGCCGGTAGCGCTCGAGCAGCTCGGGCGTCACCTTGCGCGCGTCCCCGTAGGCGTCCCGCAGGGACTTCCGCACCATGGGGCCTGGGTCCAGGGAAGCCAGCAGCGTCGACACCAAGGGCACCCGCGCCAGCCGGAAGACGAGCGCCGGCCGAGTAATTTTGAAGCCGGCCGGGTCCACCAAAATGAGTGCCGTCACCTGCTGGGGGTAGTCGGCTGCGTAATTCCAGGCAATTTGGCCGCCCAGAGAGTTTCCGGCGAGGGCGAAGCGCCCGAGGCCCAGGGCCTGGCGAAAGGACTCCACGAAGGCGACGTAGGCCCGCACCGAGTAGTCCCCGCTATTGCTTGGCCCGGTGAGGCCGAAGCCGGGCAAGTCCATGCGCAGGACGCGGTGGGTGGGCGACAGCGCCGCCGTCCAGGCGTCCCAGGTGTGCAAACTGGCGCCCGTCCCGTGCAGCAGCAGAAGCGGCGGCCCCTGGCCCTCGTCCCGGTAATGGACGCGCAGCCCTTGGAGCTCCAGAAACTTCGAGGCGCCGTTGGCGTAGCGGGGCAGCAGCGCCTCCACCGGGACGTCCGGGACGCGCGCCCACCACAGGACGAGCAAGAGGGCCAACAGCAGGCCCGCGACTGCCACCAGGCCAGCGCGCACGCCGGCCAAGCCTCGTCTCGCCATGGGCGCCCGTGCCTTTCTGGGGGGGGAAAGCCGCTTTCCTGGGCCTTGGCTATTGCTTCAGTTTGTAGCCTCGCGCCAAGAGGGCATACGTCACCAGCGTCGCCACCAGCGCCAGGGCGGCCAGCAAGCAGCCCCCCAACAGCGGCGGAAAGCCGCTCGTGCCGAGCATCCCGTAGCGGAGCCCCTCCACCATGTACACCATGGGGTTGAAGAGGCTGACTGTGTGCCAGGGCTCGGGCAGCTGCTTCACCGAGTAGAAGACGCCGCCGAGAAAGGTGAGGGGCAGCATGACGAATGTCGGGAAGAAGTTGATTTGCTCGAATTTCTCCGCCCACACCGCGGCGATGAGGCCGAGCACGCTGAAGACGTAGGCCGTCCCGACGAGAAACCCCAAGGTGGCAAAGGCGTGGGCCAGTGCCAGCGGGGTGAAAAGCAGTGCCACCGCCCAGGTGAGGAGCCCAACAATGAGGCCTCGCACCATGGCGCCGCCGACGAAGCCGAGGAGAATTTCGCCGGGGCCCAAGGGGGCCACCAGAATGTCCACCACCGTCCCTTGAATCTTCATGATGAAGAGTGAGCTGCTGCTGTTGAGGAAGGCGTTGTTGGCCATCCCGAGGAAAATGAGGCCCGGGACGATGAAGGGCAAATAGGGCTGGTGCGTCACCTGCTCCATCCGCCCACCCAACGAGACGCCAAACACCACGAAGTACAGCGAGGTGGAGATGAGGGGCGAAAGCACCGTCTGCCCGGGCACCCGCAGAAAGCGGCGCACCTCCTTGGACAGAAGCGTCCGCAGGCCAAGCCAATTCATGGCGTCCCACCCCGGCCGTGAAGCACTTCAATCAGCACGTCCTCCAGCTTGCTGGCCCGCGTCTCGACTTCCTGGATGGGCAGCCCGGCGGCATACAGGGCGCGGAGGACTTCGCCGGTGCGCGGGTGGCCGGGGCGCTCGGTATACACCAGGGACTTGCCGTCCGCGGCCAGCGCACCGTCGCCGGACAGGCCCTCCGGCAGCCGGGCCACCGGGGCGTCGAAGGCCACCACCAGCCGCTTCTTGCCCATGCGCTGCAGCAGCGCGCGCTTGTCCTCCACCAACAAGAGGCGTCCTTCGTTAATAATTCCGACGCGGTCGGCCAGCTCCTCGGCCTCCTCGAGGTAGTGGGTGGTGAGCACCACCGTCGTCCCTTCGGCGCACAGCTGCCGGACGTAGCGCCAGAGGTCGCGCCGGAGCTCGACGTCCACCCCAGCCGTGGGCTCGTCCAGAAACACCAGTCTCGGGCGGTGCACCAGCGCCTTGGCGATGAGCAGCCGACGCTTCATCCCACCGGAGAGGGCCCGCGTCTGGGCGTTGGCCTTGGCCGTCAAGTCCAGCGCTTCCAGCACCTCGGCAATGCGGGCCTCGTCGGGCGGCCGGCCGTAGTAGCCGAGCTGGATGCGCAGCGACTCGGCCACCGTGAAGAAGGGGTCAAAATTCACTTCCTGCGGCACGAGGCCCACCTGGAAGCGCGGGGCGAGCGCGTCCACGTCCAAGTCCACGCCGAAGAGGCGAATTTTTCCGGACGTCTTCTTCACCAGGCCGCACACCGCGCCGATGAGTGTGGTTTTTCCGGCGCCGTTGGGCCCGAGGAGGGCAAATATTTCCCCGGCGCCTATCTCCAGCGAGACGCCGTCCAGGGCCACCACGTCTCGGTAGCGTTTGACGAGTTTCTCGACTTGCAGGACGGGGGCAGCCACTGGCGTGCCGGCCCTCTAACCCAATTGCCGAGGGGCTGCCGCCTCAAATGGACTGCTTTTCGCTGGGCCCCACTCTTCCCCTCGGGGGGGGCCGGCAGGCCCCGGCAAGGTGCTACAGCTTGAAGGGGTCCGGGTGTTTGGTGCGCACCGGCGCCGCCGGGCTGGCCGGCGCCTCGGGGCCCCGGCGGCGCGGCGGCAGGCGGACCTCGAGCTGGATGTGGCCTTTGGCCGCCACGCTGCGCACCACCGCCGTGTGCCCGGGCGCACTCAGCCGAAGCACCAGCTTGCCCTCCGTCTCGGGCAGCTCCGCCAAGAGTGGCGTCGTCCCCAGCACCTGCCCGGTGTCCATCCGCTCGACGCGCGCTCCTTTGGGCGTGCTGCGGACGCGCAGCTGCAGCAGCGGCGCCGGCAGGGGGGCCGGCGGCGCCACCGGCTCGCTGGCCGGTGGAAGGGTGGGCTCGGGCGCCGGCGCGGGAAGCACCGCCACCACCGGCGGGGGCCGCGCTGCCCGCTGGCGAAGCACCAGGCCGGCGGCGCCCAGCCCCAGGCCGGCGAAGCCGACGGCGGCCGCAGCCAGCCAGCCGGAGCGGCCCCAGTGCCGCTCGGGCGGCACGAGGAGGGAAGAGGCCAGGGCCGCCTCCAGGGCGGCCATGTCCCGGAAGCGGTCCACCGGGTCCTTGGCCAGGCAGCGCAGCACCACCGCGCGCAGAGCGGCCGGCAGCCGTTCGCCGGAGGGGCTGCGGGCGGCCAGGGGCGGGGCCGGCTCGGTGAGGACTTTGGCCACCAGCTGGCCGAAGCTGCTTCCGGAGAAGGGGGGGTGTCCGGCCAACATCTCGTACAGCACGCAGCCCAGGGCGTACTGGTCCGTCCGCGCATCGGCCCCCAGGCCGTTGGCTTGCTCTGGCGCCATGTAGGCCGGCGTCCCGACGATGGTGCCCTCCACAGTGGAGGTGAGGGGCAAGTCGCCAATGGGCGTCATCAGCTTGGCCACGCCGAAGTCCAGCACCTTGACGAAGTCCCGCTCCGCCCCGCGCCGGACGAGGAAGAGGTTGTCGGGCTTCACGTCGCGGTGCACCACGCCCACCTGGTGGGCGGCGCCCAAGGCGCGGGCCACCTGCCGGGCAATGTCCACCGCCCGTGCCACGCTGAGGTGGTCGGCGGCCAGCACCTCGGTGACGCTGTGGCCGTCGAGCATCTCCATGACGCAGTAGACGCGCGTCCGGCCACTGGGCCCGGGCTCGTGGACGAAGTCCTGAATCTCGACAATGTGCTCGTGGTTAATCTGGTTGACGGCCCGCGCCTCGTGGAAGAAGCGCTGGATGAGGTTTTGGTTTTGCGCGTGCTCGGCGCGCAGCACCTTGATGGCGGCCGGCCGTCCCAAGGTGACGTGGCGGGCGAGGAAGACGCGCCCCATGGAGCCTTCGCCGAGCAGCCGCTCCAGCTGGTACTGGCCGAGCAAGTCCCCCTCCCGCTCTCGGACGGCCTCCTCAACCAGCAACAGCGGGGTGGCGCCGGTGTTGCGTTGATGGAGCTCTTGCGTCCGCGGCTGGGCCCCGTCGAGGGCCCGGGCCAGCGCCGAGGGGTCGGCAAAGCGGTCGGTGGGGACGGGCTCCAGGCAGCGGCGAATAATCGGCTCGAGCCAGCCGCCCGGGCCTCCGCCCAGGGCGTCGCGCATGAGTTGGCCCACCGCCCGCACGTCCGCGCGGCTGTCCGCCTCGGCGCCGGCGATGGGCTCGTCGGCCAAGCCGGGCCCCACCAGCTTCGGGGCGTAGCGCGACAGGCCACCCACCAGAAACACTTGGTCGGCCGGCAGGGCGTGCACGAGAATGCCCGCGCTGCGCAGCTCGGCCAGCGCGCTGCACAAGGCCGGGACGAGGAGGGCCAGTTGGTCCGGGGTGAGTGGCCCGGTGCGGCGCAGGTGGGTGGCCAAGTCCTCGCCCTCGAGGTATTCGCTGACCACAAACGGCCGTCCGTCCGGAAGGCAGCCGGCCTCCAGCTGCCGTGCCAGGTGGGGGTGCTGGACGGCGCGCAGCGCTGCGGCGCGGTCGACGAAGTGTCCGCGGGCATCCGGCCGTCGCCACAGCGTCCCGTGGAAGACGCGCACCAGGGCGTTGGCGCCGCTGTCGAGGTTTCGCCCGAGCCACGCCGCGCTGGCGGCGGTCTCGCCAAGCTTGGTCAGCAGCTGGTAGTCGAGCGCGGAAGGCATGCCCTGGGGAACCCCCTAGCACTCCCCCGACGAGGTAGAAAGCGGGCCCGAGGGACACCATGGCCGAGAACTTCATCTTCACAATGCAGGACTTGCGCAAGGTCCGGGGCGGAAAAGACATCCTCAAGGGCATCTACCTGTCCTTCTTCCCGGGCGCGAAAATTGGCGTCATTGGCCCCAACGGCGCCGGCAAGTCGACGCTGTTGCGAATTATGGCCGGCGTGGACACCGAGTTTTTTGGCGTGGCGCGCAAGGACCCGTCGGCGCGGGTGGGCTACCTCCCGCAGGAGCCCCAGCTCGAGCCTTCCTTGGACGTGAAGGGCAATGTCGAGCTCGGGGTGAAGCCCATTCGCGACCTCCTGGTGCGCTTCGAGGAGGTGTCGAACCAGCTGGGCGAGCCGCAAACCGACGCTCAAATGGAGAAACTGCTGGCCGAGCAAGCTCGGCTGCAGGATGCCATCGACGCAGCCAACGCCTGGGAGCTCGACCGGACGCTGGAGGTGGCCATGGATGCGCTTCGGCTACCTCCCGGTGAGGCTTCGGTGGCGACGCTGTCCGGCGGCGAGAAGCGGCGGGTGGCGCTGTGCCGTGTGCTGCTCGAGAAGCCGGACCTGTTGTTGCTCGACGAGCCCACCAACCACCTCGACGCCGAAAGCGTGGCCTGGCTGGAGGAGGCGCTGAAGCAGTTTCCGGGCACCGTGGTGAGCATCACCCACGACCGGTACTTCCTGGACAACGTGGCCGAGTGGATACTCGAGCTGGACCGCGGGGAGGGCGTGCCGTGGAAGGGCAACTACTCCTCCTGGCTGGAGCAGAAGCAGAAGCGGCTGGAGATGGAGGAGAAGGCCGAGTCGGCGCGCCAGAAGCAGCTCAAGCGCGAGCTGGCGTGGGTGCGCAGCAGCCCCAAGGCGCGCCAGGCGAAGAGCAAGGCGCGGCTGCAAGCCTACGAGGAGCTGGCGGCCACCGGTCCGGAAAAACGGGAGATGACGGGAGAAATTTTCGTTCCGCCCGGGCCGCGGCTGGGAGGCCTGGTGGTGGAGGCCCGCGCGCTACGCAAGGGCTACGGCGAGCGGCTCCTTTTGGAGGGGTTGAGCTTCAAGCTGCCGCCGGGCGGCATTGTGGGCGTCATCGGCCCCAACGGCGCCGGCAAGACGACGCTGTTCCGGATGCTCACCGGCCAGGAGAAGGCCGACGAAGGAGAGCTGCGGGTGGGGGACACGGTGAAGCTGGCCTATGTCGACCAAAGCCGCGACGCCCTGGACGGGGAGAGGACGGCCTTTCAAGAGGTGAGTGGGGGGCTGGACTTGGTGGACTTGGGCGGCAAGCAGGTGCCGAGCCGCGCCTACCTGGCCGCCTTCAACTTCAAGGGGCAGGACCAGCAGAAACGGGTGAAGGACCTCTCCGGCGGCGAGCGAAACCGGGTGCACCTGGCGAAAATGCTCAAGAGCGGCGGAAACCTGCTGCTGCTCGACGAGCCCACCAATGACCTCGACGTGGAGACGCTGCGCTCGCTGGAGGAGGCGCTGCTCGGCTTCGCCGGCTGCGTCGTCGTCATCAGCCACGACCGGTGGTTTCTGGACCGGGTGGCGACGCACATTCTGGCCTTCGAAGGAGACAGCCGGGCCGTCTTCTTCGAGGGCAACTACCAGGACTACGAGGCGGACAAGCGGAAGCGGCTCGGCGCCGAGGCGCTGCAGCCGAAGCGCATCCGCTACAAGCCCATCCACCGGGCCTGACGGCCGTTACTTGGCCGGCTTGGCCGCTTTGGCGGCGGTCTTCACTTCAATTTTGGTGGCCGTCATTTTGTAGTGCACCGTCACCTTGTCCCCGACGTTGACCGCGGTGGTGTCCCCGCCGCGGGCAATCTCGAAGCGCTCGGTGCCCTTCATGACGGTGATGGTGTCGGCGTTGGTGTCCTTCACGGTGCCCGTCACCTGGTAGGCGTCCGGGGAGGCGGCGGCGAAGGCGGGAGCAGCAAAGAGAGCAGCGGCAAGGGCAAGGCGCTTCAGCATGGGGTGACCTCAGGGTGGGCAAAACGGCGAAAACCAGCCGGCGCGCGCAACGCTCCTGGGTGAGCCGGCTGGGTGTCAAGCACTCTTCCCCCCCGGGGAGGCGCCAGCCGCCCAGGACTGCCGGAGCCGGCCGGAAAGCCACTCCCCGAGTGCGGATGGCGGATCCGTCCTGTATAAGCTTCGCCATCCAATTGAAGCGCGGAGGGCTGTGGAGACGGTGAGCGACGCGCGCGCGGAGGCGCTTCTCAAAAGCGCTCTCGAGAAAATCGTCTACTTCGAGGCCCGCTCTGGGCAGCTGGAAGGAGACGCTGCCACGGCGCGCGCCGAGGTGGACCGCCTCAAGGCAGAACTGGGGGCGGCCGGCGGGCGAGAAATTGCGCTGCGCCAGCAGCTGGCCGAGCTCGAGGTGGCGCTGGGGCGCGCGCACCGCGACCGCGAGGAGCTGGGCCGGGTGGTGGAGGCGCTCAGGGCCGAGCGGACGGCGCTGCTCGAGCAACTGCTCGACGCGGCCAGCATCCGCGGCGTGCTGTCCAACGAGGACGGCTCCTTCGACTTGGCGGCCTTCATCTCGCAGCTGCGCGGCGAGGTGCTGGCGGCCCGAGGGGCGCCCGAAGCCCCCCCGCCGGCTGCGGCCGCCGCCCTGGCCGAGGAGCCGGCCGACGACGCGGTGGCCTTCCAGGCTGAAGTGGCGCGGCAAATGGCGCAGGGCGTGTGGGGCGAGCCCTCCGAGGCGCCCGTCGTGGTGCCCTCGAGCGCCCGGCGGCTGGCCACCGGCCGCCAGCCGGAGGAGCGGGCGGTGCTGCAGCTTGACGCCGACGGTGCCGCCCTGGCCGGCTGGGCCCCGGCGGCGGCGGTGCGCAGCGCCCCGCCGGACGCCTCGCCCACCACCGCGCTGGCCGAGCGGCTCCAGGCGGAAGGACGGCTGGGGAGCCCGCGGCTACAGCGGCGTCCGCGCGCCCCCCTCGATGACACCCTCTACGGCTTCTCGGTGCGGGAGCTGTCTGCCCCGGAGGTGGGGGCGCGCATCCGCGCCGCGGAGCGGCTGGGGGCGCTTCAGGAGCGCGGGGCAGCAGCGGCCTTGGCCGCGGCGCTGCATGCCGAGCGCGACCCCCGGGCGGTGGTGGCCGACCTCGAGGCGCTGCGGCTTTTAGCCGGCAAGGAGGGGGCGCAGGTGGTGGAGCCCTTCGCCGATGCCTCGCAGCCCGAGGTGCGCATTGCCGCCCTGCGGGCGCTGGTGGCCCTGGACGCCAGCCGAGCCGTCCCGCAGCTGCAGCGGGCCGCTCGGGATGCGGACTCCAGCGTCCGCCGCCGCGCCGCGCTGCTGGCCTTGCAGCTGCCGCGCGAGTATGCGGCCGAGCTCGAGCGCCAGCACTCGACGGACGTGGACCCGGAAGTGCGCCGCGTCTCGGCCTTGGCGGCCGGGGCCAGCGGCGGCCAACAGGCCCGGGGGGCTTTGCTGGCGGCGCTGGACGACACCTCGCCGGAGGTGCGACAGGCGGCGGCGCGCAGCCTGTCGCGGCTGCTCGGCGTGGAGGTGGAGGGCGTGGCCGGACTGGAGGGCCCCCCGCGGCGGCGGGAAATTCGACGCCTCAGCGGGCTGCCCGTGGCCCCGCTGTCCGCCCGGGCCAGCCTGGCCGAGCCCCGCCTGCGCCCGGAGCGCATCCGGGTGGCGGTGCTGGAGTCGGTGGGCCGCGTCGGGGCGGAAGCCCTGTGCGAGCCGGTGCTCCAAGAATTGCAGTCGGCGATGCGGGGGTGCACCCTCGCCGAATTGGTGCGGCTGTTGGCCGCACCGGCCGAGGTGATTGAGAGCGCCTGCGCGCTTCTCACCGCCCGGGGACAGGTGGTACGGCGTGGCATGAAGCTCTTCGTGGCCTGAGAAGCGGGGGACACTGGAAAACCCATGGACGCACCCAGCTACAGCGCGAAGGAGGCCGCCGAAGTCCTCGGCTTGCCACTGCGCACCCTGCAGTCCGCCCTCAAGCTTGAGAAGTACTCCGGCGTGGACCTCTGGTCCGTCCGCCACACCCTGCACCACTTCCCCCGGCCCCTCGGGCACCGGCGCCAGCTGTTTCTCAACTTCAAGGGGGGCACTGGGAAGACGGCGCTGTCCACCTCCTACGCCTGGCGCATGGCCGAGCTCGGCTACCACGTCCTGTTGGTCGACTTGGACAGCCAGGGGCACGCCACCAAGTGCCTCGGCTTCGAGGGGGAGGACTTCGAGAAGACGCTGCTCAACGTCCTGGTGCGCAAGGCGCCCATGGACGAAGTCATCCAGCATTCGCCGATGCCCAACTTGGACTTCGTCCCGAGCAACCTCACCATGAGCACCGTGGACTTGGCGCTGATGCCCATGTCGGCGCGTGAATTCAAGCTGAAGAATGCCCTCAAGGACGTGAGCCAGCGCTACGACGCGATTGTCTTCGACGCGCCGCCCTCCTTCGGCTTGCTCAACCTCAACGCGCTGATGGCGGCCGACGACTTGTTTGTCCCGGTGCTGGCGGACTTCCTCTCCTTCCACGGACTGAAGCTGCTCTTCGAGACGGTGCAGAGCCTGGAGGAGGACTTGGCCCATGTGCTGGACCACGTCTTCATCATCGTCAACGCCTTCAACCAGACGTTTAAACTGGCCAAGGAGGCGCTCGAGGCGCTCAAGACGCACTACCCGGAGTACATGCTCACCGCCATGGTGCGGCAGTGCACCAAGTTTGCCCAGGCCTCCTCCGAGGGCGTCCCGGTTTTCCTCGCCGACCGGGACTCCAAGGGCGCAACGGACATCGACGGCATGGTGAGTGAGGTGCTGGCCCGCATCGAGGCGGCCCATGGCCGGCTGTCCGGCGGCGGCCGGGATGAAAAGAGAGCCGGCTGAGGAGCACGGCATGAAGAAGGCCTTCGAGCAAAACGTCTCCCGTGCTCGGCCCCGCCTGAAGCTGGGCAGCCTCGTGGAGGAGTCCAGCGCTGAGGCCTCTGCGTCCCCCGAGGCCAGTGCGCCGGCGGTGGCCCCCCCGCCGCCCAGCCCCCGCCTGCCGCCCCGGGCCAACGGCCCAGACGCGCAGCCAGCGGCCAGCGCCCCGGCACCGCCGGGCAAGCCCGAAGCCCCCCTCCCGTCCGCCGCTGGGCGTCGCGGGGCCGAGGCGGTGGCGGACATGCTGGCTCGGCACGCGGCTGTGCCGCCGGCAGGCGCGGCGCGGCCTTCGGCCCCGAGACAGGCCGCCACCCAGGGGGCCCCAGCGGCCGAGGAGGAGCCCTCGGTGCGCCGAGAGCGGCTGCGCCAGCGGCTCAAGGCCGCCCGGGAGCAGCCCCGGCCAGCGCCACTTCCGGCCACGGCGGCGGCGGCCGGCGTGTTGGCCGTGGAGCGCATTGCCGCCCTGCAGACGGAGCTGGCCGAGGCTCGGGCGCTCAACCTCGGGCTGGCCCAGGAGCTCGAAGCGGCTCGCCGCCAGGCGGAGCGGGCGTTGGAGGAGGCACGGCTTCGGGTGGACGAGGCCAAGCGCCTGGCCGCCGAGGTGGAGGGGCGCACCAAGCTGCTGGCGGACTTGGAGCGGGAGCTGGCCGCCCTGGAGGGCGAGCGCGATGAGATGCTGCTCGCGGTACAGGACTTGCGCGCTCGTGAAAGCGCCAACAGCGAGGAGCGCCAGCGCTTGCAGGGCGAGCTGTCCGAGAAGGACAGACAAATTGCCGACGGCCTGGCCGAGGAGGAGCGCCTGGCCACCGAGGTGGAGAGCTACCGGGAGGAGCTGGATGCGCTGCGGCGCATGGCCAATGCCCTCACCACCGAGCGGGAGCTGTTGGCCCGGCAGGTGGCGGAGCTCACCGCCGAGCGCGCCGAGCTGTTGGAGGCCCGAAAGGCGCTGGAGGCGGTGCACCGCGCACTCAGCGAGGCGTCCGCCCGCTAGCAGCACCCTCGCGCGTTGGCCGAGCCCGCTTGCCCTGCAAGGGCTGCGCAGGCAGCCGTACCGTTGTCCTGTGACAGCCCTCCCCCAAAGCGTCGACAGCGGTGGGATGTCTGCCGGAAGTGGCCCCCAAGCGGGCGAAAAAATGAAGAGGGCGAGAGCGGCCCCTTTCTTGGGGGGCCCGTGCTCTCGCCCTCGACACTGCGGCCCCCCTTGGTGGGGGCCCTGGGTGGTTAGACGCGTGCGGCGGAGACAGCCACCGGGCTGTGGGCGGTGGCGCCGGTATAGGCGCTCACCAGCGCGCCCGAGCCACCGACGCCCACCGCAAACAGGATGCTGGCGGCGACAAGCAGCCCCAGGGAACGGCTTTGACGGCTGGAGGCGAACAGGGCGTTGGAGGTCATGACTCAGGACTCCGGTGTTTCCCGGGCGGAAATTCGCTCGGGACACTCGGGGGTACTGCAGGCGCGGTGCCAGGAAGGACTTCCAGCAACTACGGGCGCTTCACCCCCCTGACACTGGGCTTTGTAGCCGTCGCCGCTACGGCCAGCAGCCTGCTGTAGCACCGGCCACACCCCCTACAAGCGGGCCTGACGCATCGCGGTAGGAGTGAAGGTGAGGCGCAGGGTCGGCCTCAGGCGGCCGGCGGTGCCCACCGTCCTCGGGCCAGCGTCCGGGCGCGCCAGGGCCCACAGCCTTGGGTGCGCCAGGGCGCTCAGGTAGCGCTAAGGCGTGCTGACGCCCGCGTCGGGGCTCCTCGGCCCCCAGCCGCCGCCCCAGCCCCAGCCACCATGGTGCGTCCACCCGTGCCCGCGGTGGTGGTGCACCTCAGCGCAGGGGAGAAGGCAGCTGGCGGGGCCGCCGGCGGCAGGCACCACGCAGCTGCCGGAAAGGGCCTCCTCGCCCCAGTCGTGCTTGTGTCCGAAGCCGAAGGTGCAGCTGGCACCCGCGTCCAGGCCCGAGCAGGCCGCCACGCCGGGTGACTCCGCCGGCCCACAGAAGAGGCCCGCGTCGGCCCACCCGGCCCGGCAGACGCCGGCCGTGGTGCCGGCGTCCCAGCGCTCGGGACGCGTGCAGGCCTCCCCGGCGTCGAGCCCGCTGCAGGCGGCGAGGACGGCGGCGGGCGGCGTGTGCTTCTCATGCTCCCGGCCGCAGAAGAGTGTCGTGCTGTCCATCGAGGTGCGGCACGTCCCGTTGAAGCTGCCTCCAAACTTGCCCTCGGCTTGACAGGTGTCCCCGGACGCCTTCCCGGTGCAGGCGCTCACCAAGGCCGTGGGCGGCGTCGGAGGGTTGGGGACGCAGGCCGTTTGCGTGCCGTCGAATGTCGGACGGCAGGTGCCGGGCCAGCTCCACCCGCCGTCCCTTCCGCCGGACAGCGAGCAGCTGGCGCCCGCCGCCATGCCCGAGCAGGCGTCCAGCTGTTCGCTGGAAGGGGCGCAGCGAAGCGCGTGGGTGGCTGAGGCTCCAGCGTCGGCCGTGGAGGAGGCCCCGCCGGCAGCTGTCGAGGAGTTGCCGCCAGGTGGTGCCGAATTGGAGCCCGTCCCGCCGCTGCACCCCACCACCGTGAGAAGCGCCGCCAGGGCCCAAGGCCCGCTCGCGCCACTGGCTGACGTTGCCATGCGTCCACCTCCAGAAAGGCTGCCGGGCCGCCGCGGCGTGCCCAGCCAGGCCTAAACACCCGCTGCCGGCGGAAAGTTAAGGCCACCGGGCCGGCGGGGCCACGGGCCCCGTGCTAGCGGGGCGGACGGGCCTTCGCTGGCCTACACGGTCGCTCTATTCCAGGGGAGACGACACGGGGCGCCGCCCGTCCTCGCCTCACGGCTGAAGGCCGGCGTCCGCCGCCGCCGCCACTTGCGCGGCGAGCCGGTCGAAGGCTGGAGCGAGGGTATTTGTCTCGTAGGAGGCCACAATCGCGCACACCGGACTGGGTGGCACGTCATTGCACCGAGTGGCCGCCCGGGGCCTCGTCTGTGTCGCGAACTGGCTGACCGAGCTCGCGAATTGCGGCAGGCTGCGGACAAAGCTGAGCGTGGTTGGCCCGAACAAGGCCGTCATGGCGCTTTGGTTCAACCAAAGCACTCCCAACGAGCGGGCCACGTACACCGCCGTGTAGTTGGGGGTGAATTGGTCGTCCTCGATGCTGTTGTTCCAAGGGTCCTGGACCAAAATATTGGCCGCCAGGAGCGCCGTATTCGTGGAGTCGAAGAGGAGGTTGTAGCCACCCGACGCCGTCCCGGCGTCGACGTCAAACAGCACCGGCTCGCCGAGAAAAATGGCGAGCCTGGCCGCTGCGGTGTCGGTGTCCCCCTCGTCCTGGGCCACCGAGGAGACGGCCTGGTCGATGTAGACCAAGTCCGTCGAGTTGATGCTCTCCGGAAACAGAAGGGACTCCACCCAAAGCAGCGCAAAGGCCGCTGTCTGCGCCTCGCCCTGGCCTTGGAAAAACTGGCCCGCTCCCGCGTCGGCCTGGCCCAGGGT
>JBKQJL010000054.1:0-26097 GCA_052147975.1 Myxococcaceae bacterium
CGGGTGCGCAGCTGCTTCACCACTTCCTTCAGCACGCCGTAGTCCAGAGTCAGCGGCGCCTGGGTGTAGGCCGCGCCGGCAAACACCACCAGCCCGATGCGGTCATTGACTCGGGAGGAGATGAAATCGGTCAGCGTCTCTTTGGCCACGCTGATGCGGTTGCCTCCGCCACCGAGCGAGCGGAAGTCGCCGGCCTCCATGGAGGTGCTCAGGTCGAGGGCGATGATGATGTCGATGCCCTCCACCGAGAGGTCCCGCGTCCGTGCGCCTGAGGTTTGGGGCCGGGCCAGGGCGAGCACCCCCAGCGCCAGCGCGGCAATGCTCAACAGCGGCAACAGGCCGGCCGCGCGCGCCCGCCAGCCCTTGGGCCCCAAGGCCAAAAGGTGGGTGGCCGAGAAGCGCAACGCCGCCCGGCGCCGCTGCTCGGCCAGGGCGAGCAGCGCCAGCGGTGGGACCAAGAGCAACAGCCACAACAGCCGGCCGTCATGCCAGAGCAGGTCAGCTGACATCGACCGGCACCGGGGACGGCGGGGGGGTGGTGGCGTCGACCAGGGTGAAGGCGTAGCCGAGGGCCCACTCGCTGGCCGACAAGGAGATTTCGGCCCGAGCGAACTTTGCCACGTCGCACTGGTCGACGAAGCGCTGCAGCTCGGGCGGTTGAAGTCCGGGTGGGTCGAGGCGCTCCATCTCGCGCAGCAACTCGCCGCTCGTGCACTCCAGCGCCTCGAAGGCGAAGCGCTCGCCGAGGTAGCCGCGGACAATTTCCGACAGGCGGAAATGGTACTCGCGCACCAGCCCTCGGCCGAGCAGCCCTTCGGCGCGCAGCGCCTCGAGCGCTTCCCGGGTTCGCTCCGGCAGCGGACGGGGGGGCGCCCGGGGCAGACGCGCGCGCCGGTTGGCCAGGCTTCGCCGCACCAAAAGGACGAGGGCGATGGCCGCGGCCAGGGCGAGCAGGAGCCACAACAGCCGCCAGCTTCGGACCGGCACGTCGGCGTTGGGCTTGATGTCCATCAGCTCAGCGCCGGCTTGGGCGGCGTCCGGAGGCAGGCTGGAGAGGCCTTCCACCCGGGTTCCAGCCACCGAGGCCGTCCGCGGAGGGCCTCCTCCCACCACGTCGAAGACCAGCGGGGGCAACTCGTGTTCGCCGAGCTCAAACAGCGCCAGCTCCAGCCGGAAGGTGGTGGTGCTCTCAGCCTTGCCGTCGGCGCGCTGGCGGCCGCTCGAGCGCAGCCCAAAGGCGCCGAGGTCGGCCGGGGTGCGCAGCTCCCAGCGTTCGTCCGGCGAATGCACCACGCTCACCGTGTAGGTGAAGGGCTCGCCCAGCCGGACCTTGTCGGCCGACACCGCCGGGGAAATTCTCGGGGGCATGGGCCCGGCGTCGGCCGAGGCCAGTGCGGCGTACAACGCCAGGACGAGCGACAGCGGGGCGAGCATCAAGCGGCCAACCTGCGCGCCCGGAGCCGGAAGAAGCGCACCAGCGCCTCCCCGTGGTCTTCGCCGGCGCGCAACTCGACGGCGTCCAGTTCGAGGCGGCGGAACACCTGCGTGCGCTCTGCGCGCCGGGTGCGCATGGCGCTCTGGAACGCGTTGGCGGTGGTTGGGCTCGAGGTGTCCACCACCGTGCGCTGGCCGGTCTCCGGGTCTTCCAACTCGACCAGGCCCAGCCGCGGAAAGGCGTCCTCGAAGGGGTCACGCACCACCACAGGGATGACGTCGTGGGTTCGAGCCGCGGCCCGCAGGGCGGCTTCGTACTCCTCGACCAGGAAGTCGCTGATGAGGAAGGTGACGGCCCGCCGCTTGGCAACCCGCAGCAACCAGGTGAGGCCAGCGGACAGGTCGGTCCCGCGGCCAACCGCGCGGTGCTCGAGAATCTCGGTCACCACCCGCAGCACGTGCTTGCGGCCCTTCTTGGGGGGGATGACGAGCTCCACCTGGTCGCTAAAAAGCACCAGTCCCACCCGGTCATTGTTGGCGATGGCCGAGAAGGCAATCTGCGCCGCCACTTCGGCGGCCATTTCGCCTTTGGTCTTTCCCCTCGAGCCGAAGCCCTGTGAGCCGGAGATGTCCACCAGGAGCATCACCGTCAGCTCGCGCTCCTCGGTGAAGACTTTGACGTGCGCGTCGTTCATCCGCGCAGTGACGTTCCAGTCGATGGAGCGAATCTCGTCGCCCGGCTGGTAGGGACGCACCTCGGAAAAGGCCATGCCACGGCCCTTGAAGACCGAGTGGTACTGGCCAGCGAGCAGGTTGGACACCACCCGGCGGGTGGCAATCTCCAGCCGGCGAATCCGTCGAATGAGTTCCCTGGGCAGCACGGGGGGAGCCTTGGCAATCCCTGGGCGTCAGGGAACCGGGACCCGGTCGAAGACCCGCTGCACGATGACCTCCGGCGTGAGCTCCTCGGCCTCGGCCTCGTAGGTCAAGCTCACCCGGTGGCGAAGGACGTCCATCCCCACCGCCTTGACGTCTTCTGGGGTGACGAAGCCCCGGTGTCGCAGAAAGGCGTGCGCGCGCGCCGCCAGGTGCAGAAACAGAGTGGCCCGCGGGCTCGCGCCATACTCGATGGAGCCAGCGAGGTCTTTCATCCCATGCGCGGCCGGGTCGCGGGTGGCGAAGACCACATCGAGAATGTAGTCCTTCACCTTGTCGTCGACGTAGATTTGGTGCACCACCGCTCGGGCCCGGGCAATCTGCTCGGTGGACACCACCGGATTGGCGTGCGGCAATTCCTCGCCGCCCATCCGCTCCATGATGACCCGTTCCTCGGCCCGCGAGGGGTAGCCCACCTTCACCTTGAGCATGAAGCGGTCCACCTGTGCCTCGGGAAGCGGGTAGGTGCCCTCCTGCTCGATGGGGTTTTGGGTGGCCAGGACGATGAAGGGGTCCGGGAGCGGGTACGTCTTGTCGCCGATGGTGACCTGGCGTTTCTGCATGGCCTCGAGCAGCGCCGACTGCACCTTCGCCGGGGCACGGTTGATTTCGTCGGCGAGGATGACGTTGGCAAAGATGGGTCCATGGCGGACGGTGAAGCTGGCCGCCTGCTGGTTGAAAATCATCGTGCCCACCAGGTCGGCTGGCAGCAGGTCGGGGGTGAACTGGATGCGCTGAAAGCGGGCCGAGATGCCATCGGCGAAGGTGCGGACGGTCAGCGTCTTGGCCAGACCGGGCACGCCCTCCAAGAGAACGTGTCCGTTGGACAACAGGCCAATGAGGACCCGCTCCAGCATCTGGTGCTGCCCGACAATGACGCGCCCGGTCTCTTTGAGGAGCTCATCGACGAAGCTGCTCTCTTCGCGCACGCGCTCGGTTAGGGCTCGGATGTCGAAGTTCAGGGTGTCCCTCCTGTCACAACGGGCCGCGGACTGTAGGTGCTTTGAGCGAATTCGAACAACAGCAGACGACACCGAGGAATTCCGAGCGTCTCCGGTGTCGGCCGCGAGACGGGTTTGACAGCGGCGGCCGCGCAGATTTTGCTCCACCCATTCACTAGGGAAACCCCGCGCCCCCGGCAGGAGCCCACCGCCGTTTCGGTTTGAAGGCCTCTCGCACATGATGACCTCCTCGCGCGCCGAGGCGTACCTGGGCCTTCCGGAGTGGGCCCGGCGGATTACCAGTCAAGTCGAAGTTTGTTTCCACGAGTCGCTGGCTGGCAGCTGGCGCCCGGACGGGTCCGAGCTCGACGCGCCGGTGGCGCTCGAGCTGGACAGCGCTGCGCCAAGCGCACAGACGCTGCTCGACACCGGGGTGATGCGTTCGGCTGGAACGCTCAGCCTCGCCGGGCTGGCCGTGCGCGCCGCCGTCCAGGGAGAACGGCACGTGGACTGGGACAGCGGGCGCATCGACTTGCGGCTGCGCTTCGCCGCCGACGACGGGCGGCCCTACCTCCTCGTTGGGGGATGGTCGCCCCACCCGGACGCCGACCGGGAGCCCTTCCGTTTTCGGCTGGAAAACGGGGACGGGACGCCGGCCGGCCACGCGGTGCTGAGCACCGCCGGGCCCTGAGCCCTCACATCTCCAGGGCCACCGCCACGCCGTGCATGGTGGCGGCAATGCGTACCGCGTCGTGGACCTGCTCCGAGCTCAGGCCCGAGGCCAGAACGACTTCCTCGTGGGAACGGACGCACAGCTCGCAGCCATTCACCGCGCTGACCGCCAGACAGAAGAGCTCGAAGTCCGCCTTGTTGGTGGCCACCTGCGCCAGCCGCTGCATGCGCAGCCGCGCCGGCTTCTCCGCGTACTCCGCTTTGCCCACCATGTGGCGGAAGCGGTAGTAGACGTTGTTCATCGCCATCAGGGCGGCGGCCGCCTTGGCGTCCTCCACCACCTGCGGCGACACCGTCAGCAGCGCGTCCTCCAGCACCGCCTGACGAAGGGTCGGGTTTCTGGAGGCGATGGCGGTGGCCACCGCCACCCCCCACACCTGGTCCAGGCTGAGGGCCCCGGGCTGAAGGACCGCGCCGAGGTTGAGCCGAAGGTCCTTGGCCACCTCGGGGATGGCGCTTCGGAGCGTCTCCAGCGCGTGCATCAGCTGGCCTTCTTCAGCTGCGCGGTGAGCGTCTCTTTGCCCTTCTCCCAATTGCAGGGGCAGAGCTCGTCGGTTTGAAGCCCGTCCAGGACGCGAAGCACCTCGGGCACGCTGCGGCCAACCGAGAGGTCATTGACGCTGGCCCAGCGGATGGTGCCTTTGGGGTCGATGATGAAGGTGGCCCGAAGCGGCACGCCGTCCTTGTGCAGGATGCCGAGCTGGGTGGACAGCTCCCGCTTGGTGTCGGCCAGCATCGGGAAGGGCAAGGTGTTGAGGTCCTTGTGGTCCTTGCGCCAGGCCAGGTGGACGAAGTGTGTGTCGGTGCTGGCGCCGAGCACTTGGGCATCGCGCTCGAGAAACTGCGCGTTCTGCTTGCCGAACTCGGCAATCTCGGTGGGGCAGATGAAGGTGAAGTCCATCGGCCAAAAGAAGAGGACTTTCCACTTGCCCGGGAAGTCCGTGTCGGACAGCTCGCGGAACTCCTTGCCCTTCTCCAGGCTCACCACCGACTGCAGTTTGAAATGCGGAAGCGTGTCACCGACCGTCAGCATGGGTCTTCTCCTTGAAGGAAGCTGTCCAAAATGCATGACGGCCCCGACCATGGAGCGCAACAAAGTCTAGAGAATTTGGGTGCATACAATCTGTTGACGACGATTAGAAGTTGATATTTCACCGTTATGCCGGTGAACAAGAGAACGATATTTCGGTGACTGGCGGTATAGTGAGTCCCATGGAAACGCCCATGCCCGAGGCGCTCGACCTGGTCCAGGACCTCCAGGCGCTGGCCCAGCTCGCGCCGGCTGAGGGGGCGCTCGAGGACTTGCTTCGCCGCGGGCTGGACTGGCTCGAGCGCGTCGCGCCCTATGACTTGGCCACCATCTTCGTCCTCGAGGGGCCGCAGTTGGTGGTCCGGGCGGCTCGAGGCCCGCTGGCCGGGCGCGTGCGTGGACACGCCCTGGCGCTGGAGGGCTACCCCACCTTGCGCGAGGCAATGCAGACGCGCCGGGCGCGCGTCTACCGGGAGGAGGACCACCTTCACGGGGATGGCGACCCCTTCGACGGCGTCCTGGAGTTACCGCCCGGGCACGCCTGCCTGGTGGCACCGCTGTGGGCCGCCGAGCAAACCTACGGCGTCCTCACCCTGGACCGCACCGTGTGCGAAGCCTACGCGCCTTCCACGGTGAGCCTGGTGGAGGTGTACGCGCAGCTGCTGGCCATCGCCATCCAAGCCGCAGAGGACAAGGCGGCGCTGGAGCGGCTGCACCGGCAGGACCACGTCCACGCCAAGCTGCTCGAGGCGGAGCTGGCCGGGGACAGCGAGGAGCTGGAGACGTCGAAAAACCCATCCCTGCGACGACTTCTGGCCCTCTGTCGCGAGGTGGCCCGCTCGGGCAGCCCGGTGCTGCTGCAGGGCGAAACCGGCACTGGCAAAGAGCGCGTGGCCCGGGCTGTGCACCGCTGGAGCCCACGCGCCGAGCACCCCTTCGTCACCCTGCACTGCACGGCGGTGCCGCCCGCGGCCTTGGAAGCGGAGCTGCTCGGGCAGGGCGCACCACCGGACGGACGGCCGGGACGACTCCTGCTGGCCAACGGCGGGACGCTGCTGCTCGACGGCGTGGAGGAGCTACCGCTCGGGCTCCAGGGCAAGCTTCTGCGGGTGCTCGAGGTGGGGGCCTTCGAGGCGCTCGGCGGCGAGCGGAGCACCAAGGTGGACGTCCGCTTGCTGGCGGCGACGGCGGCGGACCTCGAGCAGGAAGTGGCCGCCGGGCGCTTTCGAGCGGACTTGTACTTCCGGCTGGCTGCCTTCCCGCTGGTGCTGCCGCCCTTGCGGGAGCGCCGGGAGGACCTGCCCCGGTTGTGCCAGGCCCTCCTCGCCGAGTTCGGCCGGCGCACCGGCAAGCACGGCCGCTTCGTCACGCCCGAGGGGCTGGAGCGGCTCAGGGCCTACCCCTGGCCCGGCAACGTGCGTGAGCTGGCCAACCTGTTGGAGCGGGCCGCCCTCCTCAGTGCCGGGCCAGCCCTCGGCCCCGAGGCCCTGGACCTCCCGGGGCGCCGCCGCCGCGCCCCCGCGCCCTCTCTCGCTGCCGAGACAGCCACCCTGGCCGAGGTGCAGCGCGCCCACATTCAACTCACCCTGGCCCTCACCCGCGGGCGAGTGTACGGGCGCGGCGGTGCGGCCGAGCGTCTCGGGCTCAAGCCCACCACCCTGCAGAGCAAGATGGCGAAGCTCGGCCTGGCGCGGCCCCGCTGAGCGCCGCCTCAGCTGCCGGGCCGGTGCTCCAGCCGCTGCGTGGGCAGCCACGACGCGTGGTCCCGGAGGAATTTGAGGAATTCCTCACGGATGATGCAGCGCAAGTCAAACACCGAGTTGATGGCCGAGCTGACCACGATGCGCACCGTGGCCGTCTGTGCCGACGAGTCGATGACTTGCAACTGCGCGAGCCGCCCGTTCCAGAGCGCCTTGCCGGGACCGGCCAGCACCCGGTCCAGCTCGGCGCGGAGCGCGTCGACGTCCGCCCGGTAGTCCACCTGGAGCAGGACCACCCCCAGCATGTCCAGCCCGTCCCGTGTCCAGTTTTGGAAGGGCTTCTCCAGGAAATAGCTGACGGGGACAATGAGGTGGCGGTTGTCCCAGATGCGGAGGACGACTTGGGTCAGGGAAATTTTGACCACCGTCCCCTGCTCTCCCTCCACCAGGACCAAATCCCCGATGCGAATGGGCTGCGTGACGGAGAGCTGAATGCCGGCGAAGACGGCGCCGAGGGACTTCTGCGCGGCCAAGCCGAGGACGATGCCGGCCACGCCGGCGGAGGCCAACAGCGACACCCCCACCGTCCGCACCACGTTGAATTGCATGAGGAAGGCGGCCAGCGCGAGCAGGTACACCACCGCGTCGAGGAGGCGCCACAACAGGGCCATTTGGGTGCGCGCGCCAGCCGAGGCGGCCGTCCCGCGGGCGTTGAGCCGGCGGTCGATGGCCGCTTCGGCGACGTCGAGCGCGCGAAGCCCGAACCAGCTGGCGGCGAGAATTCCGAGCGTTTGACACACCACCCCGAGGCCGCTCTCCCAGCGCGGTGGCAGCAGCAGCCGCGACACCACTGCCTGAAAGGCCCCCATCCCCAGCAGCACTTTGAGTGGGCCGTGCAGGGCCAGCACCAGCTCCTGGTCCCAACCGGTGTGGGTGAGCCGCGTCAACCGGCCCATCCCGGCGAGCAGCAGCGTCTCGCACAGAAAGCCCAAGCCCACGCCGGCCACCAGCGCCAGCAAGAGCCCAAGCCACTGCCACAGCTCCAGGCCGCCCGAGCTTTCGAAGAGAAAGCGCGGGATGCGCTTGCCGAAGGGCGGGTCATAGCTGGCGTCGAGCGCGGCCAGGGCTCGGACGGTGTCTCGGCCGAAGAGCCACGCCACGCTGTCTCCGGAGTGCACCCGCACCAGCCTTAGAGGCACCGGCTGACCGTCCACGTCCAGCACCGCCAGCACCACCGAGGAAGGGCCCGACTCGCCCTCTTTGGACAGCGTCGAGAGGTCGACCGGGTGACGCTCGAGCAGAAGCCTCAGCCGGCGCGCCACCAGCGCGCCCTCCGCGGCCTGCTGCTCCTTGGGAACGTCGTCCAGCCAGAAGTCATGCGCGGCGAGGCCGAACTCGCTCCGGTGGGCCTCGGCGAGAAAGCCCTCGACGGTGGCAAACGGACTCGAGCGGTCCAGTTCCGCTGGGGGCTCTCCCAGCCCGGCGTTGAAGGCCCCGGCGGGCAGGGCGACGGCCAAAAGCGCGGTGAGGGCCAGACGGACGGCCGGGTGGGTCCAGCGCAGTAAAGAAGGCCTTCGCACCGGACAGCGGAGGCTAGCGACCGGCGGCGCCAGCCTTGCCTCGAACTTTAAGCCGCTTCACCTTGCGGGCCAGCGTGTTGCGGTCCACGCTGAGAAAGGCCGCCGCGGTCGAAAGCTGCCCCTCATTGCGCTCGAGCGCCTGGCGGAGAACCGCCCGGTCCACCTGGTCGAGCAGCGTTCTGTAGAGCTCCGGCACTTTCCGGCCATGCAGCTGGTCGAGGAAGTGACCGAGGCGAAGGTAAACCAGTTCTTCCAGCGGCAATTTCAGTGGGTCTGCGGCCACGAGCGCCCCACGGTGGAGACGATTGGAGGGTCGAGGCTTACAGCACCCTAACGGGGCACAGGTCAACGACGGCGCGCAGCCGCGGGGCCTGTGGTAGACACTCCCCAGTGGAGGTGACGCACGTTCGGCGGAAGTTTCCGCCACGCCGCTGGCTGGCTCCAGCAGCTGCAGCCCTTCTTTTCCTGTGGTGGGCCCAGGGCCCGGCCCGGGGCAAGCCGTTGGCCGCCTCCGCCTCCCCAGACGGTGGCCCAGCGGCGCGCCTGGCCCTCTTCGTCACCGCTGACCTGCAAGGGCAGCTGTTGCCGTGTGGCTGCAGCGAGGGAATGCGCGGGGGGTTGGGCCGTGCCGCCGCCCAGCTGGCCCGCGCCCGGGCCGAAGGACTGAGCGTCGTGTACCTGGACGCCGGCGACGCACTCTTTGACCGGGCCGGGCTACAGGCTGACGAGGCGGTGGAGGAGGAACGCAAGGCCAAGGCAGTGGCCGAGGCGCTGCAGGTGATGGGCCTCGCTGGGCGCGCCACCGGTCCACTGGACGACGTCCAGGGCGTGGCCTTCCGCCGCTCGCTCGGGTTGCCGGAGCTGGGCAACGGCTCGAGCCGCCTTTTGAAGGTGGGCGGCCACCAGCTGGGCGTCTTGGTGGCCCACTCCGCCCAGCAGCTCAGTGACGGAGCGGCCCGGCTGCGGGCCCAAGGGGCAGAGTTTGTGGTGGCCCTGTACGGTGGCTCGCTCGATGCCGCCCTGGGCGCGGTGCGCGGCCTGGAGGGCGTGGACTTGGTGGTGGCCGCGCAAGACGCTGCCGTCCTCACCGTGGACGACGAGAGCCGCCTGGTGAAGAGCGCCGTCCCGGTGGCCCGCGTGCAGAGCCGGGGCCGGGCGCTGTTACGGGCGGACTTGGTCTTCGACGGCACCGGGCGCTTCCGGCTCTTCAGCTCGCCCGAGGACGTCGAGCGCGCGGCCGCGACGCTGGACGAGCGCATGGCGCTGTTGAAGAAGGAGCTGGCGCTGCCGGGCCAAAGCGCCGAGCACAAGCGACTCCTCACCGAGCGACTGGGGAGCCTGGTCGACAAGCGCGCCGCGCTCGCTCCGGCGCCGCCCCTCGTGGGCGCCAATGGCTTCACCGTGCGCTTCGTCCCCCTGGAGGCCACGCTGCCCAGCGACCCGGCGGTGGACGCGGTGGTGGAGCGGTTTGATGCGGAGGTTTCACAGCTCAACCTCGCCTGGGCCAAGGCCCATGGCCGAGATTGTCCACGGCCCAAGAAGGGCGAGGCGTCCTACCTCGGAAATGCCAGCTGCGAGACCTGCCACGCCGCCGCCTTCGTCGTTTACCGCGGCACGGGGCACGCTCGCGCCTACTCGGAGCTGCAAAAGGTCCACAAGGAGTACCGGCTGGAGTGCGTGGCCTGCCATGTGGTGGGCATCCAGCAGCCGGGAGGCGTGTGCCGGGTGGACCGCGTCGCCGGCCGCGACGCGGTGGGGTGCGAGAATTGCCACGGGCCCGGCTCGCTGCACGCCGCGCTGCCCAGCCGCCAACCCATGCCCCGGCCTGCCCCGACGCGTGCCGTGTGCGCCGGGTGCCACACCCCGGAGAACTCGCCGCACTTCGACTTTTCCCTGTACCTGCCGCGGGTGCTCGGACCGGGCCATGCCGCGAAGCGTTGACGCTCCCGTCTTCCGCCTCGTACGCTGCTGGGTGCCTCGCTTGCCGTTCGTCGCGCGCCGCGCGGCGCCCACTTGATGACGCCGCTCCCAACCCTCCTCCTCAGTCTCGCCGTGGCTTCGGGCCAAGTGCCCCCAGCGCCCGCTCCCACGGCAGCCGTCGCCGCCCCGGTGGGCGACCCGGCTGGCAGCCCCGAGGCAGCCGCCCCGGCCAAGGAGACGCGGCCGGCGGCGCCGGGCGACAGCGACGAGGGTGATGACGCCGAGAAGGCCTCGCCCGAGTTGGAGGAAATGCGGGCGCTGGAGGACGCCACCATCGAGCCAACACGGCCCGTGCCCTCTGGGCTCCAGTCGGTCTTGCGCCTCGGTGCCTTTAGCCCGCTGCGCGCGCGCATCGAGGATGGGGGGGATGGCTGGGCGGTCGATGCCGTGGATGGCCCGGAGCTGAGCTTGGTAACGGATGTCGAAGCACTGGACATCTCGCTGGTGACGGGCAGCTACGACATCCCGGTGGAGATGCAGCCGCTGGTGGCCCAGTACATTCGCTTTTTCCAAGGCCCGGGGCGCAAGTGGTTCCGCGTGTGGATGTCGCGGAGCTCGCGCTACATCCCGATGATGGCACCGGTGCTGGAGGCCTCCGGGATGCCGCGCGACACCGTCTACCTGGCGATGATTGAGAGCGGCTTCTCCCCGGAGGCGTATTCCTGGGCGCGCGCCGCTGGGCCCTGGCAATTCATCAGCGCCACGGCCAGACGCTTCGGCCTTCGCCAGGACTTCTGGGTCGATGAGCGGCGCGACCCGCTCAAGGCCACCCGGGCGGCGAGCCAGTACCTGCGGGAGCTCCACGACGCGCTCGGCACCTGGTACTTGGCCTGGGCGGGCTACAACGCCGGCGGCGAGAAGGTTCGCCGGCTGGTGCAGCGGCGCGGGACGGACGACTTCTGGGAGCTGTCCGAGGGCCGCGGGCTGGCCAAGGAGACCAAGCACTACGTCCCCAAGCTCATCGCCTGCGCGCTCGTGGCCAAGCACCCCAAGGCCTTCGGCTTCAGCGACGACGAGTTCTCCTGGCAGCAGCCGCTCGTCTTCGACGAGGTGCCGGTGGTGGAACCGACCGACCTCGAGGTCCTGGCCCGCGCCGCCGGCGTTGCCGTCGAAGACATTCGCGCCCTCAACCCGGAGCTCCGCCGCTGGTGCACCCCGCCCTCCACCAAGGAGCAGCCGTACCTGTTGCGGGTCCCCTCCGGGACGCGCGAAACCTTCCTCGCCAACATCGGAAAGGTGTCGCCCAGAGAGCGCCTGACGTTTCGCATCCACCGGGTCGCCCGCGGCGACACGCTCAGCCGCATCGCGGCCAGCTACCACTCGGCGCCCGAAGCCATCGCCCTCTTCAACCACCTGAAGAACGCGCGGGCACTGCGCATCAACACCGAGCTCGCCATCCCGGTTCCGGCGATGCGCGCCGCAGCGGCCAAGGAAGGGGCGCCGCCGGCCTCGGCCAGCACCAGCGAGCCAGCCAACGAGGCCCTCGAGCGCCAGGTGGCCCGTGCCAGGGCGCGGGGGGTGACGGTGCCGAGCCCCGAGGAGGAGGTGCCGGCCGGCACGCAGACGCGCAAGTCCCTGGCCTCGGGTGTGGTGCGAAGCGACACCGTGGACGGCAAGACGCGCGTCACCTATGGCGTCCAGTCCGGCGACTCGCTCTGGACCATCGCCACGCACTTCGGTGTCTCGGTGGAGGACTTGAAGCGGTGGAACCATTTCGGCTCCCTCGGCCGCCGTTCGCGCGGGCTTCAAATCGGGACCCTGGTCGAAGTCTGGCCTGCGGCAGGCGCTGCGCCCGCCCCGCCAGCCACCGAAGGCGCACAGTCGGTGGCTCTCCTCGGTAGCCCGGCCGTCGCCGCCACCCCAGCGGCACCGCCCCTGCCGCCGGCCGCCGTCGGGCCGCGCCCCACCACGCACCAACTGGCCGCAGGCGAGACGCTGTGGAGCGTGGCCCAGCGCTACGGCCTGTCGGTGGACGACTTGAAGCGCTGGAACCGCATCACTCAGGCCAAAAGCCTAAGGGCCGGGACGCAGCTCAGCCTCGTCGCCCCCTAGACGGCGCCTTCGGGCGGCCAAGCTGCTGTCTGCATGAAATTGGACGGACGCCAGAGCGTCCTTCCGGGACGCCTCCCCCTTTGCCCCCGTGAGACCTTGCCCATGACGCGGTCCCGCTGCCTGTCGCTGCTGCTGGCGCTGTTGCTGTGTTGCGCCAACCTGGCCACCTCGGCTTTGGCACAGGTGCCGTCCGGGCACCCTGTCTCGCCAACGCCGGCGCCGACGCGCCTGGTCGCGCCGGAGCCCCCTGCCCCCCAGCCTCCCCCCAGTGCCGTGCCGCCGCCGAGTGGCCTGGTCGTCGCGCCCGCCTCGGCTGCCGAGCCCCAGGGGATGCGCCTGCCGGCCACCCAGAAGGCGCTGGCCCAGCGGGTGGAGCTGACCATCGTCCCGGCCTCCCCCAGCTTCGAGGGCAGCACCGAGCTGGAGATGGAGCTCACTACCGCCACCGACGTCATCTGGCTCAACGTCCGTTGGGTCACCGTCCAGAAGGCCTCGGCGCGCATTGCCGACACGGAAATCGACGCGAAAGTGACGCTTTCTCCAGAGCGCGTGGCGCTGCGCTTCCCTCGGCCGCTCCCCGAGGGCCGGGTGACGCTGCGGCTGGCCTTCACCGGTGTCATCTCCAGCACCGAGGACTCGGGGGTGTTTCACCAAAAGGAGGGCGGCGACTGGTACGCCATGACGCAATTCGAGGAGACGGACGCACGCCGCGCCTTTCCTTGCGTGGACGAGCCGACGGCCAAAATTCCCTGGGAAGTGACGCTGCGGGTGCCCCAGGAGCTCACCGCCGTCTCCAACACGCCCATTGCCTCCGTGGAGCCCTCGGGCCAGGGCATGAAGCGCGTGCGCTTTGCGCGGACCAAGCCACTTCCGCCCTACCTCTTGGCCTTCGGGGTGGGGCCCTACGACGTCGTCGAGGCGCGACCGGCTGGCGTCAACAAGGTGCCGATGCACGTTTACGTCCCCCGCGGCCGCGCCGCCGAGGCGGCCTACGCGGTGCGCACCTCCCCTGAGCTGCTCGAGACGCTCGAGCGCTACTTCGGGCTGGCCTACCCCTACGAGAAGCTCGACCTACTGGCCATCCCCCTCACCGTGCACTTCGGCGCCATGGAGAACGCGGGATTGGTGACGGTGGCCTCCAGACGCCTGTTGGCCCGCAAGGAGGACGAGTCCCTCACCTTCGAGCGGACCTGGGCTGTCTACGCTGCGCATGAGTTTGCTCACCAGTGGTTCGGGGACTTGGTGACCATGGCCTGGTGGAACGACGTCTGGCTCAACGAAGCCTTCGCCACTTGGATGGAGAACAAGGCGGTGGGGTTGTGGGCGCCGAGCTGGGGAATGCAGGTGGTGGAGGTCACCGACCGGAGCAAGGCCGCAAGCGCGGACGCCCTGGTGAGCGCCCGAAGCATCCGGCAGCCCATCGAGAGTTACGACGACATCACCAATGCCTTCGACGAGATTACCTACCAGAAGGGCGCGGCCGTCATTCGGATGTTTGAGAATTACCTCGGCGGCGAGAAGTTCCGCGCCGGCGTGAAGCACTACCTACAGACGCACGCCTACGGGAACGCCACCGCCGAGGACTTCCTCGCTGCCATTTCCCAGGCCACCGGCGAGGACGTCGCCCCAGCGTTCAACACCTTCCTCGACCAGTCCGGGGTGCCCGAACTCAGCGCCCAATTGTCCTGTCCGGCGGCGCGGACGCCCGAGCTCCAGCTCTCCCAGCAGCGCCTGCTTCCGGTGGGGACCACCGCCACCGGCGACCGACGCTGGCAGTTGCCAGTCTGCGCGCGCTGGTCGAGTGGCGGCAAGGAGCAGCGCGCGTGCACGCTATTGACGTCCCAGAGCGCCACGCTGGCGCTGCCCGGAGGCCCCTGCCCGAGCTGGGTGCTGCCCAATGCCGAGTACGCCGGTTACGACCGCCTCAACTTGAAGGGCGGCCTGTTGCAGACGCTGGTCAGCCGCGGGCGCCCAGCCCTCAGCACGGCGGAGACAGTGGGCCTGTTGGGCGACGTGCAGGCGTTGGTGGCCGCCGGACGCTTCCCGGCGGGGGAGGGAATGGAGTTGTCCACGCACTTCGCCAATGCCGCTTCCCGCCGGGTGGTGGAGGAGGCCATCCGCCTGGCCACGGTGCGGCGCGATTTCCTCGAGGGCGCCGCCGCCGTGGCCTACCCAAAGTGGGTCCGCCAGCACTTCGGCGCACGGGCCCGGGCGCTCGGGATGCGACCGCGCCGCGGCGAGGACGAGGACACTCGGCTGTTGCGTCCTTTGTTGGTGCGCTTCGTCGCCGAGCAGGGAGAAGACCCGGAGCTCATCCAGGCGGCCCGCACCGCGACGCAGCAGTGGCTCAAGGACCCCACCTCGGTGGACCCAGAAGTGGTGGGCACCGCACTCGCCATCGCCGGCGCCTTCGGGGACGCCGAGCTGCACCGCACCTTGGTGGAGCGGCTGAAGACCAGCTCCGACCGGGCCACCCGCGCCCACCTGGTCGCGGCGCTGGCTGCCTTCCGGGACCCAGTCCTGGTGAAGGCCAACCTGGCCCTGGTGGAGGCCGCCCCGGTGGATGCCCGTGAGCTCACCGGAATTCTGTTCGCCGGCCTGCACTGGCCCTCCAGCCGTACCCTCATCTTCGAGGCGGTCAGCGAGCACTTCGACCTCTTGGCCTCTCGACTCCCCGAGCGCAGCGCCGGATACCTCTTCTACACCGGAAGCGCTTTTTGCGACGCCCAGCACCGCTCCGAGGTGGAAGCGGCGTTTGCCCCACGCGTCGAGAAGGCACTGGGCGGCAAGCGCGAGCTGGCGCAGACGCTGGAGATGGTGGACTTGTGCATCGCCGACCGCGCCGCGCAGCTGCCCTCCATCGCCACCTACCTGCTGCACGCTGCCCGGTGAACGCCCCAAGGCGCGCCCTCCCCTCCGAAGAAAAAGGAGCCTCGGCCTGACGCAGAGAAGTGCCTCCCCCCGCGCTTCCCCCCCTTTGCCAACGGAGCCCTCATGCCGCGCCGTCCCCTGTCGCCGCTGCTGCTGCTGTGGGCCTGCTGTGCCAGCAGCCCCCACCCGGCGGTGACGCCGGAGGTGCCGGCGCCGCCTGGCCTCGTCGTCGCGCCGGCGGGCCTCGTTCCCGAGCCGCCAGTCGGTCTGCGGCTGCCAGCCAACCTCCGGGCGCTCGCGCAAAGGGTGGAGCTCACCATTGTCCCGTCCTCACCAAGCTTCGAGGGCACCACCGAGCTCGACGTCGAGCTCCTCTCGGCCAGTGACACCCTGTGGCTCAACGCCCGGGCGCTCCGGGTGACGCAAGCGTCGGCCCGGCTGGGGCCAACCGAAGCGAGGGCGCAACTCTTCAGTTCCCCCGACCGGGTGGCCCTGCGTTTTGCAAAGCCCATCGGCCCGGGGCGGGCCACCTTGCTCCTCAGCTTCACCGGCGTCCTTTCCGACACTGAGGTGACTGGCCTGTTTCATCAGCAGGAGGGCGGCGAGTGGTACGCCATGTCCAAATTCGAAGCCACCGACGCGCGCCGCGCCTTCCCCTGTGTGGACGAGCCCGGGGCCAAAATTCCATGGGAGTTGACGCTGAATATTCCCAAGGCGCTGACCGCCGTCTCCAACACTCCGCCCAGGCAGGAGGAGCCGGGCGGAGATGGCATGAAGCGGGTGCACTTCGCGCGGACGAAGCCACTGCCCTCCTATTTGGTGGCCTTCGGCGTCGGCCCCTACGACATCGTCGATGCACGACCGGCCGCGGTAAACCGAGTGCCGATGCGCGTCTACACCCCAAAGGGCCGCGCCGCAGAGGCGGCCTACGCGGCGCGCGTTTCGCCGGAGCTCCTGGAGGCGCTGGAGGCCTACTTCGCTGTCCCCTACCCCTACGAGAAGCTCGACCTGCTCACCATCCCCCTCTCCAGCGGCGCCATGGAAAACGCCGGGCTGGTGAGCGTGACCAGCAACGCGCTGCTGGCGCGTAAGGAGAACGAGACGCTGCAGTTTCAGAGGACGTGGGCCAGCGTGGGAGCCCATGAATTCGCGCACCAGTGGTTCGGGGACCTGGTGACGTTGGCCTGGTGGGACGACCTGTGGCTCAACGAGGCCTTCGCCACCTGGATGGCAGACAAAACGCTCGAGGGCTGGGCGCCGAGCTGGGGCACCGAGGTGAAAGAAGTCGAAGACCGAAGCGACGCCGCCGACGCCGACGCGCTGGAAACGGCGCGGAGCATCCGCCAGCCCATCGAAAGCTATGACGACATCGTCAACGCCTTCGACGCCATCACCTACCTCAAGGGCGCCGCGGTCATCCGGATGTTTGAGAATTACCTGGGGCGGGAAAAGTTTCGAGAGGGCGTGCAGCACTACCTGCGAGCGCACGCCAATGGGAATGCGACCGCTTCGAATTTCCTCAGCGCCATTTCTGAGGCCAGCGCTCAGGACGTGGCCGCCCCCTTCGCGACATTCCTCGACCAGTCCGGCGTGCCGAAGCTCACCGTCGAGCTGTCCTGTCCCGCCGGCCAAACGCCCCAGCTGCTGCTCTCGCAGCAGCGGCTGCTCCCGGTCGGCAGCGCCGGAGCAGACGACCGGCACTGGCAAGTGCCCGTCTGCGCCCGCTGGTCGAGCGCTGGCCAGCAGCACCGAGCCTGCACGCTGATGACGACGCCTACCGCCACGCTGGCCTTGCCGGGGGGCGCTTGCCCCAGCTGGGTCCTGCCCAACGCCGGCTACACCGGCTACTACCGGTTGGCCCTACAAGGGACGCTTCTCAAGACACTGGTCACCCGCGGACGCTCAGCGCTGAGCACGGCCGAGATGGTGGGCTTACTGGGGGATGTGAACGCGCTGGTCGCCGCCGGCCGACTGCCCCAGGCGGAGGGCATGCAGCTCTCCGTTGGTTTCGCCAGCGCACCGCCGCGCCAACTGGCGGAGCAAGCCATCGCGCTGGCGGAGGTGCGCCAGGACTTTCTCGAGGGCGCTGCGGCGAAGGCCTACCCGGCGTGGGTGCGGCGGCATTTCGGCGCCCGAGCGCGCGCGCTCGGCCTGCAAGGCCGGCCCGGCGACACCGAGGACACCCGGCTGCTCCGTCAGCGCCTGGTGAGCTTCGTCGCCCGGCGCGGCGAGGACCGAGCGCTCATCCAGGCGGCGCGCTCGGCGACGGAGCGCTGGCTTCAGGACCCCACCGCGGTGGACCCCGACATGGTGAGCACCGCCCTCACCATCGCCGGCACCTTTGGCGATGCGGGCCTGCACGCCAGGCTGGTGGAGCGGCTGAAGAGCAGCCCGGACCGGGCCATCCGGGCTCGGCTCCTCAGAGGGCTGAGCAGCTTTCGGGACCCGGCCTTGGTGAAGGAGAATTTGGCGCTGGTGGAGGCGGCGCCCGTCGACGCCCGCGAGCTCAGCGTGCTGCTCTTCGGTGCGCTCGAGTGGCCAGCCACCCGCGAGCTGGCCTTTCAGGCGGTGAGCGAGCACTTTGACCTGTTCGCCTCGCGGCTTCCCGAGCGCAGCGTGGGAGTGCTTTTCTACACGGGCAGCGCTTTTTGCGACCCCCAGCACCGGGCGGCCGTGGAGGCGGCGTTTGCCCCGCGCGCCGAGAAGGCGCTCGGCGGAAAACGTGAGCTGGCGCAGACGCTGGAGGTGGTGGATTTGTGCATCGCCAACCGCGCAGTGCAGGTGCCCAGCGTCAGCGCCTACCTTCAGCGCTAGCAGTCGCTCGAAGGCCGGGCGGCGGCGAAAGGGCGCGGAGCTATTGCTCCTCGAGCAGCAGCTTGAGCTCGCGAATTCGTCGAGTGACGACGTCGCGCTCCATCGACCGGTATGTCTCCGGCAGCAGCTCCCGGCTGGTGCACTCCTGCACCGCCGCCAAGTTTTGCAGCTCGAGCTCCAGAGGGTAGGAGGGCGGGACGAAGTCGTTCACCACGGCTCGGACGTCGGCCTCGGTGGGCTGCTCTCGCCCCTCGTTCAACGCGGCGAATTTGCTGCGCACCAGGATGGACTCGATGTCCGCGCCGGAAAGCTGCGCCCCCTTGGGAAGCACTGCGGCGAAGGAGGGCACGTCGAGGCTCATCTTCAGTTTCTTGGCCACCACCTTGTACAGCTCATCCCGCTCGGCGTCGGACTGTGGATAGAAGAGCGCGAGGTGCTCCTCGGCGCGGCCCTGCCGTTTGAGGTCAATGGGAAGCAGGTCCGGCCGACAGGTGAGTAGAAACCAGACGATTTTCCCCCGGTACTCGGTGTTGCCCATAAAGGAGGCGATGGAGGCGAACACCCTGGAGGAGGTGCCCGAGTCCCCAGAGGCATCACGGTTTCCGAGAAAGGCGTCGGCTTCATCAATCATCACCGCCACTGGCCAAAGGGCCTTCAGGAGGTTGAAGATTTTCTCCAAATTGGCCTCGGTCACACCCTGCCACTGGCTGCGAAAGTTGAGGAACTTCACGCACGGGATGCCAATCTCCCCGGCGAAGCAGGTCGCGAGAAATGTCTTTCCCGTCCCCACTGGGCCGGCCACCAGGTACCCCATGGGCAGCACCTCCAGCCGCCCCTTCTTCAATGCACTGGCCGCCTGGCGCAGCATCTGTTTGGCCCTGGTGTGCCCGGCCACCGCATCCAGGGCGTGCGCCGGCTCGATGAATTCCAAGAGGCCGTGGCACTCCGCCTGAATAATTTCCTTCTTCTTGTCTTTGAGCAGCTCCGGGGTGATGCGAATCTGCCGCTCGGTGGCCTCGGTCAGCACGCGGTCGAGGTTGATGCGGGACAGCCCGGCCGTCGTCTTCGCCAGCACCGCCAGCCCCACGTCCGACACCGAGGCCAGCTTCCGGCCGTCGAGCTTGGTCTGGACGAATTCCAAACGCTCCTCTTCGGTGGGAAGGGGCAACTCGATGGTGGCCACGTACGGGTTGCGCGCCAGGCGGGGGGAAATTTCTGCGAGGTTCTCCACCAGCAGCACCACCGAGAGGTCTCCGGCCAGAAATTGCGGGTCGCTGGCCCACTTCACCAGCGTCGCCAGGCTGAAGCGGTCCTCGCTGGAGAGGGCGCCGATGTCAGCCCCCGGCGCGAGCGTCTCGGCGAAGTCGATGACCAGGGCCAGTGACTGCCCGTCGGCCAGCCGCATGCGCAGGTAGTTCTCGACAATCTGCAGCGCCCGGCCGGGGTCCCTGGGCATCACCTTGGCGTAGTCGGTGCCGTACAGCGTGTCGTAGGCGGCCATGGCCCGCGCCAAGTCCTTCTGGGTGTCCGGGGAGGCGGCCCGGATGCCGCTCGAGCGGTCATAGAAGAGGACGTGGTTCCGGCCCCCAAACAGCTCGTCGGCAAGGAATGTCTTGAGGGGGCCGAAGGTGCGCCCCCCTTGGGCGTCCTGCAGGGGTTGGAGGTCCCGCACGCTGCCATGCAGCAGGAAGGTGCTGACCGTCTTGGTGTAATAGGCCTGGGCCAGCTTGCGCGCCCAGGCAGGCAGGCTGTCCAGCGGATCGGCAGACTCTGACTTCCGTGTCCGGGCCACGAGGCCTCTCCTTCTACCCAGCGGGGCGACTGCCGAAAAAGGGCGACGCTAGACTTAGCGGCAGTTGGGCACTCGGTGCAGCACAACCCGCACCGGAATGGCCGGGCCGGGCTCCTCCGGCAGCCGGAGCGGCACCTGGGCGGTCTCGAAGCAGCGCTTGCGCAAGGTGAGGGCCGAGGCCGTGGCCGGGACATGACCGCTCACCGGGGTGACCCCCAGCTGCTTCTCCCCTGAGAAGACGGCCGCACCCAGCGGCTGAGAAGTGACGCGCACGGCGTATTCCAGGGGCTCCAGCACGGCACGGACTTGCAGCGCGTCCTCGGTGGTGTGGGCCAGCACCGAAGAGGCATACGGCCGGAAGCCGGCATGGCGGACCTCCACCTGCTGCTCGGCCCCCACCGGCACCTCACCGGTCCACACGCCACGGATGCCGACGCGCTTCACTGCCGCGCCGTTGAGGCGGACCTCCGCATCATCGGGCTCGGCCAGCACCTGCAGCTTGGCCGTCCCGGCGGTGCGCTGCAGGGGGACGGTGAAGGGAGTGCCCTCCGAGCCGCGGGCCACACTCAGCGTCCCGGCCCAGGGCTTGAAGCCCTCGGCGGTCACCATCAGCGGCACCGCCGCGCCGGCGGGGACCCGGTAATAGAAGGGCCAGCTGGGCGGCGTCCCCACGTCCTTCCCGTTGATGTTGACTCGGACTTGAGCGCGCACCGCGGGCGGGGTGACGTCCAGGAGCACCACGCCTTGGGGCGGCTGCAAGACGGCAACCAGGACGAGCAGCGCCGCGCCCAGCGCCACCACCGCTCCGAGGAGCCACCAGCGGCGGCTGTGGGGCGGAGCGCGCCCGGCGGCGAACAAGGGAGGAACGGCCTCCTGGGCGCTGCCCTCGGCCGGCGGCAGGGCGGGAGGGCCGCCGGCGGCGGGAGGCTCCACCGGGGGCACCAGCACCGGCGGAGAAGACTCCCCAGGCTTCGCCCGGCGCGGGGGGACAAAGGTTTCCGCCGAGGACAACGGACGGCTGACCGGCTCCGGCGCGGTGACGGTGAGCACTGGCGGGGGTCCCGGCAGCGCCGGGTCCGTGACCGGCTCCGCCGGAAGCCGGGCTGGCGCCGGTGGGTGCGGCGGCGGGCCGCCGTGCAGGTACTCATTGCCGTCCACCAACAGCGTCGCGCCGTCCTGAGCATGGACTTCCAGTTGGGGAGCGGTGGCGGTCAGCTTGGGGATGGGCGGGCTGGCCGGCCGCACCACCACCGCCCCGCCCGAGCCAACGGCGCCGTTGCCCACCGGTGGCGGCGCTGGAGCGCTCGCCGTCCCGTGCAGCGCGTCCATGGCCTGCAGCAGGCTTTCCGGCGCTTTCACCTCGGCATATTCGGCGAGGCGTGCCTTCTCGCGGTCCACCTCTTCGGCGAAGGTGGACTTCATGTACTGCATCAAGTCCTTGCGGCTGAAGATGCTGTCCGAGGTGATGAGGAAGCGCTGCAAGTCATCCGCCAGCTCGCTCGCGTATTGGTAGCGCGCGTTGACGTCCTTGGCCAACGCCCGCAGGGCGATTTTTTCGAGCGACTCGGGAATCCGCCGGTTGTAGGTGGAGGGAGGCAGCACCTCGGCCTTGCGCACCTTCTCCAGCACCGCGAAGTCGGAGTCTCCGACGAAGAGCCGCTCGCCGGTGAGTAGCTCGTAGAGGCACACCCCGATGGCAAAGACGTCGCTGCGCCGGTCGAGCGGCAGGCCTCGAATCTGCTCCGGGCTCATGTAGCCAAACTTGCCCTTCAGGATGCCAGCCTGGGTCTTGGTGACCTTTCCGGCGGCCTTGGCAATACCGAAGTCGATGACTTTGACTTCGCCCTCGAAGGAGATGAGGACGTTCTGCGGCGAGACGTCGCGGTGGACGATGTTGAGGTCGCGCCCGTAGCTGTCCTTCTTGCGGTGGGCGTAGTCGAGGCCCTCGCACAGCTTGGAGATGACGTAGCTGACCAGCGGAACCGGGGGCGGCTCCCCCTTCTTGCGCGCCCGGTCGAAGATGGAGCGCAGGTCCTTGCCCGGGACGTACTCCATCGCGATGTACAGGCTCTGCCCGATGCGGTTGAGCTCGTAAATCTGGCAGATATTGGCGTGGGTGAGCTGGACCGAGATTTTCGCCTCGTCCTGGAACATCGCGATGAATTCGTCGTCCTCGGCGATGTTGGGCAGGATGCGTTTGATGGCCACCAGCCGTTCAAAGCCTCCGGCTCCGAAGGCTTTGCCCCGCCACACCTCGGCCATGCCGCCGATGTTGATGCGGTCGAGCAGCAGGTAGCGCCCGAAAGGAATCGGCTGCTTCTTCGAAGCCGGGGCGGTCAACGCAGGGGAGCTGGGAGTGGGCAGGGGACCCGCAATGGTAGCGACGCGCCGGCAAGGCGGTCAACGCACGATGGCGGTCTGCATCCTACTCGCCCGTGAAGCGCGGGGGGCGCTTTTCCAGGAAGGCGGCCACGCCTTCCAGGAAGTCCTTGGAGCCCAGCAGTCTGAGCTGCCCATGCACCTCGGCTTCGAGGGCGGCGTCAAACGACGTCTCGAGCGCCGCGTACACCGACTTCTTCACCGCCTGGTGGACCAGCGGCGGCCCGGCGGCCAGAGCGAGAAGAAAATCCGTGGCCTGGGCCAGAAGCTGCGACGCCGGGAAGACACGGTTGGCCAGGCCGATGGATTTGGCCTCCAGGGCGTCCACCATGTCGCCGGTCAACATCAACTCGAGCGCGCGGCCCAACCCCACCACCCGCGGCAGCGTCCAGGTGCCGCCGCCGTCTGGCATCAGTCCTCGCTTGACGAAAATTTCGCCAAAACGCGCTCGGTCCGAGCACAGTCGGAGGTCGCAGGCCAGGGCCAAGTCACACCCGAAGCCAGCCGCCACACCGTCCACCAGCGCCACCGTGGGCAAGGGGCAATGGCGCAGCGCCCGGACCAGTCCGTGAAAGTGGGCCCGCATTCGGCCCTCGACGCTGCTTGTGTCGAGACCCTCGGCGGCGGCCCATTTGAGGTCGAGACCGGAGCAAAAGGCCCCCCCGGCGCCAGTCAGCGCCAGGACCCGGGCTCCCGCGGCGGGGGCGGATTCGACCGCCTCTCTCAGGGCGGCGTTGACGGGGACGGTGAGCGCATTCTTCGTCTCCGGGCGGTTCAGCGTCACCCAGCGTACGGCAGCTTCGTCGCGAACGAGGACTTCGGTGGAGCTCATGGGAGGCCTAGTGTCGACGGCCGACGTAACCCGGCGCAAGCGCCGCCTCAGCGCACCCTGACGCCGTGGGGAAGCGGGGCGGCCGTCTCGTCGGCGAAGTCCATGAATTTCTCCATCTCCCGCACCGTGTCCTCGGTGGCCTGCACTTCCACCGAGAGGACGTCGAGCTGCCGGGTGATGTGCTCGGGGTCGCGAATGGCGATGGACTGCTCGTGCGTCAGCCGGAGCAAGTCTTCGATGCTGGCCAGCTGGTGGCTCACCACGGCACGACTTTCCTCAGCCTGGGTGAAGCGTTGCAGGCGCTTGCTGAGAATTTCCACCCGCTTCTGTTTCACCTCGCGCAGGCGGGCGCTGCCCTCGGCCGCCACATCGGCTTGGAGCTCCTTCAGCTCGGCCTCGAGCGCCTGTCGGTCGGCCACGCTGAGGTAGCGCCGGTAGCCATTCAATGTGCTGAGCAGCCGCAGAAAGGACGTCAACAGCGCATCCACCCGGCTCTCGCTGGACGCCGCCAGCACGCGTCCGCCAGGCAGCCGGCGGTAGTTGGCTTCAATTTTCTCCTTGAGGTCGCGCAGCCGGTGGTAGTGCTCTCGCTGGCTGGGAGCCAGCTCCAGAAGCAGGCTCTCCACCTCGGCCTCGCCGCCTGCCGGGCCGGCGGTAGAGCGTGCCGCCCGTCGGAAGCGGGGGTTAATGCCCACCACCACCAGGTAGAAGGCTTCCAGCGCTCCGGCCACCGCCACTGGCAGTGTCTGGCCGGTCACCAACGTGGCACCCACCGCACCGGTGAGACCAATGAGGTTGGCCGGGGCAAGCACTGCCGCCTTGAGCCAGCCGAGGGTGGAAGGGGGCTTGTCACTCAAGGTGCGTGTGCCTCCGCCATTGCGCGCAGCACCGAGAGGTCCAGCGTCTCTCCGGCTGCACGCAGGGGCTCCGTCCGGCGCTCCAGCTTGGCAAACAGCTGCAGCGCGCTCTGGTACAGCTCCTCGTACGTGACTGGCGCCTCGCCCGCCAGTCCGAAGAAGGCCAAGTTGTCCTTGAGGGTGGCCGGAGCGCTGCTGCGGACTGCCTCGGACGGGTCGCCCAGCTGGGGGGCCACGTCTCCCAACAGCCGGGCCCCCGGGGCCGCGTCCTTGAGCTGGGCGGCGTTGGCGTCCAACAGCCCGCGGACCAGGCGCCGGATGGCGTCGGGGTACCGGGCGGCGAACTCGCCCCGGGCCACCAGGACGGTGGCGATGAGGTGGGGAGCATCGGCGGTGCTGGCCAACACCTTGCCGCCCCGCTCTCGGGCGGCCGCCTCCACCTCCGCCGTCATGCCCACCACCGCGTCCGCCCTCCCCTCGCGCAGCGCGCGCCCAGCGTCAAACGCCGACGAGAGCTCCACCCAGTGCACGTCCTGCGGCGTCAGCCCGGCGCGCATCAGCAGCCAGAGCGCGAAGTACTGCCCCGAGCCCTGGGGGGCCGTCCCCAGCCGCTTCCCCTTCAGTCCGGCCAACGAGGACACTCCCACCGCCGCCAGCGCGTCCTCGCCGCGACTCTTGCCGAGGAGCATCTCCACCCGGGGGGCCGCGTCGCGCAGGGCTGGCGCCCAGGCGGCGAGCCGGTCGACGGTGAGGGCGGCCAAGTCCACCCCACCCCGTTCCCCGCCCGAGGCGAGCGCGGCGCGCAGCTCTTCCTCGCGCAGGAAGGGGACAGCCCGAGCGTCGATGGCGTAGGCGGACTTCAACAGCCCCGGCACGCTGCCTTCCCCGGTGGCCAGCAGCAGCGCTGCGGCACTGCCCCGAGGCACGAAGCCGATGACGGTGGGCCGCAGGGGGATGGACGCCACCTCGTCGCCGGGAGCCGTCACTCCGGCAGGGAAGTCTCCGGCCGACAGCGTGGCCGGATGGCGCAACCAGGGGAATACCCTCCCTTGGAGCAGCTCCAGCCAGCCGTTGGCGGAGGCCAGGGCCCAGCTGCCGACCAGCAGCAACAGGGCGAGGAAGAGGTACAGCCCCCCTTTGCGTCGCCAGGACACGTCGGGGCCCCCCGGGGCGCTACTTGACCTCGACCTTCTTGCCGATGGTCTTCTCCGCCGTCTCGGACGTCTCGGAGACCGGAGCCGGGCTGGAAATGCCCATCTCCATCTTGAATTGCTTCACCAGCTCCATGGCCTGCAGCTTCTCGGCCTCTTCCTCAATCTGCAGGGACTGGTGGTCCACGCCCTCGAGCGCCATCTGCATCCGCGCCTCGTTGATGGCCGCCGACTCCTGCACCTTGCGCAGCATCTCGTCGTGCGTGGCGTCGATGCCGGCGACCTGGAAGGACTCCATCGCGTCGGCCACTTTGGCTTGCCACTTGGCGCGCCGCGCGTCGCGGATGGCGCCCATCGCCTCCTGCGTCTTCTTGTCCTTCTCGCGCATGAACATCTTCTTGACGTTCAGCGCCTTGTCGTAGGCGGCCCGGGCGGTGGACAGCTGCTCCTCGTTGCGGGCCAGCGCGGATTTCTCCATCTGCAGCCGGGTGGCGTACTGCGCCGCAAGGTCATCTCGGTTGGCCTGGATGGAGGCCTTCACCTTGGCGGTGAGGTCATTCACCTCGGTGCGGTACTTGGCATTCTCCTTTTCCAGGAGGGTGACGTTGGCCCGTACCATGGCGATGGACTCGTTCATCCGGGGGACCTGGTCGTTCAGGTCGCGGATGTTCTGCTCCAGGATGAGCTCCGGGTCCTCGATGCTGCTCACGAAGAAGCCGAAGAAGCTGCGCATCGCGCGTCTGAAGCGGTTCCACATGTGTGTTTTGTCCTCGCCGGTCTGACGCCTGCCGGATTTAGCACGTTCCCGGCCGGTGCCACCGCCACGCTGTCGTAAACACGACGTCCGGCAGGTCCCACCATTGCCCAGCCGGCAGGGGGGGGTTGGGCCACCCCGCCGCTGCTTTAGCGCCGGGGCAACCAGTCCGGGCCAAAAGCCTCGGGCAGAAGGGCCCCCAGGGTATGGGTGGCCCGGGCACCGGCCAGGGTGCGACTCTGGAGGGGGAGGCCGGCAGGGG
>JBKQJL010000055.1:0-18729 GCA_052147975.1 Myxococcaceae bacterium
CGAGCGGGCGATGAGCTCGTCCCAGGACTGCTGCATGTCCAGGATCATCGCGGCGACCGGGGCCGCGAGGTGGATGCCCGCCGTCTGCAATTCGGCTTTGGAGATGGGGCGGGCAATGTTTCCGAGCTCGGACAGGCCGAGCGCGCTGGCCAGCCGCCGGGCTGGGTCAATGGTGCACACGAGCGAGTCGCGGCCGAGCGCCGCGCCTTGAAGGGCCAGCGCCGCGGCGAGCGTCGTCTTGCCGACGCCGCCGGGGCCGACACACACCACCACGCCACGGGTGCGGAGTGCCTCGCCCAGTGGCGTCACGTCCGTCCCTCCAGGCCAGCCAAGAGCGCGACGCCAAGTCCCTTCACGGTGGCCTGGTCCATGGGCCCCCGGTACAGCCGGGGAAGCTGGAGCACCGGAACCCCCAGTGTCCCGAGACGCTCGGCCGCGTCCCGGGTCCGCTCGGCCTCCTCGGCGTGTGCCCGGGCCAGGGCTTGCAAGTGGGGGAGCGTCGCCAGGGCTTTCAGCTCGTGGGCGACGAAGCGGGGCTGGGTGGACTGGTTCAGCACGACGGCCAGGAGGGAGACGTGCCGCGCGCGAAGGCCGGCCGCCAGCTCGAGGGATTCGACCACCGGGAGCTCCTCCGGAAGCGCCACCACCACCGCCCCGCTGACGGCCGGGTCGACGAGCATGTCGCGCATCCAGGTTGCCTCCTCGGCCATCGTTCCCGGTGGGAGCGTGTCCAAGAGCACCTGGGGCACGCCGAGCAAGGTGAGGGCATGCCCGGTGGAGGGTGCATCCAGCACCACCGCGTCCCAGCGCTTGCGCGGCCCGTCGGTTTCTCGCATGTGCCAGCACACCTTGCCGAGCATTACCGTCTCCGCCAGGGAGGGGATGAAGCGCAAGAAAGCGCGTACCAGCGGGTTCTCGAAGACGGCGTGGTAGACGCGCTCGAAACGAATTTTCGTGAGCACGTATTCGCGCATCGCCTCCGCGGGACGCACGTCCACGCTCCACAAGTCCCCTTCCAATTGAGACAACTCCGGCCCTGCCGGGGGGTACCCCAGAAGCGCAGTGGCCCCTCCGCCACTGTTGACTTCACACAGGAGCGTCCGCTGCCCCGAGCGCGCCAGGGCCAGGGCCAGGGCGGCGGCGACGGTGCTCTTGCCCACGCCTCCCTTCCCGGTGATGACGAGCAGCCGTGGCCGTGGGAGCTGTGTCATCGGTTGCAAGGAGCGCGGCACCGTAGGGAAGCGGCTCGGCCGGTGTCAATCGAGCGCACCTTGACAGCCTGCCGGGGCCGCTGCGAAGAGGACGGCGTCCCACCGTTCGGGGGAACGCACCATGCTCAGAGACAACCCGATGGTGAAGAAGCTGGTGGAGACAGGCGAGGAGCGGGTGGGAAAGTTGGCCTCCACGCTGCTCTCCAACGAGACATTCGTAGCCGCGGTCCAATCGCTCGTATCCAAATCGCTCGCCGCGAAGGGCTCGCTGGACAAGAGCCTGCGCGGAGCCCTCGCGGCGATGAATTTGCCCTCCAGCGCGGACGTGGAGTCCTTGCGCGCAAAGGTGGACGACCTGGAGCGGCTGCTCACCTCGGTGGAGAAGAAGCTCGACGCTCTGCTCGCTGGCCGGCCGACGCCCTGATGCGGCGCATCGCCTTCGTCAACGAGAAAGGCGGGACTGGCAAGACCACGTTGGCCGTTCACCTGGCAGCCTGGGCGGCGGACCAGCAGGGACAGCGCGTCCTCTTGGTGGACCTCGACACCCAAGGCCACGCGGGCAAGTCGCTCGGGCTCGACGTGCGGACACTCACCCCCAACGCATTTCACTGGCTCACCGACCCGAGCGTCGCCTTGGCCGACGTGCTGCGCCCGAGCGCGTTTCCGCGACTGTCGGTGGTCCCGGCGTACAAGCAACTGGAGGGCCTGTCGGCCGCCCTCGCCGGCCAGGACCGCCCGCTGCATCGGCTGGCCGACCGGCTGGCTGTGGTGTCCGAGGGCTTCGATTTGGTCGTCATTGACGCGCCGCCCTCCCTCGGGCCAGCGGTCTCCAACGCCCTGGTGGCCGCCACCGAAGTCGTCTTGCCCGTCGCGCTCACCTACCTAGCGCTGGATGGCTGTGCCGAGGTGGCCCAGACGGTGGAGCGAGTGGCGCGTGAGGAGGGGGTCGCCGGGCTGCACATCAGCGCGGTGGTGCCCATGCTGGTGCGGCGGACGTCGCTGGCCGCGGCCATCCTGGAGCGCCTGGAAGCCCACTTCCCTCACAAGGTGACCCCTGGCTTGGGCGTCTACGTGAAGATTGACGAAGCCCAAAGCCACGGGCAGACCATCTGGGAATACGCCCCGACAGGCCAAGGGGCGCAAATGATGCGGACGGTGGTGGAAGCGATTTGGGCCCGCGAAAAAGGCTAGCGCTTCTCCAACTCGTCCAGCCGCTTCTCCATCTCCTCGAGCCGGCGGGTCAGCGCTTGGAGGTCGTGCCCCAGTGCCGGAAGCGTCCCGAGCACTCCCTCCACTGCTGCCTTCACGCGCTCGTCGACCTTGCGCTGCCAGTCCTCCAACGCCTTCTGGCTCATCCGCAACAGGTCGTCCTTCAAGCTCGCATCCGAGCCTCCCTCGCGCCCGAGGAGCCGGTCGATGCGGTTCTCCGCCTCTTCTCGGATGGAGGCCACGCGCGGGGTGACTTCTCGCTCGATGAAGCCCGTCACCACCTCGCCCGGACGGCGGATGATTTCGCGCAACACCGACAGCGGCATCTGGTTCTGCTTCTTCTCCTCCTCGAAAATAATCTGCGCGAGGGTGATGGAGGTCAGGTCGTCCTTGGTGCGGTTGTCGACAATCTTCACTTCCGCGCCCTGCTTAATCATCTCGGCGATTTCGTCGAGGGTGACGTAGCGGCTCTCCACGGTGTCGTAGAGCTTGCGGTTGGTGTACCGCTTGATGATTTTGGGCTCGCGGGGAGGCGGGGGTGGGGCGAGCGGCTCGGCGTCGTTCATCGTCTGCCAGGGTGTGCGCCGGGGGTTAAGGACGCTTCGCCGGCCCGGGCCGGAAGGTGCTTCCGAAGGCAGTGCCGCGCCGCAGCGTGGACCCCCAGGAAGCTTGGGTTTTCCAATGGATAGCAGCCGCGTCGGGCCGTCGGCAAGCCCGAGGGGTAGGGTCATGGCGCACCGCGCCGGCCGGGGGACCCCGGGGTATGCTCCCCTCACCTCCGTCTCCCGCGCCCTGGATGATTGTCACCTGCCCCCAGTGCCAGACGCGCTTCCGGATCCCCGATGAAAAGGTGACCGCGAAGGGCGTCAAGGTGCGCTGTACGCGCTGCCGCCACACCTTCCGGGTGAGCCGCCCGGCTGAGCCCGTCGCCGAAGTCACCGAGGACCCGTTCGCTCAGTTTGCGCCGCCCAATGCGCTTTCCGAGCAGGACAAGACGCCCCCGCGGGGAACGCCGGTCGCGGCGTTGGGGGTTGAGGTCGAGCCGGCCGGCGCACCGCCCGCAGATGACTTCGACGTGGATGTCGACGCACCGGACTCCAAGCGGGCGGCACGCAGCGCGGATGTGGCGGGTTGGACTTTCCCGCCTGCGCCTCCTCCTCGGCCACCGGACGTCCCGACAAGCGCGCCGAGGCCCACCGAGGCACCGGAGGAGACGCCTGACGCGCCCACCCCGCGCGTCGCGTTGGCGCGAATCGCCATGGTGCGCCAGCTGACAGTCGTCCCGCCTCCGGAGGCGAGCCCTCCTGAGGCTTTGGCGTTGGAGGCTCCGCCGGACGAGCGTCTCGAGCTGGACACCGGTTCGCCACAGTCGGCTTGGCAGGGGTCCATCGAAGGGGGCCTTGAATTGCCTCCAGCGCCCGAGTCCGCCGAGTTCGACTTCGGTGACCTCAATACACTCGAAGGGCCCTCCACCCCGGTGGCCCCCAGCTCGAGCGCCCCTGCCGCTGCAGCGCCCACGCCGCCACCGCCGGCGAACGCCCCTGCCGCCGCCTTGGACTTTAATGCGCTGCTGAGTGCACCGGAGCCGGCGTTGGCGCCAAGGGGCGTGGCGGCTCCTGAAGCCCCCGACGTTTTCGGCGAATTGGATGCTCCCCCACCGGCCGAGCCGCGAGCGCCCTCCGCCTCCCATCCAGCGCTGGACCTGAGCGAGCTCAACTTGGACTCGCCCCCTTCTTCCCCGGAGCCATCCCCCGACCGAAAGACGCCCACCGGCGAGCTCTTCGGCAGGAGCGCCACGCGACTCGATGAGGACTCCTTTCCCATGGGGACGGACCCCGCCGCGGACCGAGCGGCACTCTTCGACATGCCGGCCCCGGTCTCGGCTCAGGATGGCGAAGGCCCCACCTCGCTGCTGGCAGATGTGCCAGACGCCGCTCCCGAGCCCCCAGTGCACCCCGCCACTGGCCTTCCGCCGGTGCCGGCCACGCCCATCGGGCGCGTCAGCCGGCCTCCCACCGGGACCTCGGTGTTGGGGCTCGACGAGCGGCGCGAGTTGGGTGCCGCCCGCCGAGTCAGCGGGGCGGTCATCAACATTGGCGTCGCCGCTGTGCTGGTGGTGGTGTTGGCGGCGGTGGGCAACGTCTACGTCAACGAAGGCCGCCTGGACTGGGGCGCCCTCTCCCCTCGCCGCTGGGCGGCCCTCTTCCTTCCACCCACCGGCATCGTCACGCTCGACGTCACCAACGGCCTATACGAGACGCGGGGAGGTCGACCGCTCGCCTATGTCCGTGGAAGGGTGGAGAACCGGGGCCAGCGGCCCGGCCAAGTGAAAGTGCGGGCCGAGATTTGGAGTGGCAGTCAACTCCTCGGAACCAGCGAGGGACTGGCGGGGGTGCTGCCCACACCCGAGGAAATGGTGGAGGCGAGCACCCGACGGGACGTGGAGGCGCTCCGGGCTCGGCTCCAGGAGGGCGCCCCGCCTGTCCCCCCCGGCAAAGGCGCGGACTTCGTCTTGCTCTTCGACGAGCCGCCCACGGAGGTGGCCGGTCTTCGACTCAAGGTGACGGCCGCGGCGGCCGACGGGAAGTAGGGCGTGGGGCGTCTCTCAGCCGAAAGCCTCCAGGGCTGGCGCTTTGTGAAGAGGATGCATGGGGTGTCCGGAGGTGTGGAGCTGCGAAAGCATGCCGTGGCACGCGCGCTGCGCGCGCTTCCGGCCGAAGAGGCGGCGCGGCTCTGGGCGGAAGTGCTCGAGCTCGAGCGCGCCGGGCACGAAGCCGCGAGCTGCGTCCTCGGAGCGATGATGGCGGCCCTGGAAGACGAGCGGTTGGGGCGCGCGCTGACCGAACAGCTGGCCCAGCTTCCGCCAGGGGTGCTTCCGCAGGAGATTGTTGGACTGCTGGCGTCTGGGCCGGCCTGGCGGACGCTCGACGAGGACGCCGCCGCCCGAGCCGACGCTCGCAACTTCCCCGAGACGCTGGGAATGCTCAAGACCAAGGCTCGGACTGCCACTGACCCCGACGCGCTGGCCCGCTTCGCCCTGGCGTCCAATCCGTCCGTGGTCCGCAACCTCCTGGTGAACCCGCGACTGACCGAGCCCGCGGTGGTGCGGCTGGCGGCCCGCCGTCCGGCGCGAGGCGAGCCCTTGGTGGAGGTGTGGCGCTCCAAATGGGGCGCCCGGCACTCGGTGCGCCGGGCGCTGGTCTTCAACCCCTACCTTCCGCCCGAGGTGGGTGTGAAGCTGGTGCCGCTGTTGCTGCGCACCGACTGGGAGGAGGTTGCAGCCGACTCGGGGCTTCACCCGAGTGTGCGGGTCGAGGCCAAGGCGCTCCTCGCCGCGCCCGCCGCCCGAGGGGCCGCGACGGCTTCTGAGCCAACGGTGCTGGTGCTAGAGCCCGAGGGGTGAGGAAGCCAAGCGGCCCCCGCTTCAGCGGTGGTGGCTGGTCTGGTTCGACTCGGCCTCGGTCGTCTCGGCGTCTGTGGGGCGCGCCGAGGGCAGCTTCCGAGCACGGGCGTCGACAAAGCCCTCGCCGCGAGCAGCTTTGCGGAAGGAGTACACAAATTTGCCGACCGCATTGCCCAGGGCGGCCATCCGCGAAGCAGAAAGCACCACCAGCAGCACGAAGCCGATGACCAGCAACTCACCCAGGCCGACGCGTGGCATACCAACCGGGACCCTCGCATCGGCCAGCCCTTGGGCGCAAGCCCGTGTCGCCGTGCCTTGACTTGGCGGAGGGCGTCGCCATAGCCCCTCCGGCACCATGCGTATTCTCGGCCACCGGGGCGCCAGTGCGGATGCACCGGAAAATACCTTGCCCGCCTTCGAGCTCGCGCTCGCTCAGGGGGCCGACGGCGTGGAGCTGGACGTCCGCCTCTGCGCCAGCGGCGAGGTGGTGGTCTTCCACGACGAGGCGCTGGACCGGCTGGCCGGCCGTCCTGGCCGGGTGGTGCAGACGCCCTGGTCGACGCTCCGGACGCTCGAGGTGAGCACCGCCAGCGGCCGAGCGCGCATCCCGCTCCTCCAGGAGGTGCTGGAGGCGCTTCCCCGCACCGCGTGGGTGAATGTCGAGCTGAAGGCGGACAGCGGCTGGCTGCGACTTGCGCTCCGGGTGGCTCGCCTGCTGGTGGACGGGCAGCACCAGTCGCACGTGGTGGTGTCTTCCTTTCACCCGGTGTCGCTTTTGGCCCTGGCCGCCGTTGCGCCTTCACTGCGCCGGGGCTTCCTCGTCGAGCCGGGCCGTCCGGCGTGGCTCGAGTCCGGGCCGCTGGCACTCTGGGCCGGGCGGGACGCCGTCCATCCCTCGGAGCGCGAGCTCACCGAGGCGCGCGTCCGCCTCTGGCACTCCCGCGGTCGGGAGGTGAGCGTCTGGACGGTGGACGAGCCGGCCCGGGCACGCACCCTCCGCAGCTGGGGCGTGGACTCCCTCATCACCAACCGTCCCGGCGTCCTCTGCGCAGAGCTGGGCCGGGCCTCGCGCTAGCTAGGGCTTGCCCGCCGCTGCGCCGGTCGTCGCCGCGGGCGCTGTCTCCGGCCGCACCCAGCTAGCGGCGGCGGCTTCCTGCGAAGAACGCGTCAACGCCTGAGCGACGGCTGCCGGCCGCTTGCGGATGACGAGCGCTTTGCGGCTGGCGTAGTCCTGAGTCTGTCGGGCCACCACCAAGACGTAGTTTTCCCCCTCTTTGAGAGGGAAGTCGGTGGTGAATTTGAGGTGCGTTGGGTCGGGCGTGGTGGCGTCCACGGTGCTGAAGTACACCTTGTGGTCGTTCACCAGCACGTACATGTCCAACATCCCGAGGGGGTCGGAGACGGTGCCGCTGAGGGTGAAGCGGTCCCCGGAGGCCACCACCCCACCCTTGTCCGGCTCGACGTTGACGACAATTTGGGGCGGCTCCCGGAAGGGAATGGATTGAAAGTCCTTGGGCGTGGCCGGCCTGCCGGACCTCACCTCGTGGACGTCCTGGACGCGGACGAAGGCGAACCGGCCCTTCTCCAGCTCCACTTTGGCCAGCCCGTTGACGCGCGCCAGCTCGGGCACCACCACGCCGCCCTTGCCGACCTTGAAGAGGGTGCCGGACTGGGGGTCGGGGCGGGCGAGGATGGCCGTTCCGGCCTCCAGGCGCACAAAGCCCTTGTGAGCATCCACGTTGAGCGGGCGGTCGGAGATGGGAATTTGCAGCTTCTCGGTGGCGAACTCCTCGAGTTGGACGTCCCCCACCGCGAACTTGAGGGGGAACGTCTCCCCCACGTAGCCCTTTTTGACCTCGAGTTCGAAGCGGGCCGTCTTCGTCTCCCCAGGGGCGAGGTCTCCCAGGCGGAACCGCCCCTTGTCGATGAAGACGTTCTGGTCGGCGCCGTTTTTGATTTGAGCAAAGGCGTCGAGGGCCTTGCCTGGCCCGATGTTGGTGACGTCCACCAGAATTTGCACCGTCTCGCCTCGCTGGACGACGCCGTCGCCGTTGCACGCAGCGCAGTCGTCGATGACCTGCCAGCCGATGGCGAAGGCCGGACGAGTCAGCTCGGCGAAGTTGAGCTCTGCCACCAGCGTCTCCGGAAGGGGGCCCGAATCATCGAGGAATTTCACCGTCACGTCGTCCCGGCGGCTCGACATGTCCTTTGGAATCTGGACCGACACCTTCCAGCTCCGCTTCTCCCCGGGCTTCAGCGCACCGAAGATGAATTCTCGACGGTCGAGCAGCGGGTTTTCGCTCTCGGTCCACGCCCGCAGCCGCTGGATGGGCTCGGTTCCGCGGTTCTCGACGGTGAGGTCCAAGTCGAACTTCTCCCCCGCCTGGATGCGACGCTCGGAGCCGGGCTTGAGGCTGGCCAACAGCTGTGGCGCCTTCGGCGTCGGTCCCGGGCTCCAGTCGACCCCCAGGGCGGCGATGGCCTCGTTGATGCGCTCCTGCTCCTTCTCTTTCCGCTCCTGGATGAAGGGCGCGCCCAGCGCCAGCATCCGGTCGCGTTGGGACGCCGGGGCCTTCAGCACGAAGTCCCGTGCGAAGAGGACTTCGAAGTCCTCCTTCACCTCGTCCTGGGTGTCCGCGTCGAGCTGGTCGTAGAGGTCTTCGTCGATGTGGCCCGGCTCCGTGTCGGGCGAGTCGCCCTCGCCCGGCTTCTTCTTCCCCAGGCTCTTGTCCGTCTTGGACAGCTTCGGGTCCTTGCCCTCTTCCAGCTTCTGCTGGCGAGCCGCGGCATCCTTTTGCCGCGTGTCCTCCTTCAGGTAGTACACCGTGGCGGCTGGCTTCTCGCGGCCCAGCACCTCCTCGCGCTTGGTGGCGGCCGCCTGGCTGGAGGGGTTGCCGAAGTGGTGCTCGAGGTCCGCCTCGCCGATGGTCTTCCGCGGCGCGAAGACGTTCACCCGGTCGGCCGTGACGCGGGTGGGAATGAGCTCGATGTCCGGCTCGATGCCCACTTCCTGGATGGAGACATCGCCTGGCGTGAGGTACTTGGCGATGGTCAGCTTGAGGGCGCTCTCCTCGTTGGCATTGCCGGAGGGGGAGGGGAACTCGTACAGCACCTGCACCGAGCCCTTGCCGAAGGTCTGCTGGCCAATGATGGTCGCGCGATTGAGGTTCTTCAGCGCACCGGCGACGATTTCCGAAGCCGAGGCGCTGCCCGGGTTCACCAGCACCGCCAGCGGGACGTTGATGTCCGACTCATCAGCGTGCGCACGCTTCTCCTCGCGAACGCGCTCCATCTGCGCCACCGTGGTGACGATGGTGCCTTCGCTGACGAAGAGGTCGGTGACCTGAATCGCCTGCTCCAGCAGCCCGCCTGGGTCTCCTCGCAGGTCGAGGACCAAGCCCTTCAGGCCGCCGCTGGCCTTGGTTTCGGCCGCCAACTTGCTCAGCGCCGCCTGCAAGTCCCGGGTGGTGTTGCCTTGGAAATTCTTGAGCCGCACGTAGCCGACGTTTCCGGCCAAGAGCTTGGACTGGACCGACTCGATGGAAATCATGTCGCGGGCCAGCGTCAGCACCATCGGCTTGTCCAGCCCTTTTCGGTCGACGGTGATGGTCACCTTGCTGCCGACGGGTCCGCGCAGCTTGTTCACCGCCTCGTTGAGGTCCATGTTGACCGTGGATTCCTCGCCGATTTTGCGGATGACGTCGTCGCGCTTGATGCCGGCTCGGTACGCAGGCGTCTGCGGGAGCACGCGGACCACGGTCAGGTTGCTCTCCCGCATTTGGATGACGAACCCGAGTCCTCCGAACTCGCCCTTGGTGGTGAGGCGCATCTCCCGGTACTGGTCGGGCAGCAAGAGAATGGAATGCGGGTCGAGCGTGGAGAGCATCCCGTTGATGGCCGCGTACTCCACCTGCCGGCTGTCCTCGATGGGGCGCATGTTGGAGGCGATGAACTCGAAGATGTCCTTCATGGTGAAGGACATCTTCCACAGCGAATCGACGTGGCTGATGTCGTAGTCCTTGACCTTGCCATTGACGTCCAGCCGGACGTGGTCCTGGTCCTTGTCCGGCTCCACCAGCACCTCGGGGACGGTCCGCTCGACCGACTGCAAGGCCTCGACGAGCATCTCCTTGGGACGGATGCGCTTGGGGTCGACGTAGTTGTCCTTCACGTAGAGGACGACCTTGTTGAAGATTTTGAGCGCGGACAGGTCGTGGCTCGACTTGTCCGTGGGGTGGAGTCCTTCCGGGGCTCCTTCCAGGTGTGACGGCCCGGCGGCCGGGCCGGCCACGGCCTCATTGAAAGTGACGGGAAGGGGAGCACGGTCGCGGCCGACGAAGGCCCAAGCACCGAGCAGCACCACCACCAAAAGCAGTCGACGAAAAATGCGCATAGGAGAGGGAGGGCCTTCATGGAAAAGGCGCCCCGGAAACCAGGAGAACAGCGGGAGGAGAGAAATGCTTCCTCAACAACTCTAATCGCCGGGCCAGAGCCCCTTCAAGGCAACGGTGCGGCCGGGGTGCCGAATGAGGCGCCGGCCCGGCAGCCCCGGGTTATAGAGCCTCCCCGCCCGTCCCCCGCCTCATGACGCTCGACCGCGCCCCCACCGACGTCCGCACCCTCAGCAGCGTCGAGGACCTCGTGGACGCCTTTCGCACCGCGGAAAAGCCCGCGGCCCAATTTCGCGTCGGCCTCGAGCACGAGCGCTTCGTCTACCCGCGGGGCTCCTCGCAGCCGGTGGCCTACGCCGGGCCGAAGGGCATTGGGGCCTTGCTCGGCGCCTTGGAGCCGGCCGGCTACCAGGCCTTCCGCGAGGGGCCGGAGGGCCCCATCATCGCGCTCACCAAGCCCCGGCTGGCCGTCTCCCTGGAGCCCGGCGGCCAGGTGGAGCTGTCCGGCTCGCCCTTTCGCACTGCCCGCGAGGCGGACGCGGAGAACCAGAGGAATGCCGCAGAGCTCCGAGCGGCCACCGCCTTCTTGGGCCTCGTCCCGGCCTGCTTTGGCTACCGGCCCTGGGGAACCACCGCCCAAATGCCGTGGATGCCCAAGGCGCGCTACTCGGCCATGCGGGAGACGCTGGGCAAGCGCGGCCGGCTGGCGCTCGACATGATGCTCATGACGTGCACCACCCAGGTCTCCCTGGACTGGGCGGACGAGGCAGACTGCGCCCGGAAGGTCACCGTGGCTGCCCGCCTCGCTCCGTTGTTGCTCGCCCTCTACGCCAACAGCCCGCTCGTGGATGGGAAGCCGGTGGGTTACCAGTCCTACCGCAGCCGCGTCTGGAACGAGGTCGACCCGGCGCGCTGCGGCTATTTCCCGGCGCTCCTCGATGGCTCCTTCAGCTACCGGGCCTACGTCGAGTGGGCGCTGGACGCGCCCCTTCTCTTTTTGCGCCGCGGCGGACGGTACGAGAGCCCACACGTCACCTTTCGGGCGCTGCTGGCCGACGGGTGGGGCGGTGCTCCGGCGCTCGTCTCGGACTGGGCGGACCACCTGTCCACCCTGTTTCCTGAGGTGCGGATTAAATCCGTCCTGGAAGTGCGGTCCGCCGACAGCGGCTCGGCTGACACCGCCAGCGCCATGGCGGCGCTCTGGCGGGGGCTGCTGTACGACAGACAGGCGCTGGAGGAGGCCGGACGGCTGCTGCCCGCCCTCTCTTTCCCCGAGCACCTGGCCTTTCATGCCGAGGCCCAGCGGCTGGGCCTGCACGGGACACTGCGGGGAATGCGTCTGGCCGAGCTGGCCCAGCAGATGGTGCAGCTGTCCAAGGAGGGGTTGCGCCGCTTGGACAAGGAGGACGCGCCGCTGCTCGAGCCGCTCGAGGAGACGCTGCAAACCGGGCGCTCCCCGGCCGACCGCCTGCTGGCCGCCTACGCCGAAGACCCGAGCCCAAACAGCCTATTAGCCGCCGGGGCGCTCTAGCCCAGGCCCCGCCCAGGGCCGGGGACGCGGGCGGAGGCCACTGGCGATGAATGCCAGCCCACAGGCAAGGCCCAACAGCGTCAGCGCAAGGCCGGCGGTGAAGCGGGGCGTCCGGTAGAGAAATTCCACCCGGTGGCGCCCGGCGGGGACTTCCACGCCACGGGCAGCGAGCAGGGTGGGGTGGATTGCCACCGGCTGGCCGTCGAGCGTTGCCGTCCAGCCCTCGGCGTACTCGTCGGTCACCACCAGCGCCGTCGGGGACTCGGCAACCACCTCCAGCGTCAGGTGCTCGGGGTCAGCCCGTCCCCACGTCACCGTTCCGTTTGCCCGGGCGAGGGGCGGTCCCCCCTCCCAAGGCACCACCTCGGTGGGCAGAGGTCCGTTCCCGAGCCACCGCGCCACCGCCTCCGGGCCGGGCAGGGCCGTCGTCCCGGCGAGAAATGCCCGGGGAGTGCAGGGAATGGAAGACAGGGTCAGTCCGAGGTCCGGGGCCGAAGCCAACAGGGACGCCCTCGGCCCAGCCGGCCGCCGCACGTCGTCCACCCGGAAGCAGCCGTTGAGCGCTGGGGCCCGCAGCGCGAGCGTCTCCGGTGTGCGCAACAAAAGCGTGTGGCGGACGGTGGTCGCGCCGAGATTGACATGCAGCGTCGGCAGGTGCTCCAGCCCAGCGACGTCCCAGCCGAGCACGTGCCGCATGCCCCGCACCCAGCGCTCCCGTTCCTCCATGGGGCCAGTCACGCTCGAGGGGAAGTCCGGCTCAAAGGTGTGAAAGACGCGGGCCGGGGGCTCCGGCGGGTGGGCTGTCGACTGAAGGGCCGTCGAAAAGGCGGTGCGCTCCGTCAAGAGCGCCGGAGGCACCAGCGGAAGCTGCCCGCCGTTTCCGTGCCACAACTCGAGGAAGAGGGCTGCGGCCAGCAGCACGCCGCCGCGCCGGGGGCCGCCAAGCCTGAGCGCCGCCCAGCCGAGGAGCGCGAAGCCGGCCGTCCAAAGCAGCCCGGCGCACCAGCGGTTGTCGAGCAGAGCGGCGAGCGGGTCCTCGGAGTCCAAATGCGCGCCGGCCAGGGCCCACACCCGTGAGGCAGCGCCAAAGCTCACCACCGCGGCCGCCAGTGCGCAAAACGTGCCTGCCGTGCCGAGAAACACCAGGGCCCAGCGCCGCGCATGCGCTACCGCTTCGTCCACCCCCAGCGCCACCAGCGGCACCAGTCCCAACCAGAAGCACACCAGGTAGCGCTCCGGGTAGCGAAAGCGCGCGAACAGCCACGTCTGCCGCAACAGCGCCAAGAGGCCGCCACGGTCTCCCAACGCCAACACCACTCCCAGGAGCGCCACCGCCCCGAAGGCCCAGCTGAGGCGGCGCCGGGTGGCCAACCCGGCCGCGGCCAGCACCAGCGTCAGGCCACCAGCGAAGACGCTGGTGGCGAAGACGGCAGAGCCGTCGTGAAAGAGCTCGCCCACCATCCGTGAGCGGACGACGAGGTACCCCGGCAACACCAGCTCGGGCAGACGCCATGGATGAAGCGCCCAGTGCAGGCCGATGGTCGGCGAGGGAAGCCCCACCACCCGCACCGCTTGGGCCGCGACGCGCGTGGAGGGAAGCAGCTCAACGCAGCAGAGGAGGGCCGCCACCATGCCCCCGAGGCCAACCAACCAGGCGGTGCGCCAGCGGGGAGCCACCAGCAAGGCAACCGGGGCGAAGAGCGCCCCACACAGCGCAAACGAGATGGCATCCCCGGACAGGAAGACGGTTCCCCACAAAAGACCGAGAAGGCCGGCGTCTTTGAGACGCCCCCGCTGTGCCACCTGAAGCATGGCCCACGCCACCCAGGGGAAGGCCGAGGCGCTCAGCGCGTAGGCAAGAATGCTGGAGACGCCCAACGCGTAGCCCCCGAAGGCGTACGCCGCGGCACCGGCGACGGAGGCCTCGCGCGAGGCGCCCACCGCGCGCCCCAACCGGTAGGCCCCCAACAGCCCCACCAGGTAGGCGCCGAGAATGGACGCTTTCTCCGCCGTGGTTGGCGCCAGGGGAAGGAAGAGAAAGGTAAAGGGGTGAAAGGTGGCGAGCGCGATTTGGCCGATGACCGGGACGCCCAAGCCTTCGTAGGGGTACCAGTGGGGGAAGGCGCCAGCCAACAGGCGCTCGCGCACCCAGGCGCGCAGCGGGATGTTGGTGACGAGATGGTCGCGGTAGTAGGGCACCCCGCTCGAAACCAGCTGTGGGCCAAAGAAGAGCAGCCAGAGGCCGCCCAGCATGGCCGCCGCCTTTCGCCGAGACAGACGCGAGGACCGCTGGCCTTTGCTGCCAGGCGCCGGCGCGGCGCCCTTCTCCTGTCCGGCCGGCGTTGCTGCCTGCAGCGGGGGCCCAGCCCCAGACGGAACGTTCACCGCGGACCGCCCGCGCTGCGGAGACGGGCGCCGGGCGCCTCCTCCGAGAAGGGCCGCCCGTCCGCCAGACGTTGGCTGACGCCGGCTGCGCCGTGAAACGAGCCCTTCACTTCTTGGTGAACAGCCGCTTCAAACCGCCCAGAAGACGGGCCGCGGGCTCAATCTGCTCAATCAGCGTGTCCGCCTCCTCCTCCGCCTCGGCGGGAGCCGGGGCGGCTTGCAGCGTCAAAGGTCGCCGCTTGTTCCCGGGCGGCGTCACCGAGGCCTGCAGCAGCCCATCCGGGCTCAGCCCCAACTGCAGCGCCCATTCTCCGTCCCGTTCCACGCCCGCTGACTGTAGGAGGCCCAAAAAGCTGCGTGGGTCCGGGGCCCGCGCCATGCCCTGAAAGAGTTGCACCTCGAGGGGCTGGTTGGCGGCGAGCGTCAGGGTAAGTGTCTTCTCCGCGGGGAGGCGGGTGTTTCGCTCGAAGGCGCGCTGGTGGCCAAACTCGGGCGCAACCGCCTCCAGCGGAACGGCTAGGACCTCCACCACATTGGAACGCGCCCTGCCGCTGACGGCCGCTGCGCTCAGGGCGGCTCCCAGAAGCGCCGCGCCCAAGGCGGGGCCACCGTCGACGTCGGTGGGGGCCGCCGACTTGCCGAAGGCTTTCTCCACCGCTTGCCGGACGTGCGGCAGATGCGCCATTCCCCCTGAGAGCACCAGGGCGTCGATGTTTTCCGCGCTCAGTCCGGCGGCTCTGAGGATGTCCTGGGCGAGCAGCACGCTGCGCTCGACGAGCGCCGCGGTGCGCAGCTCGAGGTCTTCGCGGCTGACCTCGATGACCGGCTCGCCCGGCACCGCGGGAGGCACCAGTCCGCGCTCGCTGGTGCTCAACGCCTGTTTGCACCGTTCGGCTTGGGCCACGCGCACCCGCAGGCGGGCCGGGTCGGTCCGAGCCGTCTTGTCCAGGCCCAGGGCAAGCTGCTCGTCAAAGTTGACTCCGCCGAGCGCGCCATCTCCGCCGCAGGAGACAACGTCCAAGTCATTGCCGGACACCGCCACCACCGCCGCGTCGCAAGTGGCCGCGCCCATGCGCCACACCAAAATTCTCTTGCGGGCCAGGCCCCGGTCCTGCGCGAAGGCCAATGCCGCGGCGGTGGGCGCCTGAAGCAGCCGCAGCACGGTGAGGCCGGCGCGCTCGGCAGCCTCCCGAAAGCGAGCCCGCTGCAGCAGGGTGAAGGCGGCGGGGACCACCAGCACGCCCTGGGTGCAGGACCGGCCGGTGCGACGTTCCGCTTCGGCGCGCAGGCTGCGCAACAGCACCGCGACCAGCTCCACGGCGGTGACGGTGACGCCTGCCCATTCAAAGGCCACTTCTCCGCGCTCGTCGGCCACCACCGGCACCGGCCAGCGCCGCACCAGGGTGCGGATGGCTGGCGAGTCGGCACGCGTCCCCAAAAGGGTGACGGGGCTTCCCACCCAGAGGGCCTCCTCGGCCTCGCCCTGCTGCAACACCCGCAGCACCCCGTGCGCGTCACGCACCAAGCGGCACGGGAGCACCGCTAGGCTGGCGTCCGCGCCGGGCAAAAGCTCCACCCGCCCCTCATGCGCCCAGGCCATCCGCGCCGAGGTGGTGCCCACGTCCAGCCCCAGCACCGCCGGGGCGAGCCCCGGCTCCACGGCTTTGGAGGCCGAGGCCCCAGCGGCTGCCCCAGGGGCGCCCGCCAGGGTGGGTGCCGCGTCGGTGCGTGCCTCAGCCGTCCCCCGAGCTGTCTGCTTCGCGGGGGCGCCCGCCGGCGGCGGGACGGCCGTCGGGGCGGGGGCCTTCGGTTGGGCCGTCGACGGCGAGGGAAGCGGAATGGCCTCGCTCAGAGAGGCCGGGACCGGCGCTGCAGACACAGCCAAGGGCTCGGTGTCCTTCGACGGCACATCGTCGCCGGCCGGCGAGGCGCGGGGCGCCGGGGGCTTCAGCTCCGGGGCCGCTTCGGCCGGGGCCCCTTTGGTGGCGGCGGGCGACTGGCGCGCCACGGCGGGGGTTTCCACCGGGCGCGGTTTCACCACGGTGGCCTCGGTACCGGTTTGCGGCCGCTCCGCATCCGCCCGGCCGAGGAGGGCCAATTCCGCCCCCAGCGCGGGGATGCCGCGCACCGGCGTCACCGCGGTGTGCACCTGCATCGCGGCGAATTGCGCTTCCGGAACGCCCAGCGCTGGCGTTGGTCGCAGGTGGTAGGGGACTTCGGCCGGCGGCGCCTGAGAAGCGGGGGGCGACAGCACCGCCCCCGGGGACGGCTTGGGGCTGGCCGCCGGTTCTGGCCATGTGGCGGGCTGGCCGGGCGCCGCGATGCGGACCACGTCACGGGTTGGGTCCCCCGGCCAGGTGGGCGCCTCGTGGACGGAGGGGCGATGCTGGGGCGCCACCCCAGCGCGCCCCGCTGCCGGCGGTTCGGCCGGGTTTTTGCGCGGCAAGGGTGCGCCGTCCAAGCCGGTGATGCGTGCCACATCGCGGGTGGGGTCGCCGAGCCATGTCGTTGCCTTGGACGGAGGGGGTGGCTCCGACGGGCCGGCCGGCGGGGGCTCGGCGTGGCGCGCGGAAACGATGCGGTCCACCAGCGCGGCGCCGGCGCCGTCCAAGCGCAGGAAGCGCACCACCATGCCCGAGCGCGCCCCGGCCACGGTGCGCGCCACCACGCCTTCTCCGGACAGCAGAGGCGAGCTGTCGGCCAGCACCAACTCGAAGGCCAGCTTCGTCCCCACGTCCTTGGGGGAACGGGTGGCGAGGAAAAAGCCATCCCGGCCGACGTGCACGCCGTAGCGCTCGATGAACTCTTCCTCGCTGCCAAAGGGCAAGCGGATGCGAAGCGGAGTGAAATCCATCGTGGGCGGGCGGAAGTCCGGTGTCACGATGGCCCGGACAGACCGCTTTGCAAGAACTTACCCCGGGAGGGGGGCGCCAACGCGAGCCACCAGGTGCTCCACCGCCGCGGCCAGCAGACTGGGGTCCGCTCCACCGGCCTGCGCGAGGTCCGCTTTTCCACCCCCCGCCCCCCCCGTTTCCCGCGCCACCTCGCGGACGAGGTCCCCCGCGGACAAGCCCTTGGCCACCAAGTCCTTGGTGGCTGCCACCAGCACCAGGCCCTTGCCGTCCTTTTCGCCCCACACCACCACCACGCCGGATTTCAGCCGGTCGCGGTACTGGTCGGCCAGCCCCCGGTAGCGCTTGGCGTCGGCCGGCTCCACCCGGGTGGCGAGGACTTTGATGCCATTCACCTCGCGCACCTGGGCCAAGGCGTCGCCGGTTCCCGAGCTGACCTGGAGCGCCACCGTCTCCACCTCGCGCTCGAGCTCCTTGAGGCGTTTCTGAGTGGCTTCCACCCGTTTCACCAACTCCTTCGGTGACGTCCGCAAGAGCTCCGCCGCCCGTCTCACCTCATGTTCGAGGTCCCGTACCCAGGAAAGCGCCCCGCTTCCGGTGAGCGCCACCATCCGGCGGACACCGGAGGCGATGGAGGATTCACCGGTGATTTTGAAGAGGCCGATGTCACCGCTGCGACGCACGTGGGTCCCACCGCACAGCTCGGTGGACTCGGGGTGGACGCTCACCACCCGCACCCGGTCCCCGTACTTCTCCCCGAAGAGGGCCACCGCACCGGCCGCCTTGGCCTCGTCGAGCGCCATCACTCGGGTGGCAGCGTCGGCGTTGTCGCGTATCCAGCCGTTGACCAAGTCCTCCACCCGTTCCAACTCCGCGCTGGTGGGCGCTTGGAAGTGTGCATAGTCGAAACGCAGGTATTCCGGCGCCACCACCGAGCCGGCCTGCTTCACGTGGTCGCCGAGCACGAGCTTCAACGCGCGGTGCAGAAGGTGGGTGGCGGAATGGTTGCGGCGAATGGCGTTCCGTCGCTCCCCGTCCACCACCAGGTGGACTTGGTCCCCGACGTGCAGCGTCCCCGCCTCGAGCTGGACGAGGTGACTGACCAGCCCCGAAACCGGCCGCTGAGCGTCCAGCACCGTGCCGCGCGCGTTTCCCTCGCTGCGCTCGACGCGCCCGGTGTCGCCCACTTGGCCGCCGGACTCTCCGTAGAAGGGCGTGCGGTCGGCGACCATCTCCACCTTGGCCGGAGCCGTCGCCTCCTGCACCTCGCGGCCCCCAGAGATGAGGGCGAGAATGTGCCCATCGCCCACCTCGCCCGTACCCTGGTAGCCGAGAAAGTCCGTGTCCTTGCCAAGCCTTGCCCGCAGCTCGGGCCAGAGGTCGGCGATGGCCCGGTCGCCGGAGCCGCCGAAGCTGGCCTTCTCCCGCTCCGTCTCCATGAGCCGCTCGTAGCCGGCAACGTCGATGTCCAGCCCCCGCTCGCGGGCGATGAGCTGCGTCAAGTCCCAAGGAAAGCCATGCGTTCCGTGGAGGAAAAACACCACCTCGCCCGGAAGCGTCTTGCCATGGGCCGAACGGACTTTCGCAATCTCCTCGTCGATGAGGCGCAGTCCGCGGTCGAGGGTGCGGCGGAAGGACTCCTCCTCGTGGCGGGTGGCCTGAAGCACGAAGCTGCGGTTTTCTCGCAACTCGGCGAAGGCCGTGGCCATCAACTCGATGACGCGGTCCACCGTCTGCTCGAGAAACG
>JBKQJL010000056.1:0-18555 GCA_052147975.1 Myxococcaceae bacterium
GTCAAAGGGCCGGGAGCCCAGGGCCAGCGGGTGGCCGCGGAGAAAGTCCGCGGCCTCCATTCTGCGCTTCCCTTCGGCCTGTAGCTCGAGCAGCACCAGCGAGCCCTCGCCGCAGGCCACCTCCAGGCCCCCCTCGGCCCCAAGCACCGTGCCGGCCGCGCCCAAGCGCTGGCCCAGCCGGGCCCGGTGCACCTTGAGGAGGTGGCCGGCCAGGCTCGTCCAGGCGCCGGGCCAGGGGGCGAAGGCGCGCACCCGGCGCTCCAGCACGCTGGCCGCCAGGCGAAAGTCGAGCCAGCCGTCGCGCTTTTCCACCGGTGGGGCCAACGTCACCCCGGCCTCCGGCTGCGGCACTGGCACCAGCGCGCCGGCCAAAAACCGGGGAAGCTCCTCGCGCACCAGCGCCCCGCCCAGCGCGGCCAGGCGCACGGAGAGTGACGCGGTGGTGTCCTCCTTGGAGATGGGCTCGCGCCGCACCGCCAACACCGGCCCGGTGTCGAGCCCGGCCTCCATTTGCATGAGGCACACCCCCGTCTCGGCGTCCCCCTCGGCGATGGCCCACTGGATGGGGGCGGCTCCCCGCCAGCGCGGCAACAGCGAGGCGTGCACGTTGAGGCTGCCGCGCCGCGGCGCGGCGAGGACGTCCGGCGGCAGAATGCGGCCGTAGGCCGTCACCACCGCCACCTCCGGCCCAAGCGCGGCCAGCGTCTGGGCGAAGTCCGTGCCCTTGAGGCGCGGCGGCTGTAGCACCGTGAGGCCGGCCGCCTCGGCCGCCAGCTTGACGGCGGAGGCCTGCACCGCCTGGCCGCGGCCCTTCGGTCGGTCGGGCTGCGTCACCACCGCCACCACCTCGCCGACGGCACGACAGGCCTCGAGGGAGGGGACGGCCAGGGCGGGGGTGCCCATGAAGACAAGGCGCGGACGGTGCATGGGTGCCCCCTTCCCGTGTGGGGGCGTTGGGGCCGGGGCCTCTCGTACGTCAGCCGTGGACTGGAAGGCCAGAGGTCGGGGAACGTCGCACCCGCGAGCGAGAATTGACCGACGGGGGGTGCTCGTCTATGCCCCAGGGGTTGGCACCCAACAGGGGGGCTCGCTGGAGGGGAAAATGCAACGGCGTCTGCTCGTCTGCTTCCTCTTGGCACTTGCCGCGCTGCCTTCCTGCAGCAAGGACCCGGCGACGCCCGAGTACTGGGCCGCCCAGCTCGACGCCGCCAAGCGCCCCTCGGAGAGGGTGCGCGTGGTGGACGCCCTTCGAAGCTCGGGGAAATTGAATAAGTCCTTTCTGCCCATGCTCGAGGCGGAGCTGGCCAAGGAGAAAAACCCCGAGGAGAAGGGGGCCCTGGCCCGGGCCCTGGGGGACTTGAAGGACCCGAGCAGCGTGCCGGCCCTGGCCGACGCGCTCGACCTCTCCGCCAGCGACGGGGCCACCAGCCGGATGAATTCGGCCATCGCCCAGGCCCTGGGCAGCATTCAGGACCCGCGCGCCGTCCCAGCGCTGCTCAAGCTGCTCAAGTCCAAGGACGACTACGTCCGCATCGACGCCATTCAGGCCTTGGGCGCCCTCAAGGCCACCGAGGCGGTAGCGCCGTTGATGGAGCTCGCCCTCGACGACGCGAGCTCGCCCCAAGTCAACCGCCGGGCGGTGGCCGCCCTCGGGGACATTGGGGACGCCAAAGCCGTCCCGGTGCTGCTGAAGGCGCTCTACAAGCAGCGCGGAAGCCAGAATTTCGCCTCCGAGGCCAGCTTCTCGCTGTACCAAATTGGAAAGCCGGCGGCCGACGCCTTGCTCCAAGTCGTCCAGGGAGAAGATGGGGAGCTCATCGCCTGGGCCCGCCGGCGGGACGTGGACACCACGGTGCTGATGGTGCAGGCCACCGACGTCCTGAAGGACTTCGCCGCGCCGCAAGCCGAGCCGGCGCTGCTTAAAAAGCTGTCCTTTCAAAACCCCGACGCCCGCCTGCAGTGGTACGGGCGGATGTTTGCCGCCAACGGCCTCGGACGGCTGCGCGCTCAGGCGGCGGTCCTCCCCCTCATGGGCATGGTGGAGGAAAACGAGCCGCTGCCCCGCGCCGAGTACGCCCGGGCGCTGGTGCTGGTGGGAAACCGCGAGGCGCTGCCGGCGCTCTTCAAGGCGGCGTCCCGAGGGACCTGGAATGCGCGGCAATTCGCCGTGGCCTCCCTCAGCATGCTTGGCGACGAGCGCGAGTTGGCCGGCTTTGACAAGCTGGCCCAGGCGGAGCCGGCTCTGGCCGCCTCCGAGTGCAAGCAGTACGGGTGCGCCACGCCGGCCAGCGAGGTTGCGCAGCAACGGGCCAAGGTGTTTGCCGTCTTCCGGGCTCCGTTGGAGGCGGCCGGCGCCTGCAAACAGGACCCGGCCTGCTGGGTGAAGAAGCTGAAGGACGTGTCGCCGCCGGTGCGTCAGCGGGCCGCGCTGGAAATCGGCCGCTCGGGCCACGCCGAGTACGCCACCACGCTGGCCCAACAGGTGGACGAAGCCGACGCGGAGACGCGCATGGCCATCCTGCAGGGACTCTCCTGGTTGGTGAAAAGCGGGACGGCCGCGGCCATGGCCCTCAAGGACTCGCTGCCGAAGCTCGAGCAGCGGCTCGCCGACGACAAGGGAAAGCAGGACTACGTCGCGGCCAGCGAGGCCTTGCGCCGGCTGTTGGTGGACATCCGCCGGCGCGGCGGCTGAGCCACCTGGCAAGCGCACGGGGCCCCTTTGGGGGGTTCGCCTTCAGCCGGCGCGCGAGCCGTCCGACGCGCGGGCCGACGGCTCCTGAAAGACGCTCGGTAAGAAGCTTTGCGGCAGTAGCTTCACCAGCGCGGCCAGCAGCAGCACGCCGCCGGGCGCGGCGAAAATGGCCACCGCCGGGATGGCCTTGGCCAAGTCCAAAAGCTGCTCCCGCATCCGCCGCCGCTCTAGGGCGCTAAGCGTCTGCCCTCGGGCCAGTCGCGCAAGCAGCGAGGAGAGCTCCCCCATTTGGTGCGCCTCGGCCAACAGCACCTGGAGGCTTCTGTCCAGCGTCGTCTGCATGGAGCCCACCAACTCGTCTCCCAGAAGCGCGGCGTTGCCCTGCACGGTGAAGATGTCCACCACCGCCCGGTGGTGGGCGTAGAATTTCGCCACCTCCGCCTCCACCTCCAACAGCACCTGGGGCGAAAAGCCCAAGTCCGCGGCCAGGCTGCCAATGAAGGCCACCTCCTTGGCCGAGCGCCGGCCCTCCACCAGGGAGGCCAACACCGTCTGCTCGACGATGAAGCGCCTCATTTCTCGGCTGCGCACCGGCGCCACCAGTGCGGGCAAGTCGAGCGGCCCGTCGAAGGCTTGCCGCAGCCGGCCGCGCAGCTGCCCGGCCAGGCGGCGTGGCAGCCCGAGGTCCTCCACCTGGCGGAGGATGGCGCGGCGCGCCACCGAGGAGGGAGGCCGCTCCGCGGAGGCCAGCGCGGTGAGGACTTCCACTAGGAGCGCCTTCTGCCGCGCCGCCACCCCCAAGAGACGTCGCAGGCTGGCGCGCTCCAGGCGACGGCCGCTCCACACGTCCAGCACCAGGTGGGCGAAGAGTTGCGCGTCAACGTACGTGGCGCCGTTGTGCAACAGCAGCCCATAGACGCGGTCGCCCGAGATGGAAAGCGAACGGCGCGCGAGCGCCGCCTCCAAACGGCTCCACTGCCACCGCGACACCGCGGTGCCGTTGGCCAGGTGCGCGCCGAAGGCGTCCGCCAGACGCAACTCTCCCGTCCACAAGGCGAACATGCGTGCCAGCTGCACCGCCCGTGGACCCTCCGGGGCGTCGAAGAGGAGGGCCGCATCGAGGGCAAAGCGGGCCAGGGTGCGCAGCACGGCCAAGAAAAGCGTCTGCGCCGGGGAGATGTCCGGTGGGGCGTCCTCGGGGAGCTCCGGGGTGCCGTACACCAGGCCGCTGTCCCGCAACGCCCGGTGCAAATAGGCCCGGGCGTGCGCCGTAGGCCGCGACAGCGTCGGCGCCTCGGGGGCTGGAGCCCGGGTCTGCCGTGCCACGACATCGTCGAGCAGTCGAAGCAGCCAGCCCGGTTTGGCGAATTCCATGGCCCCTGGGCTCTAACCACCCGCTGACGGCAACTGCAAGCCAGTGCGGAGGCCAGCGACCGCGGCCCAAACGCCTACTTCACGGCTTTGACGCGCGCCGGACGCCGTTCCTCCTCAGGCTCGTCGGCCACCGCGGCCACCGGCGTCAGCCGCGTGACGCCATACTTCTCGAGCACCTTGAGCTCCACCGCCCGCGCCACCTCGGGGTGGTCGCGGAGGTAGTCCTTGGCATTCTCTCTGCCCTGGCCGATGCGCTCGCCGTCATAGGCGTACCAGGCGCCGCTCTTCTCCACGATGCCGTCCTGGGAGGCGAGGTCGAGCAGGTCCCCCTCGCGGGAGATACCGCTGCCGTACATGATGTCGAACTCCACCTCTTTGAAGGGCGGAGCCATCTTGTTCTTCACCACCTTCACCCGGGTGCGGTTGCCGACCACCGCCTCGCCATTCTTGATGGCTCCCACCCGCCGGATGTCGAGCCGCTGGCTGGCGTAGAATTTCAGCGCGTTGCCGCCGGTGGTGGTCTCTGGGTTGCCAAACATGACGCCAATCTTCATCCGAATCTGGTTGATGAAGATGACGCAAGTCTGGCTCTTGGAGATGGTCCCGGTGAGCTTGCGCAACGCCTGGCTCATCAGCCGCGCCTGCAAGCCCATGTGCGCGTCCCCCATCTCCCCTTCGAGCTCGGCCTTGGGCACCAGCGCCGCCACCGAGTCCACCACCAGCACGTCGATGGCCCCGGAGCGCACCAGCATCTCGGCAATTTCCAGTCCTTGCTCCCCGGTGTCTGGCTGAGAGAGGAGCAAGTCGTCGGTGCGCACACCGAGCTTGCGCGCGTAGCCCACATCCGTGGCGTGCTCGGCGTCGATGTAGCCGCAAATTCCACCCTTCTTCTGGGCTTCGGCGACGACGTGCAGCGACAAGGTGGTTTTTCCGGAGGACTCCGGGCCGTAAATTTCGACGATGCGTCCGCGGGGGACGCCCCCCACGCCGAGTGCGATGTCCAGCGAGAGCGCCCCGGTGGAGATGACTTGGATGTCGCGGATGAGGGGCTCGTCCTTGCCCAACCGCATGATGGAGCCCTTGCCGAACTGGCGCTCCACCGCACCCATTGCCAGCTCGACCGCCTTCTCCTTCTCCGGATTCAACGACATGTGCGCGCCCTTCTCCCCAGGCCGAAATAGACCTGAACGTCTGTTCCGTATAGCCTACCTTGGAGTCGTAGTCGAGCCCTCTGACAGGAGGCCTCCGCCGCCCCACGCGCGAATGGAGCGAGCGTCCCGCCCCCCCCCGGAAGCCGACCTGGGCCCTTGGACGGGCGCGCCCCAGGAAGGCATCCTCCGCGCAGGGCGGCGCTGCCCAAGCGGGCCTTCTTCTTGGGGCGTCCCGCAACTCCTCTGGGCCCCAGCGTGTTCGAGGACTCTGTGGATGTAGACGCAGATGCGGAGCTGATGCTCCGGGTCGCCGCTGGCGACCGCGCCGCGTTTACCTCCCTGTTCGACCGGCACCAGCGGGGGGTGGCGCAGTTCGCCTTTCGCTTCGTCGGGGACAAGGCGCGGGCGGAGGAGCTGACGCAGGACATTTTCGTGAAGCTGTACCGGAACGCCAGTCGCTACCGGCCCAGCGCGAAATTCAAGACGTACCTCTACCGGGTGGCGGCCAACCACTGCCTGAACGAGGTGCGGCGTGGGGAGTACCGGGTGAAGCACGTGTCGGAAGGGTCAGAGGAAGGCGAGCCGCTGGAAACGCCGGCGCCGGAGGCAGACCGGCCGGACCACCAGCTGGCCGGCCAGCAGCTGGAGGCGGCGGTGGGAAAGGCGCTGCTCGGCCTCTCCGAGCGGGAGCGGACCGCCTTCACCCTCTGCCGCTTCGAGGGCATGGCGTACCGAGACATCGCGCTGGTGCTCGAGGCCAGCGAGGCGGCCGTGAAGAGTCTCATCCACCGCGCGACGCTGTCGGTGGCGCGACACGTCCAAACATTTCAGACGGGGGCGGAAGCGCCCCTTCGGAGTCGGGCATGAGCTGTGACTGGGAAACCGAGGTGACGGCCTACGTGGACGCGGAGCTGTCCCCCCAAGGCATGGCGGCGATGCGCGCCCACCTGTTGGGCTGCCCGGCCTGTCGCTCCACCGAGGCGCTGCTGCGGAGCGCCCTGGTGACGCTCGAGACGCTGCCCCCGTTCGAGCCCTCACTGGGACTGCGCCGCCACGTGCTCCGCCGTCTGGACGAGCTGCCTGCGCCCTTCGGCGAGCGCCTCCGCGCCCTCCTCCGGCCGGCCATCCTGCTTCCTTCGGCGGCGGCCCTGGTGGGCGCCGGCGTGGTGGCGGTCTTGCTCGCCTCCCCGGGAATGCGAAGCGGCCTTCCGGCGGAGCTGCAGGACAGCCGAGCCCTGGACGTGGCCATGAATTACGAGGTCCTGCGGAACTACCAAGTCCTCGGCCTGGAGAGCCCGGACGACGTCGAGGTGGTGGCGCAGCTTGACCAGTTGGAGGGCCGGCCATGAGCGGGCGTTTCTGGCGACGGGCGGCGTTGGGACTGCTGCTGTTGTCCCCCCTGGCCCGCGCCCAAACCGCCAGCGGCGACGCCGCGGCGCGCTTCCAAAACCTCCCCGAGGAGCAGAAGGAGGCACTGCGCCAGCGCCTGCGGGAATTCCAGGCGCTCTCCGCCGAGGAGCAAGCCCGCATCCGCGAGAACCTGCGGCGCTGGCAAGCCCTGCCCGCCGCCGAGCGCGCTCAGGTGGTGGAAAACCTACGCGCCTTCGAGCAGCTGGGGCCGGAGGCAAAGCAGGAGCTCCGGGAAGCCTCTCGCACCTTTCGTCAGCTGAGCCCAGAGGAGCAGGCGCTGGTCCGCAAGCGGTTTGAGGAATACCTGAAGGCAAATCCTGACCGGCGCGAGCAGCTGATCAACAATCTCAAGCGGTGGAGGGCCATGACGCGCGAAGAACGGGAGGAGATGCGCGAGCGGCTCCGGGAGCGCCGCAACAAGTAACCGAGCGCCGCCCGGGGGCGGCGCTCCTCAGCCTGCTGGCGGGGTTGACGGTGGCCGGGGCCTCGGTGGCGGGGCCGTCGGCGGTGGACAGCGCCCGGGCCGACGCGGGAGTGGGCGAGGCCCGGCCCGCGGACGCCGGTCGGCTGCTGCCCAAGTCCTCGCCCGACGGCGGTCCGCCTTTGTCCCTGGAGGCCGAGGACCAGGCGGTGGTGCGCGACCTCGAGCTGCTCGAGCACCTCAGCGAGGCCGAGCTACTCGAGGTGCTGCTTCCGGTGCGCGACCAGTAGGCGGCGTTTGAAGGCGCCCCCCCGGGCGGGCCTTCAGCCCTTCACCGGCACGACGGTGAGGGTGGCGCTGGGCAGCTGGATGCGGAAGCAGGCGCCTCCGGCGGCGGTGTGGTCCAGCCGGACACTTCCCCCATGCTGGGCGATGATGGACTGCACGATGGCCAGTCCCAGCCCCGAGCCCTGCGGCTTGGTGGTGAAGAAGGGCTGAAAAATCTGCTCGCGCAGCTCTGGCTCGACGCCCTCGCCGTCATCCTCCACGCGGAGCTCGACCAGCTCACTGCCCGCGGCACGGGCGGTGACGCGCACCTCGCCGCCGGCGGGGCTCGCGTCCAGGGCGTTGAGGACGAGGTTCAGCACCACCTCGCGCAGCCGGGACTCCACCCCGCGTGCCCGAAGGCCGGCCTCGAGCTGCAGCGACAGGCGGACGCCTCGCCGCTCGGCGTCGGTGGCCAAGAGGTCTGCCACCCGCTGGACCAGCGTCTCCAGCACCACGGCCTCTCGGGACAGCTGCTGCGGTCGGGCGAATTGCAAGAAGTCCTCGAGGAGACGGTCGAGCCGGCGGATTTCGTCGCGCACCAGCACCAGGGGCTGAAGCGCGTCGGCCTGGTCCTGGGGCGCCATCCGGCGAATCCGTCGCTCCAAGACGGCGAGCTGCAGCGTGGCCGCGTTGAGCGGATTGCGAATCTCGTGGGACAGACCCGCGGTGAGGGTCCGCACGGCGGTCAGCCGTTGGGCTTCGCGGTCCTCCTCGTAGCTGTGCAGCATGATGGCCAGCTCGATGTCGAGGATGCGATTGAGCGCGGCGCGCGTCCGGGCGATGCGTTCCGGCGGCTCAGCACGCTCGGCGTCCAACACCTCGCCGAACTGCAGGCGAACCACGTCCATCGCGCCAAACATGAAGTGTTGTGGCAGGGCAATGCGGACGTGCGCCCGGCCGATGCGGCTGCGGCGCTCGAAATAGGCTGCGTCCCAGGGGCCGAGGAGCATCGACTCCATCCACTGCACCAGGAGCCCCTTGAGCCGGCCCACCACCGCCTCGCCGCCCTCGAGCGCCCGACGGGCGTCCGGGTGCTCAAGGATGCGGGCATAGAAGACGTCGGCAATCCGAGCAAAGTGCGCTCGCGCCCGCGGGAGAAATGCCCGTAGCGCCTCGCCGTCGTCGGCTCCAAAGCCGACGTAGGCGAGCAACTCGTCAAAGACGGAGGAGGCCATGTGGAGCATGGGGCATACGTGCCCAGGCGGCCGGCTTGCAAACCCCCGGGCCTAGGGCACCACCAGCACCGGCTTGGGGGAAATGTGGAGCAGCCGGGTGGTGACACTGCCCAGGAAGACGCGGGCCATGGCCCCCTTGCCGGTGGTGCCGGCCACCACCAAGTCCACGTCGGGCAGGGTGGCCGCCTCGGCCACCTGCTCGGCGGGAGTGCCCACCACCACCCGAGCCTCGGCCTTGAGTCCACGCTTCAGAAGTCCCTTCACGGCCTCGTCCACCAGGGACTCACCGGCCCGTTCCTCGGCGGCCAGTAGCTCTGCCCACCCCGCCAGGGCGGCCTCCGGAGGCGTCACCGGAATGTGGATGGCATGCACCAGCGTGAGGGACGAGCGGAAGGCCTCGGCCAGCTCGGAGGCGAAGGCCAGCGCACGACGGGCGGGCGGAGAGGCGTCGTAGGCGACGACAATGTGGCGAATGGGCATAGCAGTGAAAGGGGCATTCAAGAGCCAGGCCAGTCTGTCGGTGCAGCCGCTTGGCTCCGGGGCCGCCCGCAAGCCTTGCGCCGCCCCGGCATGAGGAGGCCGGCATTGGGCGTGCTAGGCCTTGCCCCCATGTCCGTGACTGTCGAAGAAGTCGGCTCCCACGCCGGCCAGCAGGGTTGGCAGCAGCGTTTCGCCGACCGGATGGCGACGGCCGAGGAGGCCATTCGGCTGTTGCGCCCGGGACGGCGCATCTTCATCGGCTCCGGTGCGGCCGAACCGATGTCCCTGGTGAATGCGATGGTTCGCTACGGGACGCAGCTGGCGGACAACGAGGTGGTGCACATCCTCACCCTCGGGCCGGCGCCCTACGCGGCGCCGAGCTGCGCGGACCGCTTTCGGCACAACGCCTTCTTCATCGGCGCCAACACCCGAAGCGCGGTGAGGGAGGGCCGGGCCGACTTCACCCCGGTGTTTCTCTCCGAGGTGCCCGGCCTGTTGCGCAGCGGCCGGACGCCGGTGGACGTCGCCCTGGTCCAGCTGAGCGTCCCCAACGCCGACGGGATGGCGAGCCTCGGCGTCAGCGTGGACGTGGTGCGGGCGGCCGTCGACTCAGCCCGGCTGGTCATCGCCGAGGTGAACCCACGGATGCCGCGGACACGGGGCGACACCCTCTTCGACGTGCGGCGCTGCGCGGCGCTGGTGGCGGTGGACACTCCGCTGTTGGAGCGCCCACCGCCCGAGCCGGACGCCGTCTCCCGAGCCATCGGCGAGACGGTGGCGGACTTGGTGCCGCACGGAGCCACCCTCCAGGTGGGCATCGGCCGGGCCCCCTCGGCCATCCTCGCCGCGCTGCGCGAGCACCGGGACTTGGGGGTGCACACCGAGATGCTGTCCGACGGTATTCTGGACTTGGTGAAGGCGGGCGCCGTCTCCGGGCGGCGCAAGTCGCTGTTGCCTGGCAAGCTGGTGGCCTCCTTCCTCATGGGCAGCCAGGCCCTCTACGACTGGGCCGACGGCAATGGGCTGCTTCACCTCGCGCCGAGCGACTGGGTGAATGACCCGCAAGTCATTGCCCTAAACGACCGGATGGTGAGCATCAACACCGCGCTGGGAGTTGACCTCACCGGACAAGTGGCCGCCGACACGCTGGAAACCGGCTTCTACTCGGGCATCGGTGGGCAGGTGGACTTCGTGCGGGGGGCTGCCCGCAGCCGGGGCGGCCGTTCGCTCATTGTCTTCCCCTCGCTGGCACGCGACGGCCAGGTGAGTCGCATTCAGCCGGTGCTCCCGGAAGGCGCGGCGGTGGTCACCAGCCGGGGCGACGTGCGCTACGTGGTGACGGAGTACGGCGTGGCCGACCTGTGGGGAAAGTCGGTGCGAGAGCGAGCGCTGGCCCTGGTGGCCATCGCCCACCCCGACCATCGCGCCGATCTGCTGGCCGCGGCCAAGCAGCGACGCTGGGTGCTCCCAGACCAGCCCGTGCCCCAGGTGCCTTTCGAGAAGCGGGTGTGGAACGAGACGCTCCCCGACGGAACGCCGGTGCGGGTGCGCGCGGCCCGGCAGACGGACGAGAGCAAGGTGCACGAGCTGCTCTACGCGCTGTCGCCGGAGAGCGTCTACCAGCGCTACTTCTCCACCCGGCAAATCCACCCTCGCTCCGAGGTGTTGGCCTTGCTCGAAACCGACCCGCGCAGCAGTTGCGCGCTGGTGGCCGAGCAGCTCGAGGACGGCACGCTGCTCGGCATTGCCCGCTACGACTTGGACCTCACCAGCGGCATGGGGGAGCTCGGCATCACCGTGGCCGAGGCCTGGCAGAAACGCGGGGTGGGGACGGCCCTGGTGCGCCGGCTGGTGGAAGTCGGCAAGCACCACGGGGTGAAGGGCCTCCGGGCGGACGTGTTGGTGAGCAATCCCGGCATCGTCGGCGTCCTGCGCCGGGTGGGCCTGAAGGACGTCCCGTTGCCGGACGCTGGGGTGTACGCGTTGAAATTCACCTTCCCCAAGGACGGCCCGCCCTAGCGCAATAGCTGCGGCAGGCAGAAGTACGGCCGCAAACTGTGCGGGCCCCAGGGGCCTTTCGGCCGGCGAGCGGCGTGGGCGCGCGGTGTGCAGTGCGCCAGGGCATGGCCGCCAGGGAAGCACCCATGACACCCGTGCCCAAGTCCGCCGAGACGGGGGCCTCGGGGCGGCGGACCGAGGGTTTGCTAGCCTCTGCCCCCGTGCCCCGCGCCCGCATTCTGGTGGTGGACGACGAGCCCAACGCCCGCACCGCCCTGCGCACGCTGTTGAGCGAGGAGGGGTACAGCGTCGCCGAGGCCGCCGACGGGATGGACGCCCTGGACATTTTGCGCGAGCAAAGCATGGACGTCATCCTCGCCGACGTGCGCATGCCGCGCATGGACGGCGTGGCCCTGGTGCGGGCGGCCCGGGAGGAGGGGATTCCGGCCGCCTTCGTGATGATGACTGCCTTCGCCACGGTGGAGACGGCGGTGGAGGCGATGCGGGCTGGGGCGGAGAATTTCCTCACCAAGCCGCTCGACCCGTCCGCCATCCTGGTGGTGCTGGACAAGGTGCTCGAGAAGCGGGACCTCACCCGCGACGCGGAGCAGCTGCGGCTGCGCGTCGAGGAGCGCTACCGCATCGAGTCCATCATCGGCGAGAGCGCGGCGCTGCAGGCCATTTTCGACGTGGTGCGGCGGGCCGCGCCCACCAAGGCCACCGTTTTGCTGCTCGGGGAGTCCGGCACGGGCAAGGAGCTGGTGGCCCAGGCCATCCACCAGGAGTCCCCCCGGCGGGAGAAGCCCTTCGTCAAGGTGAATTGCGCCGCACTCTCCGAGACGCTGCTCGAGTCCGAGCTCTTCGGGCACGAGCGCGGCTCCTTCACCGGCGCGGTGGGCCGGCGCGAGGGGCGTTTTGAGCTGGCCGACGGGGGCACGCTGTTTCTCGACGAAATTGGCGACATTGCGCCCTCGGTGCAGGTGAAATTGCTTCGGGTGCTTCAACAGCGCGAGTTTGAGCGGGTGGGAGGGACCCAGACGCTGAAGGTGGACGTGCGGATGGTGGCCGCCACCAACCGGGACCTCGCCGCGGCGGTGGCCGCCGGGAAATTCCGGGAGGACCTCTACTACCGCCTCAACGTGGTGGCGGTGACGTTGCCCCCCTTGCGCATGCGCAAGGGCGACATTCCGGCCCTGGTGTCCCACTTCATCCAGCGCTACGCGCAGTCCTACGGCAAGCACGTGCGGGGCCTGCTTCCAGGGACGCTCAACGCGCTGCTTCGCTACGACTGGCCGGGCAACGTGCGCGAGCTGGAAAACGTCATCGAGCGCGCGGTGGTGTTGGCCACCACCCCGGACCTCACCGCCGACGACTTGCCCCCGGTGCTGAGCGGGCCCACCCCCTCCCACCCCCGCTCTGGCTCCTTCATCCCCGGCGCCACGCTGCGAGAGATTGAGCGGGAGGCCATCCTCCGGACGCTGGAGGTGGTGGAGGGCAGCACCTCGCGCGCCGCGGCCATGCTCGGCATCAGCGCTCGGAAAATTCAGTACCGCCTCAAGGAGTACAGCCATCCGGATGGAGCCCCCCCCACCCCCGGGGAGGACCCGCCGACGGAGCCGCAGCGGTGACGGTGCTGGCCGGCATTCGCTTCCTCGAGGCCACCCAGGCCGCCGAGGCGGCGGCCGGCCTGGCGCGGCGTCTCAAGGAGCGCCTGCACCTGGTGCATGTGTTGCCGGCCGAGGCCGAGCAAGTGCCGGGGCTGGCCGCTGCCGCCTTCGTCCATGGCGCCCTCACCGCGCTGGCCGAGCGGGTGGGGGCCGGTCTCCAGGTGACGGTGCAGGTGGCCCGGGGCGAGACGCACCTCGGCCTTCTTTCGGCCGTGGCCGAACAGCAGGCCTCGCTGTTGGTGGTGGGCCGTCCACCGCCGGAAGCAGGCCGTGGCCCGGGGGGGACGGTGGAACGGCTGTCGGCGGCGTGCCCGGTGCCGATGCTGGTGGTGCCGGACCCCGAGCCCTTCACCCGCTGGGGCGAGCAGCGTCCCTTGCAGGTGGTGGTGGGCGTCGACGGCTCCCGCCCGACGCGCGCTGCGCTGGCGCTGGTGGAGCGGCTGGCGCGCGCCGGGCCGGTGCACTTCACCGCGGTGCGCATTGTCTACCCGCTGTACGAGGCGCGCCGGCTGGGGCTGCCCCTGCCGGTGGACTACGCCGAGCTCAGCCCGGAGCTGGCGGCCGCCTTGCAGCGGGAGGTGGAGGAGGCCATTGCCGCGGTGCGCGCCTCAGCGCGCGACACCCGCATCCGCCTGCACCCCAGTCTCGGGCGCACCGCCGACCCACTGGTGGCCGAGGCCACCGTGGCCAATGCCGACCTCCTGGCCCTGGGGACGCACCACCGCCGGGCTTTGGCCCGGCTGTGGAGTGTCTCCGAGCCGGCGCTGCGGCTGTCGCGCATGGCCGTCCTCACCGTCCCGGCGCCCGAGGCGACGGCGGAGGACACCCACGGCTTCCACACCGTGGTGGCAGCCACCGACTTCTCGGCGCTGGGCGACACGGCCGTGGCGCTGGGCCGCGCGGCGCTGCAGCCCGGCGGGACGCTGCACCTGGTGCACGTCACCAAGAGCCACCCCTCGGCCGCCGAGGAGGCCGCGCTGGTGCGACGGCTGCGGAGTCTCGTCCCGGACACGGCGGAGGTGAAGGTGGAGGCGGAAGTCCGGGTGCGACAAACCCCGCCCGGCTCGGACGAGGCCAGCTGCATTCTCCAAACGGCGGAGCGCGTCGCGGCGGACTTGGTGGCGGTGGGGGCCGGTGGCCATTCCACCTTGCGCAGCCGGTTGCTCGGTTCGGTGGCGATGAAGCTGCTCGGCAGCTCCGTCCTGCCGGTGCTGGTGGCCCGCCCACCGGAGTGAGGCGCCGCTTCCGCTAGCTGGCCGCCACGTCCCGGCCCGCGCCCGGTTTTGCGACGAGGCGCTCCAGGGCAATGGCCACCGCCGCCGACAAATACACCAGCGTGACGACGCACCACATGAGGGCGCCGGCCGCCTGCTGGTCCGCCAGCGCCGCGCCGCCGCCCGAGGAGGGGTGGCCCTCGAGGTAATGCGGGTACACCACCCGGCCGCTGAAGGCGAGGAAGGCCGACAGCGCGTCGCAGGGCAAGGTGGCCAGAAACAGGTACAGCAGCAGACTGAGCCGCGGCCAGCGGGCCCTCCCCGGCCAGGGCAGCACCACCGGCCACCAGAAGAGGAGTCCGGCCACCAGAAAGCTCGCCTGCTGCGCCGTATGCCACACCGGCGAAGCCAACGTCCGCTGAAGGACGGCCGGAAGGTGGAAGAGAAGCACCACCGTGGTGCCCGAAAGCCAGCACACCAACGGGTGGGTGAGCAGCCGCAGCAGCGGGCGCAGCCGGGGCGTGCCCAGCGCCCGGCACACCCCCGGGGCGAGCGCCTCCAGCGTCCGCAGTGGCTCGGCCAACAGCAGCAGCGGCGCGGCCACATTCATCACCCACAGGTGCTGCAGCATGTGGGCGAAGAGCCGCTGGTGGTCCAGCTGAGCGAGCGGTGAGGCCAGCGCCGCCCACAGCGAGAGCAGCCCGGCGAGGAAGCCCGCCAGGCGCCAGCCCGAGGCGGCGGCCGGCTCGGCCTTCTGGAGGCGCCGGAAGCCGGCCGTGTACACAACCAGCAGGCCCAACAGCACCAGCGTCCAGCCCAGAGACAGCCCGGCGGCAGCGTGGCCGGTGGCGCTCACCGCACGGCGCCGGCCCGCAGCACCGCGTCCCGGGAGGCGTCGCGCGCCCGGGGTTGGCCAGCGGGGTGCAACGTGCCGAGGAAGGCCACCAGCGCCGTCGTCTCGGCCGGGGTGAGGTTTTTTCCGTAGGCCGGCATGTTGCCGCCGCCTTGAATGACTTGGCGGATGAGCTGGTCTTCGGTGAGGCGCAGCGCGACGTTGTCCAGCGCCGGCCCGCGTTTTCCGCCGATGCCCTGCAGGGCGTGACAGTTGTGGCATTGCTTGGCTTGAAAGACGAGCGCCCCCTGTCGCTCCACCGCCGTCCGGTGGGCCAGGTACTGCGCCGGAATGGGCTCGGCACTCCAGGCGTCCATGTCCGGGCTCCACGGGGCGGACTCGGCCAAATGGGTGAGCGCCGCGAGGCCCACCGCGACGAGCAGCACCAACAGCACCGCCACCGGGCGGCGGCGCCAGCTCTTCTCTCCCTCCCCGGCCAGGAAGGGCAAGGCAAACAGGCCGAGCAGCACGACGGCCGGGCCAATGAGGAGAATGGGCGTCTCGGTGGCCGGAGGCAGAAAGGACAGCAGCGCATACAGCCACAGGAAGAAGTAGTCCGGCCGGGGCGCCGTCTGGATGATGGTGGGGTCCGGCTGGCCGCTCGGGCCGAAGGGGCCGAAAAACCCGGCGCAGGCGGCAACGGCCAGCAGCACCGCGGCCGCGAAGAGGAGGTCCTTCCACACCGCGTCGGGGACGAAGGGCACGCCGTCCTTTTCGGTGAGGGCCTCATACTCCTTCACGTAGCTGGCCCGGCGGACCAGCCGTCCCGGCATGGGCCACTCGCTGATGCCCACCTTCAGCACCAACAACAGGTGCAGCCCCACCAGGGCGATGAGGAGTCCGGGCACGACGAAGACGTGCAGCGCGAAGAAGCGGGCCAGGGTGGCCCCGGCAATAATGGGGCCGCCCAACAGGACGCTCACCAGGGCCGGCCCCAGCACCGGGACGCGGCTGGAGATGGAGGCGCCGATGCCGAGGCCCCAGTAGGCGTCCTGGTCAAACCGCAGCACCTGCCCGGTGAAGGCCATGCCCAGCGTCATGAGAAGCAGGCACACCCCCACCAGCCAGGTGAGCTCGCGGGGAAACTTGTAGGCCCCGAAGAGAAACACCTGCACCATGTGGACCAGGACGATGGCCACCATGAAGTTGCTTCCCCAGCCGTGCAGGGCGCGGATGTACCAGCCGGCCGCCACCTGGTGGTTGAGCACCTGCAACACCCCCCACGCCTCGCCGGCCGACGGGACGTACAGAAGCGCCAAGAGAATGCCGGTGACGACTTGGTTGACGAAGACCGCCAGCGCCGCGCTCCCGAAGACGTAGGCCCAGCTCGCGCTGGAGCGCGGGACACGGTGCTGAAGGGTGTGGCGCAGGGCCTCCGAAACCTGCAGCCGGGCCTCGAGCCAGCGGCCGACGCGCGCGCTCAGGCGCACCGGCCGCTCCCGGCAACCAGGCTGGCCAGCGCGCGTCCCCCGGGCGTGGGAAGCCCATGCGCCTCGATGAAGAGCTCTCCGTGCTGCACCTTCCAGCGGTACTCGAAGAGGCCGCGCTCCGGAGGCCCGGAGGCGCGGCTGCCGTCGGCGTAGTAGACGCCGCCGTGGCAAGGGCACATGAAGAGCCCCGACTGGGGAAACCAGCGCACCGGGCAGCCGAGGTGGGCGCAGTTGATGGCAAAGACTTGGAAGCGCTCCGCCTCGAGGTGCCGCACCCAGCACGGGAGGTCCGCCGTGTCGCCATCCGCCGGCCGGGCCACCGGGTTGCGGTAGGTGGCCAAGCGCGTCTGGCTCTCGGGGAAGCGGGCCACCGGGCCCAGCGACACCCAGGCCTCGTCCTTGCCCAGCCGCGCCCGCACCGCCGGGGACAACAGGTAGCGCACCACCGGCACCGCCAGGGCCAGCGACACCGCGCCGTTGAGTAGCAGCCCCAGCCGGACGAAGGCGCCGCGTCTGGAGATGGGCTCCGGCTCTGGACTCATGGGAGTCCTCCTTGGGACGCGCGTCCGCTTGGGTAGGGTTGGCCGGGGAATGGCACCCGGTGGGAAAGCAGCCAGGCCACCACAGAAGAGACTTCCTCGGACGTCATGGGCCGTCCTGGGACGTCGCTGCGCCAGTCCGGCGCGCCGAGGTCCGCCCGCCCCACCACCACGCTGGTGCGCAGATGCTGCTCGCTCACCAGCGCCAGGTACGTCGGCTCGACAATGGAGCTGGCCGCCGCGCCGCCCCCGCCGTCCTCGCCGTGGCAGCGCGCGCAAAAGACGCCATAGGCCTGTGCCCCAAGCCCAGCCTCGCCCGGGCCCTGGGCCGCATAGGGCGGGGGCTCGGCCCCGGACAGGGCCCCGGGCTGCGCCCAGCGGGCCCGCATGCCGTGCACCAGGACGTCCACCTGCGCCTCCGTCAGCGTCCCGCCGGCACTTTGGGCGAAGGCCGGCATGGCCGTGCCCGGCACGCCGTTGCCCGTTACCCGCCGCAGGACAGCATCGTCGGCAAAGGCCAGGTACACCGGGTCTGCCAACTCCACCGAGGCGCCGCCCCGCCCTTGGTGGCCGTGGCAGCCGGCGCAGTTGCGGGCGTAGAGGACGTCGAAGTCGAGGACGTGGCTGGGCCGCACCGCCTCCGCGTCCAGCGCCGGCTGCCCGGGGAAGCTGTGGCTCCCGCACGCGCAGAGGAGGTTTGCCAACAGCAGGCTGGCCCAACGCCTCATGGCTTCCGGCCCCGCGGGTGACGGGGGCCCTCCCCCAGCATTCCCGGGGCCTCGAGGCCGGCCCGAACGGCCAGGGACATGCCCTGCACGGTGGGAATGCGCTGCTGCCGGGACACCACCAGCCCGGCCACCAGCCCGAAGCCCAGCTGCGAGAGGACAAACCAGCCCCACTGCACGCGCGCGTCCAGGACGGGGTTGATGATGCCCAGAATGCCGTGCAACAGCCCGGACCAGACGAGCGGCGCCAGCACACCCCCGAGGAGAATGAGGCGGCGGGACAGCATCGGCAGCATGGCCCCGTACAGCAGCCCCACCACCAGCGAGGTGGTGAGGTGGATGGCCACCGCCAGCGCGAAGGCCACTGGCTGAAAGGCCTCCAGTTGCGAGGTGCTCTCCGTCATGGCCGCCGGCAGGAAGCCGGCGGCCAGCAGGTTGATGGGGTAGAAGACGCCGTGGTGGCTGAGCAGTCCATACGTCACGGCCAGCGCCGCCATGGCCACGCTTCCCGCCAGCCCGCCCTTGATGCCGGCCGAGACGGGGTACGTCTCGAGCGGCAAGACGGCGCGCGGCAGCTCCGGCGCAAGCGCTAGCCTGGTGACCACGGCCCGGGCGGTCCTCACCTCGGGGACTTCGGCTTGCACCGGGGAAGCAATGTGCGCCTGGTGCGGGAGGACGTTGGCGAACCAGCCCACCGCCCCGGCCAGCGCGACCACCGCCCCGAGCACACTCACCGAGGGGCTGGTGGCCATGCCAGCGGCCAGAAGGGCCAGCCCGAAGGCGAAGGCCATTGGCCAGGCGGTCGGCGCGGGCAGCTGCACAGTTGCCGGAGTCTCGCGCGGCTCAGCTGGCATGGCTCCTCCTCCCCTCTTTCAACGTGTTCAGCGCCCGATGACGTACACCACACTGAAGACCACCACCCACACCACGTCCACGAAGTGCCAGTACCAGGAGAGGACGTCCACCGTCTCGGCGTGCTCCTGTTGCACCTGTCGCAACAGGGCAAAAACGGCCACCGTGCCCAACAGCAAGAGCCCCACCGTGACGTGCAGCGCGTGCA
>JBKQJL010000057.1:0-138432 GCA_052147975.1 Myxococcaceae bacterium
GATTGTCTCCGGGCATAGTTCGGGGTCTCCGGCGAGGGTTGGTCTAGACACCCAAACCGTAGCCGGGCCTACCCCGGGCTATGCCTCTTCAAATCCCGTTTTCACCCACTCCCAAGCGACAAGACCCGCGCTGGGCCCGCACTGAACCCTCGCGTAGGTGAGCGATGGCGGCGAGCGCGGTTGACGGTCGCCTTGCGGACAGGCGTCACCGTGGAAGATGCGCGCTAGTGGAGCCGAGATTTCGCTCGCCTGCGTCTTGCGTGGGAACTACAAGGGCGCGCGTCCCGCTCTCACCTTTGAGCGAACAGGGGAGAAACAATGCTTTGCCAGTCTGCCAGGATAAGCCGCCGCGCGCGTTATGCGCGGTTCGCGGTGCTCGCTTCTGTGGCTAGCGCTGCGTTGATTCTCGGTTGCTCGAAGCCGAAGGACGCCATCTCGCAGGCAGAGAAGGCCCAGGATGCCGGACCGGGTCCGAGCTTCGCCGAGACGAGGGCCATTGCGGAGGAAGGCCTCATCTATGGCCTACCCATCGTGATGAATTACGCCGTCATGTACGAGTTCATCATCGACAAGAACTCTGGGCAGTACAAAGCGCCCTTCAACACCATCGCCAACGCGGCCAACGTCTTCACCTACAAGGACACGGCGGTTGTCACGCCCAATAGCGACACACCGTACTCGGTGTTCTGGATGGACCTGCGGGCAGAGCCCATCGTCCTGACCGTCCCGGCTGTTGACCCGAAGCGCTACTACTCGGTGCAGCTGACGGATGGTAACACCTTCAACTTTGGCTACATCGGCAGCCGCGCCACAGGAAGCAAGGCCGGCTCTTACATGGTCGTCGGGCCAGACTGGAAGGGCGAAACACCCCCGGGAATTAAACAGGTGTTCCACTCCAGCACGCAATTCGCAGTCGCCCTTTTCCGGACGCAACTCTTCGGTCCGTCCGACCTCGACAACGTCAAGAAGGTCCAGACCGGCTACCAGGGACAGACGCTTTCGTCCTTCCTCCACCAGCCTGCGCCACCCGCCGCCCCGGCCATCAGCTTTCCGAAAATCGACAAGGAACTCGCGAAGACGAACTTCTTCGAGTACCTCGCCTTCGCCCTGCAGTTCGCGCCGCCGGCTCCCGAGGAAGCGGCGATTCGCACCAAGCTGTCCAGCATCGGCATCGGCGCCGGGAAGACGTTCGAGTTCAAAGAGTTGTCCCTCGAACACAAAGCTGAGATTGGGCTCGGCCTAAAGAGCGGCCAGGACAAAGTCGACGCCGAGGTCGCGTCGCTCGGCAAGAAAATCAACGGCTGGAACATCGCCGCTGCCTTCGGCGACCGAGCATTTTACAATGGCAACTGGCTGCTGCGAGCCGCCGCTGCCCAGGCTGGCATCTACGGAAATACCGCCATCGAGGCCATGTACCCGGCGACCAAGGTCGACAGCACCGGCGAGCCGCTCGACGGGCACAAGCACAGCTACACGATGACGTTTCCCGCCGGGCAGCTGCCGCCGGTGAACGCTTTCTGGTCGGTCACCATTTATGACGGCAAGACACAATTGCTCATTGAGAACCCAATCAACCGTTACCTCATTAACGCTCCGATGCTGCCTTCCCTGAAGAAGAGCAAGGACGGCTCGCTCACCATCTACATCCAGAACAAGTCGCCCGGAAAGGCGCTGGAGTCCAACTGGCTGCCCGCACCGGATGGGCCCATCTACCTGGTGATGCGCTTGTACTGGCCGAAGACCGAACCGCCTTCAGTTTTGCCGCCCGGGGAAGGCACGTGGAGCCCGCCCAGCATACAGGTGGTCAAGTAGCGACGCGGTTTCATCCATCATGCCGGTATGCGCTCGACGGAACGTCGCGGACTTGCCGCGAGCCGCGCTGGCCCGCACTGAACAGCGGTGTAGCCGGAGAAGCCGCTCGACAATCCTCGGCCATCGGGTACGCTTCACCGGCCGAATTCGAGAGGGCAGGCGTGGGCCAAGTGGCGTAGTCCAACTGTCCACGGGATCCGATCAAGCCCAGTCTAGGGTGAGGGTTGGTCTAGACACCCAAACTGTAGCCGGGCTCCCCCCGGGCTATGCCTCTTCAAACCCTCGCTCACCCACCCTCAAGCGACAAGACCCCGCGTTTTTTCGGGCTGCGTTCGCTACCTGTTCGCTACGCGCTCAACGGGACATCGCGGACTTAGGTGGACCGCGCCAAGCCCAACCTGAACGGTCGCTGCGAGATCCACGTGTCCGAGGACTCCACCAGCCACCACCGGGTAGCCACGCAGCTTGGCGCATTGCCCAATGGGCGCTGCGCAGGCCCGCGGCTCCACGACATTCGTTGGGACCCGCCGCGTCAGTTCCATCGTGACTAAGCGTCGACGCGGATTTTCGTGCGCCTCGTTAATTTGAGGGGCATCGATGCGCGAATCCACGGGGTGCTACTTCAGCCTCAGCGGTCCAGCTTGGCGCTCCACCGAGCCATCTGCGCGGCGTGGCCCTTGCCAGGCTCAGACTTCTCCCACGCGGCGTACAATGCGACTAGCGCTTTGACGCACTTGTCGTGGTCGCGCTTATCTCCAGATAGTAACTGCTCGGATTTTAAAAGTTCGAACTCGGCCTGGGGGTACCGCCTCAAGCCCATCAGCGCACCGCCTAGAACCGCTCGCGTTTCGCCCATCTCTTCGCCGACTGTGAGTTTGATGCGCTCGTAGCCAGCCACCGCCTCCTCTGCCAGCTTCTCGGCGTCGGCGTAGCGTCCCTCGGCGTTGTAGACACCGGCCAAGTTGCTCATGCACCCTAACGTGTACGGGTGGTCCGGACCGAGCGTCCTTCCCCCCAGTTCCAACCCGTCGTGATGGAGCTTCTCTGCCTCAGGGAGTCGCCCCTCCGCTTCGTAGGTGCTGGCCAGGTTGCTCATGGAAAAGAGTGTTTGTGGATTCTCCGGGCCCAGGACCTTGCGGCTGATCTCGAGGGTCTCGATGTTGAGCTTCTCGGCATCGGCGTAACGCCCCTGGAAATAATACAAGGCGGCCAGGTTGTTCATGGGCTGCAGGGTGTCCAGGTGCTCAGGGCCGAGCACTCTTCGCCTCGCCTCCAAGACTTCACCGTAAAGCTTCTCGGCCTCGGCGAAGTGCTGCTCCTCACCGTAGACGACGGCAAGGTTGTTCATAGAAGCGAGCGTGTCCGTGTGCTCCGGCCCCAACACCCTGCGCCTCACCTCCAACGTCTCCCGGTTCAGCTTCTCGGCGTCGGCGTAACGTCCCTGGGCGTCGTACGCGGAGGCGAGATTCGCCATGGACCTGAGCGTTGCCGGGTTCTCCAGCCCGAGTGCCCGTGTTCGTAGTTCCACCGAACGCTGAGCATGATGCTCCCACTGCTTATAGAGCCCGAGGTTGCTATACGCCTCAGCAAGGGTGCCCTCCAGGCTCCCAGCAATTCTCGGTTCACTTCCCATCTCCTTCTCTACTGTTTCCCCGGCGCTACGAAGAATCTGCTCGTCGAGGAGGTGTACTGCTGTTTCGGTTGGATTCACCACCGAGAGCGTCTCATCGAGCGAGGCCAGCGCCGAGTTGACTTCCTTCTGGGACGCGCCCTGAGCTCGCCGCCCGGCGGCCACGCGCTGGTGCAGGTCCTTCCACAGGGCACTCCCCAAGGCCTCTGGCTTCAGGTTGATGAGCATCTTCACAAGGAATGCCGAGACTTTGTCCGAGGCCACGCGCTCTCTGTTGGCCCGGTCGCGCTCCACCGCGATTCGCTGCGCCTCGACGCCCATCGCCACCGCGAAAGCAACCAAGAGCGCGATCAACCCGCTGGCCACACCCACTCCCAAACGGTGCCGCTTGATGTACTTCCCAACGCGGTACGCCGTGCTCGGCGGCCGTGCCACCACCGGCTCGTTGCGAAGGTGCCTGCCGACGTCCGCGGCAAACTCCGAGGGCGTTCCATAGCGTCGGGCCCGGTCCTTCTCCAGCGCCTTCATGGTGATCGCGTCGAGGTCTCCCTCCAGCTGATGTCGAAGTGCGAGCGGGTCCGAGCGTCGGTTTCCCGCGGATTTGACCGCGCCCTTTCCCAGACTGTTGAGCTTGGCGCTGGGCCGGGGCGGCTCCACGTCCTTCAATTTGCGACGGAGCTCCTCGTAGCTCGAGGAGCGTAGCTCGTTCGAAGTGAAGGGGAGTTCCCCGGTGAGGAGCTGGTAGAGGAGGACGCCGAGCGAGTAGACGTCGGTTCGCGTATCCACGTCCTGGCCGGTGAGGTCCGCCTGCTCGGGACTCATATATTCAGGCGTGCCGATCACGGCGCCCAACTCTGTGAAGAGCGTCTTCTCCGTCAGTCGATAGCTGGTGGCCTTGGCGATCCCGAAGTCGATGATTTTGACTCGGGCCTTGCCCTCCGCAAACGAGACGAGAATGTTCGAAGGCTTCAAGTCCCGATGGATGATGGCTTTCTGGTGAGCGTGTTGGACACCCTGACAGACGTCCATAAAGAGCTCGAGCCTGGCAGCGGTGGACAGCTTATGTGTGTCGCAGTGCTCGGTGATCGGGACGCCTGGCACGTACTCCATGACGAAGTAGGGGCGGCCCTCGGGTGTGCTCCCGCCATCGAAGACCTTGGCGATGGTGGGGTGGTCCATCAGGGCCAGCGCTTGGCGCTCGGATTCGAAGCGGGCCACTACCTGCTTGGTGTCCATTCCCACCTTGATGAGCTTGAGAGCCACCTTGCGCCGAGGCTCGAGTTGCTCGGCGAGCCACACTTCTCCCATCCCCCCCTCGCCGATGAGCTGCAGGAGGCGGTAGGGGCCGATTCGCCTCCCGCTGTCAGGTGCCGGTGCGGTCTCCTCCGTGGCCATGGACCCCGAGCCAAAGGTGTCCCCAAGACCTGAGTCGTGGCTGTTCGACTCGCTAGACATGTTCCCGCCTTCCTCAGCTGGACTTCTTGCGTGCAGGCTAACCTCCGGCGCGACAGCGCGTCAGTTAGGGAGTGCAGCGTTCTTGCGATGGTGGGGAAGGCGAGCACACGCGGGACAGTTTACGGCCTGCCGCTGGCATTCGACTGTCTGACTCCGCACAGACTTGGAGCAGGCCCGTTACGGGGAATAAGCGCCCTCGGCGACCGAACCAGCGGCTCCGGAAATCCGGGTAACCCGGAAGTTACCCCATTCGCGCACCCCGGCGCACGGTGACAGCTGAGACACGGGGCGCTCGCGTGTCAACCCTGAAGAAACGCGACGACAGGGCCACCCAAGTCGAATACGGTGGCTCGACAGTCAACCTTTGACTGCTGGGGGTCGCACAAATGGGCAAGTTGCTTGTGGTCCTGGGTCTAGCCCTGGGCGTTGTCGGTTGTGGTAGCAGCACCGGCAGTGACGCTGGCCCGGGGGGCGGACAGCTACAGACGTTTTCCGCTTGGTGCATCGCCGGGGCGAATGCGTATTGCGCGCGCCTCTATGCGTGTGAGCCGGCGTCGTTTCCTGGGAACGTCGCCGAGTGCGAGGCGACGCCGGACGAAAAGTGCGGGACGGAGACGTGCCCCGATGGGACGACGTACAACAGCGGCAATGCAAATACCTGCGCCACGTCCATTCAGAGCCACGACTGTGCCGACATCGAGGCGGGGGACCTCCCCACAGGCTGCGGCATTGCTCCGACCAACACAAACATCTGCGTGCCCAACTAAGTGTAGGCGAGACCGGTCGTCACCTGACAAGGCGTCCGGAGTGTTCAACGCGGGCTGCCTCGGAAGGCCGACGGGGTGGATTGCCCGTTGCGGCTTTTTAGATGACGCCCCCGTAGCTCAGCGGGGTGGACAAGGTGACGGACGTGGTTACCTACGCGGTGGCCAAGAACGGGGCGTCGATGCATGTCACCGACGACGACAAGCTCCACGGCACCACGTCGAGCTGGACGAACAAGAAAAGCCCTTAACCGCTGCGGCGCGAAGGGCGCCGGCCTGGACGGCTGAAGGCCACGAGGGTCAGAGCAAGGAGCGCAAAGGCGCCCGCGGGCGGCATTCGTTATCCATGCCGCGACCGTTCCGCGTAGGAGGGCGCTCCAAACAACTTCTGCCGGGCTCACTGGCGGCTGGAACGGAACCCCCAGCGTGAGCGCGTGCGCGCATCGCTGGGGTCGCGCAGAAGCTCTTTGAGGTCGGGCACTACCGCAACTCAATCTGCGCGGGCTATCTCGCGCTGAGAAGCGCGGTGCAGGAGCGGTCTTTGTCGTCGCTCGACGGCACTGAGTTGACGAACAAGGTTCTCTCGCCGAACAGCCCAGTGTTGGCCGTAGAAGGAGAATGTCACGTGAAACACAACGTTACGTTGACCATCGCGTCTCTGCTCTCGATCCTCTTCACGACGTTCCACCTGACGGACGACGTTGTCCGCGGGATGGAGCCGGGAGGGGTCTCAAACATGGTTGGGGTGCTCATTCTGGTCGTCTGGCTCTACGGAACGCTGGTGCTCGCCGAACGGCGATCGGGGTACGTCATCATCCTCCTCGGGTCACTCCTTGGTGCGGTCGTTCCCATCGTCCACATGAGGGGGGCGGGATTCGGCGACATCGCCAAGTCCAGCGGAGGATTCTTCTTCGTCTGGACACTCATGGCGCTCGGCGTTAGCGCGATCTTCTCCGTCATCCTCTCTGCGCGCGGACTGTGGAGCCTGCTCCGGGGGCAACCCTTGCGCGCGGCGCCGCGCGCAGGTTGAAGTAGGCCCCATAAGAGAACGGATCTCGGTGGGGATAGTCTGAAGGTGGGGGTCCTCGCGGCTCTCAGGGGTGACTGCCCCTTCGAGGCCACCGTCGCAGAACTGAAGAAGCGAGCCGATACCCACCCCTAACCCCTGGGTTTGGTTTACCGACCGCGCCGTTTCGATTCCCGCCGCCTCCACAATGAAGTCAGTTAGTTAGCGCGTTTCTCGGGCGGCCTTCGCCACCTGTTCGCTATACGCTCGACGGAACGTCGCGGACTTGTACGGGACGGACAGGGCATCGTTGGAACGGTCACATAGGTGGGAGAGGCACCGTGGGCTGCGATGACCACGCGCTTCTCAGAGCGCTTGCGTGCGGTACCGGTCAGTCTTTATCAGTCCGGACAGTGGCGGATTCCGCTTGACCACCATAGACACCCCTGGTGAAGCCGACTCAAAGGTTGCGGTCTTCACCGTCACCTGGGACGGAGTTCACGCACATGTCTGGAAGCAGCCGGAAGGTATTCACACCCCTGAGTTCGCTGCTGGTTGCGGGCAGTCTCCTGGTCGCCGGTCAGACCTTCGCAGCAGACAGCATCAAGGGGCAGGTGCTTGGCGGCGGTGCGCCGATTAGTGGCTCGTCAGTGACCTTGTGGGCCGCGAGCGCTGGCGAACCGAAGCAGTTAGCCCAGACGAAGACAGGCGCAGATGGGCGGTTCGAGCTTCGGGCTGGTACCGTTCGCGGGAATGACTCCACGCTCTACCTCGTCGCCAGAGGCGGCCATCCCAAGGCCAGCAGCGCAGGAGGCGACAACCCAGCGATAGCGTTGATGACAGTCCTGGGAAGAAAGCCCCCAGCCAAAGTCACCATCAACGAGTTCACGACCATCGCTTCGGTTTGGACGAATGCGCAATTCCTCGACGGGTCTACCATCAAGGGTCCAGCGCTGAGCCTCCATATTGCTTCAGGCAACGTGCCCAACTTCGTCGATGTTGAAACTGGCGGCCTAGGTAGCACCATCCAAGACCCTCTGAATGGACCGCAAACGCCGACGCTGGCCATTTTCGCCAGCCTCGCGGATGTGCTTGCCGGTTGTGTTGTACGTGTGACGGCGGATGCGTGCAGCAAGCTCTTCGCAGCGTCCACATCGCCACAAGGAATCACCCCCAACGACACACTCGGTGCAGCCGAGTCCATCGCTCGCTATCCCTGGTACCAGCCTGAGAAGCTTTTCGCCCTGCTGGAGCAGTTCTATCCAGTTCCGAGTGGAAAGAACCTTCGTCCGGTGCCGTTCATGCCGTACCTCACCTGGTTGCCGAGCGCATGGGTGCTGCCACTCAAGTTCGACGGTGGCGGGTACCGCGCGGGCGGCAAGGCTATGTTCGACAGCGAGGGCAATCTCTGGGTTGGCGATAACTTCACTGTCGGTTGGCAGGCGAACGACACGTTGTGGCAGGGACACGCAACCAAGTTTGCGCCAACCGGCAAGCCGCTGTCTCCCATCACCACTGGGTTTGCGGGAGGCGGAATGGAGGGCGGAACATTCGGCGCGGCCATCGATGCCAAGGACAACGCATGGTTCACGACGTATGGCAGCAAGGCAATCGCGGTCTTCGACAAGAATGGGAAGCCCCTGACGCCGCCGGAAGGAATTACCTTCAACGGTCGCCTCGGGCTCATGCAGGGAATCATCGTCGCGCCGAACGGTGACGTCTGGGCTCTTGGCGTCGAGAAAAGGCAGCTTGTCTATTTTCCCAAAGGCGATTGGACGCAGGGCCGCATCGTTTGCGAGGGTGACAGTGCCGAACCGTGCAAGTCGTTCCTGGCACCGTTTCACCTGGCCATTGACCAGCAGAACCGAATCTGGGTCGGCGATAGCAGTGACAAGGTCACCCGTTTCCAGGCCGCCAATCCTAGCCAGGGTGTCGAGAGCTTCAGGACTGGGCTTGAAAACAGCGGCCTCAACATCGACAGCCAGGGCAACGTCTGGATTACCAACCGGTTCGGGACTGGGTTACTCGGCCTAGCCCACTTGGTCGACGTGGCGGCACGTTTGAAATTGGAGGGAGTGACTTCGGCTTCCGACTACCTGACCAAGACCATGTCCAAGCAGAAAGGTGGAGCGGGCAGTGTCACGTTGCTCAGACCTGACGGCTCGGCATTTCCAGGCTCGCCGTTCAAAGGCGGTGGCCTTCCAGGCCCGTGGGCGGTGGTCGTAGATGGAAACGACAACGTGTGGGTGTCCAACTTCGCCATGCCAAGTAGTCCCATTGTGCACCTGTGCGGCGCTCGCACCGACAGATGTCCGCCCGGCTTTAAGACCGGCGACCAAATCTCGCCGCCCGGCGGCTACGTCGGCGGTGGGTTGCAGATGCAGACAGACATTGCAATTGACCCAGCAGGTAACGTCTGGGTGATGAATAACTGGCAGGACGTCGACACTTGCTACGGCAAGCCTCCCGAGGCGCTTTCCACGCGCTGCGGGGGCCAGGGAGTAGTCATCTTCTACGGAATGGCCAAACCGGTGCGCGCCCCGCAGATTGGACTGCCGCGCGCGCCATAGCTCCGCGAGCGCGTTTGTCGGGCGCCATTCGCTATTTATTCGCTGTGCGACGGAACGTCGCGCACCTGCGCGAGACGTGCTCGGCCCGCACTGAATGGTTGTCTACAGCGAAGGGCCGACGTGGCTTCCGAACTCGCGCTTCAGGAAGCCAACGGTGACCTTGCGGCGCAAGTTTGACGCCACTGCTTCTCAAGTCTCAGCGCCGGGCTTCGTTGCAATGAAGATGGGCTGGTAGAAGCCTGAGTCCTCCGGCTCGGCCCAATGATGCTCGCCAAAACCAGCCGTGCCTGCAGCTCCGGAGAGTTCGCGACGTAGGAGCGCCCGGTAATGTCCCCACGTTGTTCGGGCCTGCCACGTAGCCTGTCCGTCCCGAACAAGGATGATGTGCTGAAGGCAGTACCCTCGGCCGTCTTGGTCCCAATCCCAGAGTTGTAGGACAACGCGCTCGTTGTCGCCCGACCCCAAGCGTCGCGGCGGGTCGCAGACCGGCTTCTTCCGCACGAGGTCGTCGTAGTCACGAACAGAAGCGAGAAGCCGTCCACCTGGCCGCAAAGCATCGTGCGCGGCCTTCAACGCTGCGAAAAGCTCGGCGTCGGTCTCTAAATGGGCAAGCGCGTTGTCGAACGCAATGACCGCGTCGAACGCTGACCGGTCGGCTGCCACTGCGAGGCGCATGTCCCCCACCGAGATGTCCAATGTTGTACCCAGTCGGTGGGCCTCCACCCTTGCGCGTTTGACCAGGGCAGAGCTGAGGTCACGGGCAACAACCGCATGTCCCAGTTGAATGAGGCCGATGGCTTGGGTCCCCATGCCGCAGGCCACGTCTAGAACTCGCCGCCGTTGACTTCCCAACAGGCGGTGGATGACCGCGCTCTGGCGCAGGATGGCAGCGCCCCAGTCGTCGAAAATGAGGTGGTAATCGCTGGCGAGCGCATCGTAGAAGTCTCGCGGGTCGCGTTTCATGGCTGGGATTTCGAGCAAAATCAGGGATGCGCCGTTTGAGGAGACTTTTCTTCGATGGAGGCAGTTGCGCATCTCGACATCGCGACGCACTTTTCGTGAATGATTAGGACTTGCCTAGCCTTACCTTTCCTCTGTGGCTTGATGCTTGTCGGGTGCGGTGGCGGACAGGACCAGCCTAACGGAACCTGTAGCTACCAGGGCCAGACATTCACGGAATTCATCACCTGCCCGGGGAGCACCGTTTGCTGCCCGACCTACGACCATTGCGATGTCATCGTCGGCGGCGGTTACTCGTGCGGAGCAAACTGAGCCAAAGTTTTCAAACGACGCATCGATGGTAGCGGTCCGCTCCTGGCCAGTTCGTGAGGTAACCTCGAGCCTCATTTCCTTGGGTTTCACGGTTCGTACTGCGAAGATGAGGTCGCCAGGTTCCTGCGCATTGCTCAGGGCCATTGCCAGCCTGGTAGGAGACCTCGATGCGCTGGTACCACTACGTTGCGTTCTTTTTTGGTGGCGCGTTCCTCGCTAACGCGGTGCCCCACTTCGTCAACGGGATTTCGGGGAGCCCGTTCCAGAGTCCGTTCGCATCCCCACCCGGTGAAGGTCTCTCGTCTTCGACTGTGAACGTCCTATGGGGCCTGGTCAACTTTGCGATCGCCTACTTGCTCTTAGGCCGTGTCGGGGCATTCGAACTGCGTAAGACGAGGCACGTGCTCGTCGCCGGATTCGGCGCGGCACTCATGTCCCTAATGTTGGCCCAAGCCTTCGGTCGATTTCATGGCGGCCTGTAAGGGCCGACGCGGCTCTCTTTCCCCCCAACCCAGCCAGCCCCCCGCATCGCGCTCGGCCCGTGCCCGGAAGGGCTCGAGGCATTTCCCCATTGTGCGACAGAGCTACGCCGCCGGGCCCGCTTTCTGACGGTTTGGCGAGCCGCTTGCCTCAATAAGGACCGCGTCGAGTGTCTTCGCGAACGTGTGAGCATCCCCGGGCCATCTGGCGGAAACGCAGAAACCGTCGCGAACGACGAAGGCCGGTCGCGCGTCCAGAGGAGTATCGCGGTGCCGCCCGCTGGTCTTCAACGCATAGGCAGGATCGGACCTTGGTACGTCGAGGTGGTCCTCGGCACTCGCAAGCGCCCGCGTCACTTCGGCCTGCACACTGCGATGGCCGTCCGGTTCGCCGGGCGCTTCAGGATAAGTCCGGTAATAGGTCGGATCCCAGAAGCGGGTGACGCGGGCGATACGGGTGGCGAGCGCTTCCTGCGCCCAGGTGAGCGACGTGGTCTTGAGGCCGAAGAGGACCGAGCGATTGGTTTTCGGAGAGACCGCCGGGGCTGCGACCACCGTACCGTGGCAGATGGCGGCTACCGGCTTCCGAGCGTCGAACATCGCCACGACGAACTGACGCAACTCGCGGTCCTCGAGGTACGGACGAATCCCCCGCGCGCGATGTCCGCCCGGCAGGACGAGAGCGTCATAATCGCGAACGCTGAGGTCGCCGTAGCGACGAGGCGTCGAGAAACTGGCGTCCTCTACCAACCCTGCGTGCGCGCACCGCGCATTTTCGTCCGCCCCTAGGATGCGGCCGATGACGCGGAATCGCCGAAGTGGAGGGATGACTGCCCACGGGTCCAATCCCTCACCGGTGAGCATGAGTTCGTCCGGTCGGGCCCGCGCACCACTGGCGGTCGCGAAGGTCACAGCATGTCCGGCGTTCGACAGGACGAGCCAGGGAACTGCGACCTCTGTGGGGTCATAGTCCTGGCAGGCGGGCGTAATCAGGACTCTGGCCACGACGGAATCCTTTTGTGAAGGGCATCGCTCTGGAGACGCTCTCCCAGCAAGAAGGGTCGGCCGGTGTGGTTTGGTTGGGCAGCGCAGCCTTGCCGGCCCCGGAGGCTAGTCGGTACTAAGTCCGCGCCGGTACCGCGCGAGCGACTCCGGCGCCTGAATTTCCGCCGGCAGCCGCGGGTCGCGAATTGGGGGAAGGGGCTGCAGCTGCAACGGTAGCACTCCCGCCCAGCAATCCGACGCATAGTCTGCCTCGTCATCGAGGGGCGGCCCGCGGCGAATCTTGCCCGACGCTTCGGTAAGAGGCAGCGCCAGCACGAGTGTGGCAGTAAGCTCCTTGTCGCTTGGCTCTCGAACTTGGCCGCTGCGTCCCGTCAGTATGTGCTCGACCAGCGCCGCGAGGACGCGCCGTTTTTCCTCGACGTCGGTCACGGCACGCGCGCGGCCGAGAATGACGACCGAACGGTAATTCATCGAATGGTGGAAGGCCGAACGGGCTAGAACAAGCCCATCGAGGAGTGTGACGGTCACACACGCATCGACGCCAGTGGCAAGCGTCTTGAGCATCCTGCTGGCCGCGGAACCGTGGACATAGAGGTGGTTTCCTAGGCGCACGTAGGTCGTCGGAAGCACAAATGGCTGGCCATCGGCGACGAAGCCTAGATAGCAGAGTAACCCTTCATCGAGGATGGCTGCGATGGTGTCGGCGTCATAGGCGGCACGAGCAGGAAGGCGTTGAACTCTAGTTCGCGCCGATGGTGCGACTTTGTCCATTATTCTTTCTCCGTTGACGGCCCAGGCTAACACCGGAAGGTTTCTGACGTGCTCTTGCAGCAGCGTGTCGCTGACGGGCCGGTGTTCTGGCCGGGGAGAAACGAAACGGAACCCCGAAACGCTCGCACCCGTGTCGTGGTACAAGGCCGCCGGCTATGCTGGCGATTCCACGCGTCGTCGTGGGCACCGCGCGCCTGGGAAGCGTCATTCCAGCTGCGCTCACTCTCAAGTCCGCGAGCGACGAGACGCTCCGGCAGCTCGACGCGCTCGTCGAGGCCGGGTGCACGGCGTTCGACTTGGCTGCCTCCTATCAACTCGGCGGGACCGAAAGGCTTTTCGGCGAATGGCTAGCCTCGCGCCGCCACCGCGACCGGCTCCTGCTAATCAGCAAGGGAGCGCACCCCTATCCGCTGGTCCGCCCCAATCGGCTGCAGTCGTCAGCCATCGGTGCCGACCTTGAGGCGACGCTGCGACGGTTACGCACGGACAGGGTCGACCTCTATTTGCTTCATCGAGACTTCCCGAGCGCGCCACTCGAGCCTATGGTAGAGACGCTGAGGAACGCCTATCAGGTGGGGAAGATTCTTGCCTGGGGTGTCTCGAACTGGACGCACCCCCGAATTCAGGCCATCAGCCAACTGGCGCGGCAGGCAGGACTGCCGCCCATGGCTGCAAGCAGCCCCCACTTCTCACTGTTTGAATGGACTCGCGCGCCTTGGACCGGCTCCGTCAGCATCGCCGGGCGCAGCCAACAGGAAGCACGGGATTTCTACCAACGAACGCAGTTGCCCGTCCTCGCGTGGGGCCCACTCGGTTCGGGCTTCCTGGTATCGGCTCGGCGCGGTGGTCGCATCTATCGGAGCGCCGCCAACCTAGCCAGAAGGCAGCGACTACACGCACTGGCAGCGGAACACGGCGCGACAGCAGCCCAGGTGGCACTTGCCTATCTCTTTCACGAGCCCTTTCCGGTGTCGGCGGTCGTCGCCGCGAGCAGCGTCGAGAAGATGCGCACCAACCTCGCAGCGACGGCGCTTCACCTTTCCCCTGCAGAAATAGAGTCGCTTGAGGTGCCCGCGTAAATGACGACCATCCGGAAGCCTGAGGAGTGGGACGCGATCGTGGTTGGGTCCGGAGCAACCGGTGGAGCTGCCGCCCGCCAGCTGACCGCCGCAGGCCTGCGCATTCTCGTCCTCGAGGCAGGCGCGCCGGTGAGCAGCCGCGCTGATTATGGCTCCTTCTTTTCCAACGGCTGCAAGCAGCTGTACCGCCACTTCTTCTCCCACCGGCAGGATGTCCAGAAGAGTCACCCGACGTACTGGGCCACCAATCCCGACTTTTTCGTCGATGACCTCGACAACCCCTACACGACACCACCGGGTATGCCGTTTCGATGGATTCGGTCGCGTCGGGTGGGCGGTCGTTCGCTTGTCTGGGACGCGGTGATGCCTCGATTTTCAGACTTCGACTTCAAAGCAGCGAGCCGCGACGGGTTTGGTCCGGATTGGCCAATTAGCCACGCGGACCTCGCGCCCTACTACGCCGATTTGGAACGCTTTTATGGAGTCCACGGTTCCCGAGACGGACTTCCACAGATACCAGACGGCGACTTTCGCGATGCCCGTCCCATGACGCCAGCCGAGGTCGTCTTCAAGGAACGAGTCGAGCGAACCTTTCCGGATCGCCCAGTCATCATTTCCCGTGGTTTGTGGGCGCGCCGGCCACCCGACCGCGGAGAGTCGTTGTCTCGGATTTCGAGCCCGGCCACGACGCTTCGGGCGGCCGACGCAACTGGGCGTATGACTCTGCGGAGCAACGCCATTGTGGCTCGTGTCCTGGTCGATGCGGATGGCCGGCGGGCTACCGGCGTCGAGTTGGTGGATGGCTTGACTCTCAAGACAGAGGAAGCGCGAGCCAAGCTGGTCGTCTTGTGCGCGTCTTCGCTCGAGAGTGTGCGACTTTTGATGAACTCGACCAGCGCTTCGCACCCTGAAGGCATCGGCGCTTCCTGCGGTGCGCTCGGGCACTACGTGATGGACCACAGCGCCGGCAACGTTTACTTCTACATGCCAGACGTCAAGGACACCGGAGGTCCGTACGAGCTACTCGGCAGCGACAGCATCATGATTCCGCGCTACCAGAATCTCGGGACCAAGAAAGAAGCTTACCTGCGAGGATTTGGTCTCTGGGGTGGCATTCAGCGGCTTCCGGTGCCTGCTTTCCTGAGACGCCATCCCGATGTGGCGTTTGGCTTTCTCTGCGCGCGCTCGGAGGTACTGCCTCATTACGACAACCGCATCGAGCTCGATCCAACCCGTCGCGACCGGTGGGGCATTCCGGCAGTGCGCGTTGTCTGCGAGTGGAAGAAGGAAGACCTTCTTCTGGCAGAAGCGGGTCGGCAGGCGGCACGGGAGATCGTCGAAGCGGCGGGTGGCAAATGCGCCGACGTGACAGAGATTTTTTACACCCCCTTCGTCAAGGGCCACATCAACAAGATGCAAAAAGAATGGACACTTTCTACACCGGGGATGTTTGCCCACGAGGTCGGTGGGGCCCGGATGGGGACGGACCCAAAAACTTCGGTGTTGGACCCGTTTTGCGCATGTTGGGAGGTGAAGAACCTCCTTGTCACCGATGGAGCGTGCTGGCCAACTTCCGGGTGGCAGAATCCCACCCTGACGGAAATGGCCGTCACGGCACGCGCCTGCGACGAGGCGGTTCGCGCGCTGAAACGGGGGGATGGTTAGGCCCCGTCTTGCGCGTCTACTGGACGTCAGGAAGGCAGCTGCCTCCTATGTGTAGCCGGAGGCGGTTCTTCCACCCCACTCTCGCCGGTTGGGCCGCAGACGTCAGTAGGGCGGGGGCATGCCCCCGCCTGCACCGCTGCAGTCCTGCGTTGATGAGGGACAACAGGCCAAGACATTCTTGTTGGCGTTCATCGTCACCGTAGCCGCCATGTTCATGTCTTGGCCGCCGTTCGCGCCGTCGGTTCCCGTCCAATAGCCCCAGACAAAACCGGACATTGGCGTCGCATCGAGAGTGACCACTGTGCCAGCATCAAAGTTCTCAGAAGGACTGTACGCGGCGCCGTTCTCCGTAATCGAGCACCAGTTCAGGTAGTCGTTGATTGTCAACAGGCAACACCCTGCGTCGGGGCTGCCTCCCCCCGCGGCCGGCATTCCCGATGTACCGCAGCCGGTCAAAACCATGAGCACCACTGGAATGAGAAGCCTCTTCATCGGCGTTTCCTCCGACGCCTAGGACACCACCTGTTGAGACTGTTGCGTGCTGTGACGCAGTGCGGTGCGCGATGGCAACAGGTCGAGGTTCTTCGTTATTTTGGAGGCGCACTGCCCACCGCATCGCCGTCGTTCCGCTCTGTTGTCGGCGAGGGCTTGGCATTGGGCCAGAGCAGCTCGCCTCGGGCGTCAACGGCCCCTACTGCAGCAGCCTGTGAGCTTTGAGCAGCAGCGGAGGATGTGATTCGGGAGGTGCAGTCCTCAATCGGCAGGTAACAACCATTTGTCGGAGCCAACCACAGCCGAGCGTCCGGGGATTGCGACTATTGCTTTGGCTTGCCGAGGAGCTCGAGCGCCGCCACAGTCAACGCGATGGTTCCCGTCCGAATGGTGGGCATCCGGTCCGGAGCGAACAGGGCCGAGTGGACGTTCGGCACGCTTGTGCCTGCTTGGAGCGCATTTCTGAGGGCCGCGGGGTCTGCTGCCCCAAGGAAAATGTAAACGGAAGGAACCCCTGCAGATCTGCCGAAGACACCGAAGTCCTCGGAGGCCATCATGGGCTGACCTTCGACGACGGCGGAGTCACCCAGGGCTCGGCGAAGCGCCATCGTCACCCGTTCGCTCATCTTCGGATCGTTGTACAGGGCAAGCGCCGACTGCTCCTTGAGGACGAGCACGCTCGGTTCTCTTGGAGCCCGGGCCGCTGCGGCCTCTGCCTTGGCAATGCGTTCGACGGCCGATAGCAGCTGCTTCTGAATTTCCGGTTTGTAGGAGCGGATGGTGAGTTGGAGCTTCACCTCGTCCGGGATGATGTTGTGCTTGGTCCCGCCGTGGATGGAGCCAACAGTCACCACAGCTGGGTCGAGTGGGTTGACTTCGCGCGCGACGATTGTTTGCAGTGCCACCACGGTCCGAGCCGCAATGACCACCGGATCGATGGTGAGTTGCGGAAGCGCCCCGTGCCCCCCCTTGCCGTAGATGGTGATGTCCACCATGTCGACATTGGCCATCGCAAACCCCGAAACGACAGCAACGTCGCCTGCTGGGTAGGAGCTCGTGTCGTGAACGGCAACGCAGACATCCGGACGAGGGAACCGCGTCAGAAGCCCGTCCTCCACCATCAAAGTCGCGCCGTGGCCCAGTTCCTCCGCAGGCTGAGCGACGAACACGAGTGTGCCTCGCCAGGTTTCCTTCGAATGCGCGAGTAGGGTTGCGGCGCCGACCCAGGAGGTCATATGGATGTCGTGGCCACAGGCGTGCATGACCGGGACCGCCGTGCCGGCCTCAGCCGAGAAGGTCGCGGTGCTCGCGTAGGGTAGGCCAGTGGCCTCTTTGATGGGCAGGGCATCCAGCTCTGTCCTCACGAGAACGGTTGCCCCTTCACCGTTTCGAAGTACGCCGACGACGCCAGTCCCACCCACGTGGTCAGTGACGTCAAACCCAAGGGCGCGAAGCCGCGCGGCAAGTTTGGCGGCCGTCTTCTCCTCGTGCAGGGACAGCTCGGGATTGCGGTGGAGGTCCTGGTAGAGGCTGTCCAGCGACGGGTACAGAGCGTCGAGACCGGCAAGAGCGACGCTAGGCGGTGCGGACCCTGCCGCCATGGCTCCGGCTCCGACGGTTACAGTGAAAAGCAGACTGAAGAAAAGGCCCTTGCTCATGGTGATTTGATTGTGGGTTCACCTGGCTACAACGGCTCACTCGGCTGCACAAGCGGCCTTTGGCGCTGTCGAAGTCCGGCTAGGGCCGCCACCCCGAAGACCCAACGACACGCCCTGTCTTGACTTCGGTCCGCGACTGCGCGGCAGCCCCCTGCGTCCCTCTGTGCGGCGACGGAAACATCGACGCGGCATCGAGCCCGGTGCGCGACAAGCCATGCCGGCGTTCGACTGGCAAAAGGCGTCTCGGGACACTATTAAGCGCGCTCAAACACGAGGCCAGTGGACCATCCGCGGCCTGGGAAGTGCTTTGACTTTTGAGCGGAAGGGACCCGTCGTTGACGCAGATTCGCGCCATGGTGCCAGGAGACCTGCCTCGAGTCGCTGAGCTCTCCGCCCAGCTGGGCTATCCCCTGGCGTTGGTGTCTCTCGAAGAGCGGTACGAACGGGTCACCGCCATCAATGAAGGCGCGGGCCTTTTCGTCGCCATTCACCGCGACGTCGTCAATGGGTGGATTCACGTGTACCGAGTGCTGCTCCTTGAGTCACCGCCCTACGCGGAAATCGGTGGCCTCGTCGTCGACAAGCTCGCGCGACGGGTTGGAATCGGCCGCGCGCTTGTTGGAGAAGCAAGGGGGTGGGCCCAAAGGCACGGTCTCGTCCGCTTGCGAGTCCGTTCGAATGTCGCCCGCGAGGAAGCACACGCCTTCTATCCAGCGCTGGGTTTTTCTTGGATAAAGACCACGCACAATTACGAGTTTCGCCTCGGGTAACGGGCCGAAAACCCAATGGCCTCGACAACTGAGACGGCTGGTCTAGAAACCTTCAAACCACTATTGGCGCAGCACTTACGAGGCCTTGTCAAAAGTCGGCGGCAGCTCCCCGAGGAAGTCAAGCTTTCCGATGTCCACGCCGCCTGCACGCAAGAGCGCGTAGGCCATCGCCACGTGGAAGAAGAAGTTGGGGGTTGACCGCGCCAGCAGCGCATCATCGGCAAGCATGGCCTTCCCGGGCGGATTCTGCAGCGGGATGACGGTCTTCGGGGTGACTGCTGCGAAGTCTCGGGCCTGGAACGTGGCGAGGTAGGCGAGGCATTTCTGTATGCGCTCGCGAAGTTGCACCATTGTTTGCTCGGTGTCCTCATGGACGGGTGCCTCCTTGCCGGACAGGCTTGCAGCGGCGCGTTTGGCGCTGTCGCACGCGATCTGGATTTGCCGGGTAAATGGCAACATGTCGGGGGCTAGCCGGGCTGTACAAAAATTGTCGGGGTTGAACTGCCTGGCTTCGGCATACTTCACAGCCTTGCCGAGTATGGCGTCCAGGGCACGGAGGGTTCGCTGAAATTGCTGAATGAGGGCGAAATACATGAGGTTCTAGTCCTGTCGGTCGGATTCTCTGGAGCCGTGCTAACGACGGCCACATGGGGGTTGCGCACCTTCGAGCCTTGCTCGGTTTGGTTTGTTTGATGCGCCGATGCAAACTGCGTCGCGTCTACCAAGCCCAATAGGGTGCGGGGCCGGCTGGTCTTTCGAACGCTGGCCAGCGACCACGGCGAGGAAGAGGGCGCGTTTTCTGTGCCGCCGTCCCTCGGCGCGCCGGCGATGGCGCGTGCTGTGGCAGGACCGGCTGACCGGCGAGGTGGCCTGTTGCCCTCCGCTAGCGTTTCTTCGTCTGCCACAGGCCGAGAGCGGCGCCGGTCGGGTCGACGATGACGCTCATGCTTCCCATGTCAGCAACGGGCGTCACGTCAAGTGCGATGCGCGCACCGAGTTCCTTCGCCTTCTTGGTGGAGGCAACAATGTCGGCCACGCTGACATACGCGAGCCAGTGAGAGGGCAGTCCCTTGGCCTGATTCGTCATCATCCCACCGCCGGTGCCCTCGCCCGGGCTAATCGTCGTGTATGTGCCGAATCCAGGCATCGGGACATCCTCGAGCTTCCAATCGAACAGCTTCTCGTAGAATGTGCGGGCCTTCTTCAAGTCATTGCTCTGCAACTCGACGTGAACAAACGGATTGGCCATCGCTGTCCTCCTTGTACGCGCGAGCTTTAGGACAGCCCTGATAGCCAGTCCACCACCCCTGGACCTGGCGCGGAACTGGTCTGAACGGGTGGGCAGGTCGAGCGGTTGGAAGGACGGTGCGGATGTGTTCGCCCGCACGGGGAAGCGGTAAATTCCAGCGTTGTAGTGGTGTCCGGTCGATGGGAGGTGCCGCGTGCTCTCCGCCCGGCCGAGGAGGTCAGGTGGAAAGAAGGAGGCCAGGCCAGTGCTAACGGCGAGGCACCTGACCGGGCTCCTGTTTTTGGCAGGTTGCGCCAGTGGCACGACGACGACGGGCGGAACGGCTGGCCAGCCGGACGCTCTTCCGACCCACGTGTACGCGCTCCCGCTTGATGACGTCCTCACGCAGACGACGGCGCTGCTCTCCCAGCAAGGTTGGCCAGTGCAACGCTCCGGAGACAAACTCGTCACGAGTTGGCTCGGCAACGCAACCGGCTATGCGATCAGCTACCGCGTTTACGGCGACCGCATCGACTCGCGGCATTGCCGAATCCAAGTTCTTCGCCTGGTCGCGACGCCCACCAATGTCTATACGGAGCCTCGTCTCTCGGGCTGGCAAATGTCGCAAGGCCGTCGTGGCGATTACGTCCCGCCGCCAGACATCACCGCAGCGGATACACCGAACGAATCGGCTGCTGGGACCAACCCACCATTCGGCTTAGTCGTCACTCAGCACGCGCGCGATCAGGCGCTCGAACTGGCCTTCCAGGAGCAAATTGAGCCGGCGTCCGTGCCGTCGGCCCAGCGCACAGAGACGCTGGCCACTGCTTTGTCTCAAGGGTCGGCCGCCGATGGCGGACTCGCCGCGTCACCTGCGCCCTCCGGCCACCGTTCCGCGCCCCAGAACTGCGAGCCCCGCTTTACAGGTGTGGAATCCCCCGTGGTCGAGAAACGCCTCATCCTCTTGGGCGACATTCCTGGAACCAACGAGATTCCAGATGCCGTACGTCGGCTTGCCTGCCAGGCGGCTGAGATGGGTATTCCGACCCTCGTTGCACTTGAGCTGTTGCAGGTCGATCAGGAGTGGGTCGACACTTACTTTGCGAGTGGAGGCAGCGCATCGGACCGCGCGGCCTTCCTTCAAATCGCCCGCACCTTCAAGAGGACGGGCTCGGGACAGACTCAGGCCGTGTTGGGACTGCTGGATCGTCTCCGGGGACTTCGCGACGCCGGACTGTCGATTCGGGTAGTCGCGTTCGATGTAGTGGCCACCGCACCAGAGCGGTCTAAGACGCGCGCTTCGAACCTCGAGCGGCTGCGCAGAGCCGAGCCAGACGCGTTATTGCTTGTCGTGGTGGAGCGCTCTCAGGCGCGCACCACTCTCGGGCCGAGTGGAACTCCGGAAAGCGCGCCGATGGGGTGGTACCTGTCGCGTTGGGGCCTTCGGCCTCTCTCGCTCGACGTGCACTCCCCAGGAGGGCAACGTTGGTCGTGCAAAGACTCGGGGCCTTGCGGCCCGGTGCCGGTCCCGGCGACGCCGTCCACCACCGACAGCCAGTCCGAGCGCACCGTCATGCTGTTTCCAAAGCCAGATGCAGAAGGCTTCCAGGGGGCCTACTTCGTCGGTCCGCTCACCGCGTCTTCGGCCCCAAAGCCCTGACACATTACTAGCCGCAACGAGGGTGTTTTGAAGGCAGAGGGACCACCAGGGAGACTCGCTACGAAGCCCTCAGCGGCATGCCTCCTCATCTTTCTGTCGGTGGCATTCGGAGCGCCTTCTGTCCGCGCCGAGCCAAACCCCACTCAGGTGCGGGTGAGCCTTCGCATCTTCACGTTTACCCAACCGTTCAACAACGAGTATCGCTTCGTGCTGTATGACAATGGGCTGGTCATCGTCCAACGGGCGTCAGAGGACCACCTCGCTGAGTATTTCACGGCTGTGCTCAGCGCTGACGAGATGGCGTCTCTGCTCGGCAGCCTTAAGCTCCCGGAGTTCCTTGCGCTGGCGGCCCAACAGCCCTCTCCGCTTCCGACCGACCTCCCCCTTTACGAGATTACAGCCTTCGATGCTTTGACTGGGCATCTCCGGACAATGTCGATCTCTGGATTCGCTGAGACGGCCGCGGAACCCGCGGCCTTCGTGCGCGTGTACCGTGCGCTCGAATCGTTTGCGAACCCAAGAGAGCGTCCTTGGTTCCCAGACTACGTCTACGTCAGCGTGACGAAGGCGACCGAACGGACGCGATGTGTCTGGCCAAGCGAATGGGGGACCCTTGCAACAGCCGGCTCGTTGGCGCTCCCAGCCAATGAGGACAAGCGAGCTGACCTCGGCATTATTCGGGAGCCCGGTGACAGACTCACCGACATTCAACGTCTCCTACGAAGGTGTCGTCATCTCGTGCTCCTAAACAGGGAGCCGGTCCTAATGAGGCTGACGGTTGCCCTACCCCACGAAGCCGAGGCGCTCGCCGACGCTGGGGTCCCAGCTGAGCTGCCAGAGGCTACCAAAGCGCCTCCGCCCAGAGACAGTGAGCCCGCCTTCAGGCCGCTCGAGACGTCGTCAGCGCCCAAGCAGCGCCTCGCCGCCCTTGCTGGAACTTGGGCCGGGACCTTTACCCTCAGGGGGACCGTCAATGGCTCGTACTCCGGGGAGATAACGGTCACCGTCCATGGCGACTCCGTTCAGTTGGCTCACATTTGCCCGGGCGATGGCCAACGGCTGGTTGCGACCGGGTCTGGCGCGACCGCTGACTGGCATGGTGACATTGACTGCGCTCCCATTTCCATCGTGGGCTGCTCGTCCGTCGTTCTCTCATACAAACTAGCGACCGCGACGCTGGACGGCAGCACGCTCACGGTGGTGGCCGCGGGCACCGCTGCCCCCACAGGCAACTGCCTCTCCTCCAACGGGGAGGTTACTGTCACCTTCGTCGCTCAAAAATGAGAGCGCTGCTGGTGAGGGCACGACGCCTCACAGCGATAAACCAGCCGCTTGACCCACCCCGCCCAGCCGCCCTGTCAAAAGCGGGCGAGAAATCCGGCGGTGGCAGCACTGGAGCCGACGCTAGAACCGGTATCCAACGTACGCCTCGACGGTGATGCCGCTTAAGTTCAGCGTCTGCGTAAAGCTTGCAACGCTATTGACGCCGGAGAAGTTGAAACTGGGATTGAGCCACATGAATCTCAGCTCTGCGCCGACAAGAAGCGGGCCGAAGTACAGGTCAACTCCTCCTCCTCCGACCGCCTCAAAGCCGGCTTGGGTGCTCGAAAGGTTCTCGAAACTCGAGGTTGCAATGGCAACGCCAGCCCCGCCTTCGGCGTAGGGAGCAATGAAACCGAGCGGTAGCCGGATTCTCGCGAGCAGCAGGATGGGGACTGCGTTGACGCTGGTTTGCGCGCTGGCGGCACCGGGCGTGCTCGTCGTGCCGCTGGTGAGGTAGCCCGCGCTCAACTGGAGCCCGAATAGCCCCCAATACGCACCGACGCCGCCTTCGATGGTGTAGGCCGTTGGCCACTTGAAGCTCTCGCCGATCGCCGTAAAGGCATTGGTCGCCGTCGGGAAATAGGGGCCGCCCTTCACCACGACATAGAAATTTCGTTCACCTTCATCGGCTCTCGCAGTTGTGGGCACTAGCAAGACGAGAGACAGCGCCGCGAGAACGACACCTCTTAGCAAAATGTTCAAGAGCCAACCCTCGGAGCGGAAATCGTGAGCGCTGATGGTATCCGGCCGTCGGGCTGAGGAGAAGCCCGAGCCGAGGCGAATTGCGAGGAAAACACCCCAAGTTCTGGCGTCCCCGGTTGCTCGGCCGCCTCGGGCGTCCACCCCGGTCGGGGGCTGTCTACTTTCTCGGCAGAACCAGCTTCTGTTCGAGAACCACGTCGAGAAACCAGCGCTTCGACGCGCCGTGGGCAGGCGCGTTGGGCACATCATCCTCAAGGACTCGCAGTCGGTACTCGACGCCGGGCTCGTACTTGAAGCCGATGATTTCGTTGGAGAAGAGCTGCCATGCCTCGTCCGGACGCTCACGCACCTGCAGGCATTCCCGTGGCGCGACGCCCATGCAAGGCGCCCTGTTGGCGGCGACGTAGATGAGCTTCGTGCGTGCCTCTCGACTCGGCATGGGCTCTTTGTGCAGGCGTATGAGGCTTTGGCTGACCGGGCCTCCCCCCGCAGCGCGGAGAACCAGCACTTCGCCATCGGAGTCGCGGCTCAGCTTCGGACGGGAACTCAGGAAGCGAAAGAAGACCAATTCGTAAGAGGCTGCCGCTTCAACGCAGCCCATCATCGTCATCGCCATGGGCGTGGTGAGCACCAGTGAGCCGTCCGCCTCGACGCGGTAACCCGCCGAGCCGGTATTGCAGCCACTGTCCGCGCTCAGGCGATCGTCTTTGAATTCGAGACGGATTCGGTCTCGTCCGGAAGTCGGCGGCGGTGTGGCGAGCTGAGATTCGAGGAGGCCCCAGCGCGTGTGCTCCAAGGTCTGGGCAGCAGCAAGGAGAAGGGAAACCACAATGGGCACTGGACCACCGGCGACAAATGCCGATGGCCGTTCTCGGCGGAGGGACGTCCGTGCAGAGGCCCCGAGAGCCGTGCGTTTGCCACCTTGTTCGAGGTTGACGTCCTCCCGCGCGGCCGAAAGCGGTGTCGCGGTGCCGGGGAAGGGCTGCAGCGGCGTGGCCAGAGTTTGCAGAGCCGACGTTCCCGAGGTCAGCTTGGGGGCGATGGTGAACCCAAGGAGACACACCAAGCAGTTCCGCAGCATGTGCCACCCTCAAACCCCTCCGCGTTACAACTGAGAGGCAAGGTACTAGCGTACATCGACCGCGCCGAGCGTTACTGGCGCGGGGTCACTTCGCTCCGGCATCTGCGGCCGGCATTGCGACGGGCTCGCCCGGTTCCCGTGTGCAGACGGGGTTTGCATCGCCCTGGGGCAGACAAATAAACGTCGACGTGTGTCCGCAGCCATCCCCCCGGTATTCGTAGGCAGGCAACGCCTTCACGCTGATGTCATGAACAGGGCAGTTGTACTCCGTGGACATGCGCTGTTGGACGATGCTCTGGCTTGAAACGGATGAGCAGGCAAAGATCAACGGAAGTGCAAAGGGCAGAACCCATGTCTTCATCGTGAAGCCTCCGTAACGGAACCGCACCCTGAGGGTTGGCTGCACGGTCATGCGATGGCCTACGACGCCGGGGTCCGAAAAGGAAGCTCCCGACCACCTCGCTCGGCCTGGCGAGCTCGGGTCAGCGTCGACTGCTGGGCAGTCAGGCGACTGTGCACGAGGCCACGCCTCTCACCTTCTGGCCTGGGTGGTGTATGGCGCACCAGCGCGCGGCTCCCTAGCTGAAGTGGGGCGCTACTGACCAGCCGGTTTGAGCACAATCTCAATGCGTCGATTCTTTGCTCTACCTTGCGGAGTGTCGTTCGACGCAACTGGCTGCGTGTCGCCGAATCCTGTCGCGGACAACAAATTCGGGTCGACGCCTTTGCTCGTGAGATACCTCACGACGTCTGTCGCCCGGGCTGTCGACAGCTCCCAATTAGAAGGGAAACGACTCTTGAGTTCGGGACCGATCGGCACGTTGTCGGTGAAGCCATCGATCTCGATGCGCTCCTTTTCGAGAGTCTTCAGAGTGGGAATTATCTTGTCGAGCGTCTGCTCGCCGTCGCGGTCGAGTTCCCATCCACCCTCCGGGAACAGAATCTGATTGACGATGGTCACCTTCAACTGGTTCTGCATTTGCTGGATTTGGACCTGGTCTGCTCTGACTTCCGCCTTTAGCTGACTATCGAGCTGTCGGTAGGTGGCGTCCTGAGCGCTGAGAGCGTCAGCTTTTTTCTCCTCCTGCTTGTACGTGCTGTCGGAGACACAACCGGCCCAGGCCAGCATGACGACGAACGCGAGACCTTTGGTTTTATTCACCGCATCCGCCTCCAGCGAGAGTCGCTGGGTGACTCTTGAACCGGCGGATGTCGCGGTCAAGCGAAATGCAGCCGACGACTCCGTCGGACGGCGTCGAAACTTGGCGACCGCGACGAGCTGAGGCGGGCGTACGGCAGTGTCCGAAACCAACTCGATTAAACCACCCCCACCATGACCAGCCGGACGTCATAGGCTCAGGACGCGTCGGTCTGGCCCACGGGCAGAGGGGGCCGAACAGGAAGGCGAGGCGGTGAAGGTTCTGTTCGTGAACGAAGCGCTGGTTTACGAGTTGCTGCCGATGGATGCGTGCGTCCGACTTATCCGCGGCGCGCTCGCGACATTTTCGCGGGGTGGCGCGGTGCAGCCGCTCCGCAGCCTCCTGCGTCTGCCGGATGGGTCGGGAGTTCTGGGCCTCATGCCCGGCTACCTCTCCGAGCCAGTCAGTTTCGGGGTGAAGGTGGTGAGCGTCATGCCCGGCAATCTCGGCACGCCGTACGACTCGCACCAAGGCGTGGTCATGCTCTTCGGTGCCTCGCATGGCGAGCCGCTCGCGATTCTCGATGCCAGCGCCATCACGGCGATTCGCACGGGCGCCGCTTCGGCTGTCGCGACGGACGCTCTGGCGCGCGCCGACGCAGGTGATTTGGCTCTCATTGGCTCCGGCACGCAGGCGCGAACGCACCTGACCGCCATGGCAACCGTCCGGCGCCTCCGCCGTGTGCGGGTATGGAGCCGGACACGCGCCAATGCCGAACGCTTCGCGCGCGAATCTTCAATGGCTGCTGCGCTCGAAATTGAGGTGATGGACACGGCCGAGGATGCGGTCCGTGGCGCGGACCTGGTCTGCACCGTGACCTCAACCCGAGAACCGGTTGTGCGCGGCGGCTGGCTCGCGCCCGGTGTTCATGTCAACGCCGCCGGGGCCTGTTTCGCCACCCACCGCGAACTCGACACCGATGCGGTACAACGCGGGCGCCTGTACACGGACTGCCGCGACTCGTGCCTCAACGAGTCGGGGGATTTCCTCATCCCTCGAGGAGCCGGGGCCTTCGGGGAAAACCACCTCCTGGGTGAGGTGGGTGAAGTCTTGACGGGGAAGCTTCCGGGAAGGCTCTCTGACGCGGACGTGACGATTTTCAAGTCACTGGGGATCGCGATTGAAGACCTCGCCTCGGCTCACGCCATCCACCAGCGAGCGCTCGCCACTGGCAGCGGGGTCTGGCTCGACTGGAACGGCTCGCCAGCGAAATGAGCCGCCTAGACGAACGACGGCGGGAAGAGTGTTGGCTCGGCCCGAGCAGCCCTATCCCCGCGCGGCGTCGTCTCCGGTGTCGGCTGCCCGGTTGGGAACGATGTCTCGCAGGGTCGAATGGTGTCCTGTGGCCCGGTGCCGAGGACCGCTCCGAAGCCGACATAGTGCTCGACGCGGTAACGGGGGTCGAAAAAGTGCGCGAGGAGGAGGCCCGTCCAGGATTGGAAGGCGAACAAGCCTTCGTACTCTTCACGCGCAACCTTTCGAAGCGAGCGCAGCCTGGGCCAGGGGATGGCCGGGAAGTCGTGATGCTCGACATGAAGGCCGACGTCGAAGGCAACACGGTTGAGAATGCCGTAGTATGAGACGGAGGGCTGGTCGGCCCGCATCGCAAAGTGCTCCGAAAGCCGTCGTGCGCCAAGCGGGTGCGGTCCGAAGGCGAGAAGGCCGCTGATGCTTAGGAACACAAGCCCCTTTGCACCCACGAGCCAAAAGAGCAAAAGGGTCGCGAGGATTTGGGCCCCCCAGTTCAGCCACAAGAAGCGGTCACGCGGAACGTGGTTGGCGGGGCGCGCGCGATAGAAGAAGCGACCGAGGCTAAAGGATGCGAACTTGCGGAGGGAACTTGCCCCGACGAAGGCGATTTCGGCGCGACTCGGGGCCTGGGTGTCTCGCCCATCGACCTCACCCAAGAATTTGTGGTGCAGTAGGTGCTGCGCTCGGAATTCGATTGCCGCGGGAGCAACGAGCGGCAGGTTCGCAACGAGCATCCACAGCTTGTTTGCACGCGTGCCCTTGGCAACTAGGTTGTGTGTACATTCGTGGATGAGTACGCCGAGCGCATGTGCGACGAACGCTCCAAGCCCAAAAGCGACCGCGAACACGGTCAGCCACGAGGCGTGCCGCACGCCCCAGGCGAGGCCAACGTCGACTGCTACAAGAGCGAGAATGAAGAGCTGCGAGGGGGGATATGTCCCCTGCAGTGAGCGGACTTCGGGGTGTTTCGCGAGTATGCGCGTGTGGCGGAGCACGTGCCACTGCGCGGCTGCGGCCGGCATAGGCTTACCTCCGAAGGGAATCTGGGCTCTTCAGCCGGACTCGCCAAGCTAAATAACCATTACCTCTCAAGTGCCGCAACGGAAAGTGAAGAACGCCCGACGGACGCTTGGAGCTGGCGAAGGGCAGCGGCCCCCCCCGCGACCTTGGGATGGCGGAAAGCTCTCTCTGAGGGCAGTTTGACGTGCCCGTTGGCAGCCTTTCCGGAGGCGGACCCAGCGTCCGTTGGCTCCTTGCGCGCTCGAGCTAGCGTTTGGCGGCTTTGAGGTAGCTTCTCGGTTTCACGCATTCGTCACGGCAGACTGCCAGCCTCGTTTCGCGTATGCCTTCCCCGTCGCCCGTCTCTGAAGCTCTGACTCAAGTCGAAGCCCTTCTCGCCGAGGTGGCGCAGGCGACGCCGACCACTGGCGAACTGGCCTCAATCGCGGCCGTGCACCGGAAGGGCGCGATTAACCTTCGGCACTACCTCGCGCTACGCGTTCATGACGTGCGGCACCTCCAGAACCGGCTGGCGGAACTGGGGCTGTCCTCCCTGGGGCGCGCAGAGGGCCACGTCCAATCGACTCTGCTCGCTGTCCACCGTGCGCTGGCCCGACTCCAAGGCGCGTCGGCGCCCAGCGAGGAGCTTCTCGGCCCAGACTTTCGCGAAGCACGGACCGCGCTCACCGAGCACGCCGACGCGCTGCTCGGGCCGGCCCCAGAGGGACGGGCGGTTCGCATCATGGTGACTGCCGACGCGAGTCTGGCGGATAGCCCCGACGCGGTGCGGGCGCTGGTGGAACGCGGGATGAGCTGTCTGCGCATCAACTGCGCTCACGACGGAAGCGACGTCTGGGGCCGAATTGCGACCCACCTCCGGGAAGCAGCGCAAGCGCTCGGCATGCCCTGCCGCTTATTGATGGACCTCGGCGGTCCCAAGATTCGGACTGGCCCGCTCGAGCCAGGCCCGGCCGTGGTGACTTGGAAGGTGCGCCGCGACGCATCCGGCCGGACGCTGGCGCCCACCCGAATTTGGCTGGTGCCGCCGGGAAAGGGTGCGTCACGCCCCGCACCTGTCTTGACCTTCCCGGCGGACTGGCTCGCCTCGCTTCGCGAGGACGAGCGCGTCCTCTTCCGAGACGCGCGAGGGCTTCACCGCGAGCTGCGCATCAGAGCGAGGGACGGTGAGGCGGTTCAGGCCGACGCAGAGCGGCGCGCCTTCGTGGTGGAGAGCAGCCAGTTTCACCGCGCCGGCATCGAAGAGGGGGTTTGCGCTCAGGACCTTCCGCATGCCGAGGCGCCCATCCAGCTCGCCGTGGGTGACGTGCTTATTCTCACACGCGCGCTCTCGCCGGGACGCCCGGCGGTGACGGAAGCCACCGGACGGGTGGTTGCCGCGGCCCGCATCGGGTGCACGGAACCAGCATTGTTCTCGTCGGTGAAGCCTGGCCACCGCGTTCTGCTGGACGACGGCAAATTCGAAGCCGAGACGGTCCACGTCAACGAGGAGGAGCTAGAGCTTCGCATCATCCGCGCACCGCGCCCCTCTGGTAAGCTGGGGAGCGAGAAGGGCGTTAACGTCCCGGACACACAGCTACAGCTGCCGTCGCTCGGCGAGAACGACCGCCACGACCTTGCCACCGTTGTACAGCTGGCGGACCTTGTGGGGATGTCTTTCGTCCAGAGCCCCGACGACGTCCGGGCATTGCGCGCGGAGCTGGTGAGGCTGGGGAGCCCAGACCTCGGCATTATTCTCAAAATCGAGACCGCCCACGCCTTCGCTGCGATGCCTTCGCTGCTCTGGGCGGCGATGGAACACGACCGGGTGGGGGTGATGATTGCCCGCGGCGACCTCGCCGTCGAATGCGGTTACCAGCGGCTGGCCGAAGTTCAAGAGGAGCTTCTTTGGATTTGCGAGGCGGCCCACCTCCCGGCCGTCTGGGCGACTCAGGTCCTCGAGGGGCTTGCCAAGACTGGAGTCCCAAGCAGAGCCGAAGTCACGGATGCGGCCATGGGGGAACGGGCGGAGTGCGTGATGTTGAACAAGGGCCCGCACATCCTCGATGCGGTCAGCGTCCTCGACGACATCCTTCGTCGCATGGAAGAACACCAGTCCAAGAAGACGGCTCAACTTCGGGCCCTCAGGTCGTGGCGACTAGGGGGAGCGTCTTGAGGTCGCGCGACCTCGCCGTTTCGAGGTTGTGGACCAGCGTCCTTCTCGTCGGGGTCATTCAGGCGCTGGCGCTGAGCACGGGTACGAAGGGACGACCGGCGTCAGCACACAGCAGCTGCACCACCTGCCGGCCGGAGTTGATTGCGGTCGGGACCCCACCTCCTGGCTCGACCCACTGTCCAGCCATGTAGAAGCCGCCCAGCCCGGGCAAAGTCTTCGGGAGGTGCCCGAAAAAGGAGTCGGTGCTGGGCATCCACCCCTCGTAGGCGCCGCGCCACGAGCGGGCCATATTCCAATAGGTGATGGGGGTGACGACATCGACCATCCGAGTGGCGCGACGTAGCCCGGGGAAGCGCCGGTCGAGCTGCCCCAGGACGCGCTCGCCCGTCGCGTCCTTCTCGCGCGTATAGAGACTGCCCCGCGTCGCCCACCAGTCGTAGCTAGTGGCTACCATCGCCTGGACCACCGTGTGTCCGGCTGGCGCGAAACAGACGTCGTCGTTGCAGACGCGGACGGAGAGGTGCTCGTTGCGAACACCACCGACCTCAAAAGGCTCGATGCCGTCGATGAGCTGCATGCTGGGCGCGCCTTCCAGAGCCATCTCTACGCCGAAGCTCGCCAGTACAATTGGCTCGAACAGCTTCCATTGTTCGAGTTGCCGCCGTGCTGCGTCTCCGCCGTATTGGGCGCCGAGTAGCCGAAGGACGGTTTCCGGCGTGCTGGCGGTTGATACCACCATGTCGGCATCGAGAAGGGTGCCGTCCGCGAGGCGGACTCCACAGGCGCGCCCATCCTGGACAACAACCTCCTCGACAGTGGCGTTGAGACGGGACTCACCCTCGAGCCTTTCATAGCGGTCGATGAGCGCGTCTCGGAAGCGCGCGGTGCCCCCGACCGGGCGTGAGAGCCACCCCCGCTGGAGATAGCCCAACACCATCAATAGAACGAGCACAGGCGCTTGCTCTGGGACCAGACGCATGAAGAGACGTTGGAGCCTCTTGCTGCGAAGGTGGCTTTGCGTCCATTCCGTGGTGGGCTTCCGGTAGTGGATGAAGCTTCCAAGCGCCTCGCGCATCTCCCAAAGCCCGACGAGCTGCTCCCGGAAGGTCGTCAGCTCGCGTGGGCGACCGACCGGAACCGGAAATTCGGGGAACTGGGCGGCTGCCTCCAGGAGCCGATTAATTTCGGTGTGGTCCTCGGGGGCGATGCGCACCAGGTCCCGGCCGAGTGCGTCGAGGTTGCGTGTGACGGCGATGTCTGAGTCTTCACGTTCATCACGGTAGGTGACCCACTGCTCGAGCGTCCGGAGGGGGACGCTGGGTACAATCTCGAGTTCTCGGTACGCCCCAGCGAAAGGCCCACCGGTCAGCCAATGGATGCAGCCGTCAATCAAATAGGGGCCACGTGGCCACGCCGTGCAGACGCCTCCCAGCGCTAGGTGGTGCTCGAGGATGGTCGTGCGGAAGCCGCTGGTGCGCGCGTAGCAGCCGGTGGCGAGACCGGCGAGGCCGCCGCCGATGATGATGACGTGGGGGCTTGCCATGCCAGCGAATGGCTGCAACGCGCATTCCAACGGAATGCTGCAGACTCCAGGGGGGAAAGCTTTAGCGCCGCGCACGAGTTGCGGGCTCGCGCAAGAAAAGGGTGCAGGAGAGGACCGCGGTGGGCGTCAGTGGTCGCCGGCTGCCGGTGTGCCAGGATTGGCAGTCCGTGTATTCGCCCTGGACCCTTCGGCCAATCGCAGGCTTCCCAGGACGGCGGAACACGTCGTTGCCAATGAAAAGCGGCGCGCCAAGTGCTGGTCGCGAAGGTCCACATTCAGCAGGTAGTCGCCTTTCGTCAGTTCGGTGAAGATGAATCCACCCTTCGATCCGGTTTCGGCGGTTTGGGAGATGCGAGTCCCGACCAGTTGGACCAACAGGTGGGCGCCGGCCGCGGGGCCGCCGTCCGCGTTCAGGACCCGGCCCAGGGCGGTGCAGGCCCTGTCCACCGGGACTGTCGTGTCGACGTTCCCACTGGCCGGCACGTCCACGACTGAGGTGCCGACGCGCCCGTCATCGGTCACCACTCGGATTGAGGTTCTCCCTTTGGGTAAGTCGGCCCTCTTGAACCGGTCGCCCGCGAAATGGACGGCCGGTCCCGGATTGAGCTGCCCACTGAAGGGGAATGTTTGCACCTTGAAACCGTTGGGCGCTGGCTGGCCAACCACCCGTCCAGAAACCTGTCCGCCGCCGCCTGGGGTGCTGGCGACTGCCGACGTCTGGAGGGCAGCACGCTGGAGCACCTCGACCGAAGCGCCGCCGTGACCGGTCGCGGCCCAGTCAGCGAGAGCTGCGAGCGCATCCGTTTCAGACGAGCCCGGCTGGACTTCGGAACGGGCCTGTCTCACCTGGCTTCCACTTGGGTCGATTTCCTCGACCACCACCCAACGACGAGTCGCCAGCGTTTGGGTATGAATGCTGAAAACTCGACTGGCGCCCACCAACTTCGCCACGCGTGACAGGCCGGCTGCCTGATGCTCCGCTCCCGCCTCGAGACATGGCCCTCCGTCAGTGACGAGCGCTCCTTCCACGCCAGCCGCGAGTTCCACCGGAGCCACCAGGGCAGGGGGCGGCGGAATCTGCACGGTCCGCGCCAGCCCTCGGTGGCCAAAGTCCGCCTCGACCCGGTACTCGCCTGCCGGAAAGCGATGCGAGAGGGGGGCTGGGCCGATGGGGCAACCGCCGACATAGACGGCCGTCCCGGCAGGGAAGACTGCGACATCGAGCCGATTGGTCGGTACCTCGGACTGCTGCGTGCGGAGGCCATCCACGAACTTCCGGAAGGTGGGCGGGTAAAGCTCGGTGTCGGGCTGATAGGATGGTTCAACGCGGAGGATGGCGACTAGGGCGGCTTCCGCCGCAGACGGGTTTGACGGCAGCTGCGCCTGCGCAAGTAGCGTCAACACGTCGCGCTCCAGTTTCCAGCGGTCCAGCGATGGCGCAAGCCGAGTGACGTCGACGGCGAGTGCCTGCAGTTGTGTAACTGCAGTCTCAACTTTGTGGGCGTAGAATTCACGTCGAGCGGCCGCCAGCGCACGCGAAACCTCGTCGAGCGTTCTCTCCGAGAGACCGCCCAGAGGCCGGGCAGTTTCAGCCTCCGTCTGGAGGGCCGCACCCAGCTTGGGTTGAAGAAGCGCTCGAAAGGAACGCGCCGAAATGGCACTGGAAGCCGCGTCACATCGACCCACCGCGATAACGGCGACGCGGGCGGGCTTGGGGGCCTCGGCGTTGGGCGCCGCTCCGGACTGCAGCGCGCACACCAGCAGGGCTGCCGTGAAGCGGAACCAATGCACCGACAGCCCTCCTCCTGTGTGTGGGCCCCAGCGGAGCGTACTTCAAGCACGTGACTTGGGGCCGACATCCCTGCAGAAGCCGGTGGCGCTCCCCCCTCTTCCGTCACGCGTCAGGGCGTCGGCGACGCCGGTCCGTCCAGCGCATTCCGAGGGTTGACTTCGTCCGGTTGGCGAGTCCACCCAGGAGACGCTTCAGCGCGGACCTCATTCGCCCTAAAGCGCCGCCGAGACGCCGTCCACAGCTGTGCGTCCCCAACGCAAGTCGACGCCCACTGACGTAAGCTGTCGGGCACAGTGCGCTTCCAGGCCCCGCGGGGCACACTTTCCCGGTCGAGCATTCTCCTGGCCGGGCTTGCGCTTTCCGCGCAACCAGCGGCTGCGGTCGAGCAGCCGGTGGAACCCAAAGGGCCGGTCAGCTTAGCCGCTTGGGTCGGCTACTTATTCACGACCCCTGTTGCGACCAGCAGTGGGAGCATCACCATTGATGCGGCGCCCAGCTATGGAGCGGCGCTCACCGTCGTGATTGACCCAGAGTTCGAATTCGAGCTGCTCTGGACTCTGTCCAGCACCGAGGCGCACCTGCTCTCTTCGGCGGGCGCGCCTTCCAGTGGCCAGGACCACCTCAACATCAATTACTTTCAGGCCGGTCTCACCAAGAGCATCCGCTGCGGCGACTTCGAATGCTTCGGCGACGTTACCGTCGGGGCGGTCCTGCTTTCACCGGGTGCCATCCTCCTGGGCGCTGGCCAGCGCCTCAGTTTTCATGACACCTGGCGTGCCGCGTTCACCTTGGGAGCGGGGGTTAGGTTCCGCCTGGCAGACCCGCTGGCAGTGGTCCTCCAAGGCCGATTTCTCGCGCCGGTCTACATCACCAGCGGAGCTTTCTACTCGGGCAAGGGAGGGTCCACCGTGGTGGTCACCGCAGGCATCCCTTGCGTCGAAGGTGCATTTTCTCTGGGACTTGTCCTCGCGCTCTGACGGGCAGGCCTGCGGCTTACTGGGGAAACCCACGGCCCGCGTCGAGCGCGCGCACCTCATCGTCGAGGCCGAGTACCTCCCAGCGTTGGAGCGCGAGCGGCACGTTGCCGTTCAGCCAAAGCGCATCGTTGAAGCCTCGGAGGGAGAAGCTCTCTCCCTGAATGAGGCGGGCACCGGCCAGCAGTTTCTCGATTTGGAGCTTCCCAATTTGGTACGAGATTGCTTGACCGGGGCTCACCGAGAACGCCGCAGCTTCGGCGTGGCTGGTGCGCGCGTCCATCGGACCGCGTTGCGCGAGGTATTCTGCGGCCTGCTCCAACGTGAGCTCGCCGAGTGCCAGCTTGATGTCGACGTAGACCCGGGCGGCACGTAGGCGGCACAGACCCCAAATCAGCTCACGCACGCGCGGGCTGTCGTCGTACAGGCCAGCCTGCATCATCATTTCTTCGGCATAGAAGCCCAAGCCCTCGTTCGGGCCAGAGTCGTAGTAGTGACGCCGAATCGGATCGGGGTTCCTCCATGAGAGCGTTAACTGGAAGTAATGTCCTGGCACCCCCTCGTGCGTGATAATTGGTCGCGGATCACGTGCCGTCGCCCTTCCGAAGTAGCCGAGCTTGGGCGACGGCGGGTACAACCACCGCACCCCGTTTTGGCTCAGGGTTGAGGGGCCAGTGAACCAATCCTGTTCGCCGAAGTCTCCCAGTGCATCGAGATAGTCGGGAATGGGCTGAACGGTGAAGTGCCGGAGCTCGGCGGGCACCGAAAGAATGCCGCGCTCGACCAGAAACTTCCGAATCGCGAGTTCATCCTGCCCGTACCGCGCGATTTGCGCTTCAAGCGACGGGAAGTAGGAAAGGGCAGGGAGCCCGACGTTGTGTTGTATCTCCAGGGCTTCCGCGGCGACGGAGCGCTCCCATTCCTGCTGTGCCATGGCCAGCATCTGCTCGGGTGAGTACGGAATGAGTGCTACCCGTCGGAGAAAGAAAATGTAGGCCTCGCGACCAACGCTCGCGCGTCCGTGCATCGACGGGGCGTGTTCGGTGAGCCAGGCGCGATATGCCTCGAGCGCGTCGACGGCTGCGCCAACGGCACTTGAGAAGTCGCTCCGGCTTACCTCCTGCGGCCACAGCGGCAGGACCCCGGTCTCCACGCGACGCAATTTCGTTCGTATGTCGGCGAGCTCGCCCAGCGCAAGCTGCGCAAAGAGCTGGACGCCGCCGCCGAGGTTATTCTCCGCATCCTTCAGCAGGGCTGGGATGTTGCGCAGGCGAGAGAGGAGTTCGCGCGCACGTGCAGAGTCGATGGGAGGCGGCTCATCCAGCAACTCCATCAGGGGTGTCAGCGCCTGCTCCAGATAGAATGTTGGGTCGCGCTCCCATCGACGGTTCACATCGAGCTCCCAATGCACGCGGGCCAGCGTCGACCGAATGAGTCGCACGTCGACGCGCCGGGCGATGGGCCAGGTCGCCTCGTTCGCAGTGGCGTGGGCCAGGCAGTCGGCGAGTGCCGCGGCCTCGTCTCGCTGTCGCTGGACGCTGGCCTTAGACCAGGAGCGCACGAGCCCGGGAGGGCGCTCAAGCCGTGGAATGTCGTCGACCGAGAAGGGCATGGTCCGCGCACGAAACTCCCAGACGCGGCTGGCCAACTCGTCGAACGCCGGGCAGGTAAGCTGAGCGGCAGCAAGCACCAGTAGCGAAAGAGCAATCAATGCGGGCTCCCCGCCGATGGGCGCGGCCCTGGGCCAAGCCACCGGTCGAAATGGGTAATGAGTCTCCCGAAGAGGTAGATGGCATCGTCCGGTCTAGCGGCCCAGGCGTGGGTCGCCGTGGGGGAGAAGGCAAAATCGAAGTCCTTATGCTGGCGGATGAGCTCCTCAGCCAGCATGACTGACGTCTGGAACGGAACCACGTCGTCGGCCATCCCGTGGATGATGAGCAGGTGGTCGCGAAGATTCTTCGCATAGAGGGTGGCCCGGCCCTTCTCAAAGAGTTCGGGGTTGGTTTCGGGGGTTCGCGAGTGAGCCACGTCGTCGCTGCCGAAGTAGCGCGGGTCGGTGGCTGGAGCAGCGGCAACCCCCGCCGCGAAGAGGCCAGGCTTCTTGAAGAGAGCGAAGATGGTGAGGAGCCCGCCGTAGCTGCTTCCGAAGATGCCGATGCGCTCGGGGTCGACGTAGGGCAGTGACTTCATGTAACCGACGCTGTCCTGGTAGTCGTCCAGGTCCGAGCTTCCCCACTGCGAGAGAAACTTCTCCCGGAAGGCGCGCCCGTACCCGGTGCTGCCACGCGAGTCGACTTGCACCAAAATGTAGCCCCGCTGCACCAGCAACTGCATGAGCCCTTCCCAGCGCGCGACCCAGCGGTTGCGGACGGTGTTGGAGTACACCGGCCCAAAAATGACCGGGTAGCGTTTGCTGCGGTCCAGGTTGGGCGGCTCGAGGATGCGAGCGTGGAGGTCCACCCCTGCGGTGCTGCCGGGAAAGCTCGCGTAGCGCACGTTGGCCCAGGCCGTGCGGCTGAACTCGGGCGGTGGCGAATGTGTAATTCGTCGCTCACCCACGTAGAGCTCGGTGGGCGTCCGGTCATCGCTGTGCAGGAACGCCACCGTCTTTCCGTCGGGCGAAACAATCGGGGTGTTGGTCCCCGAAAGAGAGCTGACCCGTTCGGCCTTCCCCCCTTCCGCCGGAATCCGCCATACCTGCCGCTCCTCGGGGTGCGGCTCGGTTGAGACATAGTAGACGACCGACCAACCCGGTTCGGCAATGGCTGCTCCGTCCACGTCCGATGGCCCGAAAGTCAGCTGCTTCGGTGGCGTCTCGCCTGGTGTCAGCAGGTAGAGCCGGTAGCGGTCGTCTAAGTCGCCAGTGAGGAGAATTCGGACGCCATCCGGGTGCCAGGCGCTGGCCACGTCATTAAAAATGCGCGAGTCCCGGTGGTCCGACCAAACGTCATGGAGAGACCAGCTCTTCGGGTCAAACAGAGTGAGAGTTCGGTCGATGCAGTTGTCCGTCTCGCGATCAATGAGCAACGGACCCTTCGGTGACCACGCAAACCCTAGAATGTGCGAGCTGGAGGGATTGGGCAGCTCGAGAAGGCGCAACTTCCGCGTCGACACCTTGAAAATCCCCACCCGTCGGAGCTCATTGACGTCGCCCGGGGAGCCCCGTCGCAGCTCATTGAGGATGGCATCGGGCGTGAGATAATACGGGATGGGAAAGCGGCGAACGCTGCGCCGATCGACATAGTGCACGGCGATGAGTTTGCTGTCCGCCGACCACACGTACGCGGCGCCGTTTTGGCCCCAGTCGGCACTGCCGATTTCCACGTCCGGGTGGTAGTAAACGCCCAACGGGATTTTGCCAATCGGCTTCACGGCCACGTGGGTCGCCTGAACGGGCACCCCGCCGGCGAGTGGCAGAAGCCAAAGGTCGCCTTCTTGGACAAAGGCGAGCGTGGTCCCGTCCGGGGAGAGCGACAAGCTTGACCGCTCTCCGCCTTTCTGCACGAGCAATTGGTCGCTGCCGCCGGCCACCGCCTGACGGTGGATTTCGCCCCCGGCGAGGTAAACCACAGAGCCGGCCGGCGCCCAGACGAACTCGGAGACGCCCCCCGGGCCATGGTCGCCGACGTGAGTCACCCGTCGCGGGACAGTGCCCTCGCGCTCAACCAGCCAGACGTCGCGTGCCGGCATGGCTTCGTCGTTCCACAGAAATGCGAGTTGTTGTCCGTCGGGCGACCAGGCTAGAGAAATGGGCGCGGTCCCGAAGAGGGACGGCGCTCTGGAGACGATGCGCTCGACGGTGAGAGGTGGAGCCGCTTGGGCATGCGCCTCGAACGGCGCGAACTGCGCCAAGAAGACTGCCATCCCGAAAAACGAGGTCAATCCGACTTTCATCGCGAGAGCTTCCGATGTGCAGCCGCCTTGGGACAAGAGGAACCGTTGCGGCGAGCCGGGGGCGCCGCGCGTCGAAGCAAATGGCTTGCTCGCTCGATCCTCGTTGTGCAGAGTGAAAGGGTGCGTTCCGGCCTCGCGCGAGAGATGGGCTTGGTCGGGCTAACTGCCACCGGCATTGCCTCGATGGTCGGTGCGGCCATCAACGTGATTCCTTTCATGATTCAAAGGCACGTGGCCGGAATCGGTCCGTATGTGCTGCCAGCGTTCCTGGTCGCCGCAGTTCCCGCGGCTCTGGCTGGGCTGGCTTATGCCGTACTCGCCTCGGCGATGCCACGCGCTGGAGGAAGCTACGTCTACGCGAGCCGTGCGCTGAACCCCTACCTTGGTTTCATCGCCAGCTTCTCCCAGTGGTTCTCCTTGTGCGTTGCCATCGGGGTGGTGAGCTATCTGCTGGTGCCTTTTCTGCGTGACGTGGCTCTGGCCGCCGGAGCCGCCGGGACTGCGAGGCGCCTCGAGACAGGGGCCGCGCGGCTCGCGATTTCTCTCTTCGTCCTGTGGACCTTCACGCTGGTCAACTTACGGGGCGTCAAAGCGTATGAGCGTGTCTTGGTTCCCCTCTTGGCGCTGACGTTTGCGCTCAGCGGACTGCTCATCGTCGCCGGGTTCTGGTTCGGACCGGAAGACTACCGGCGCGCCGCTGACCTACCGGCGCTGGTGACAGCGCCGGCGCCTGCACCCTCGCTTCGGACCTTCGTCACCGCCGCGGCGCTTCTGTTCTCCAGCTTCATCGGCTTCGACTCGATTGCGCAGGCGGGCGGGGAGGCCAAGGACCCAAGCCGGACCCTGCCCCTCGCCATCGGTCTGGCCATCGGTATGGTGACCGTCTTCTATGCGCTCTTCTCAGCGGCGGTGTACCACGCCGTCCCGTGGAACCTGGTCCGGGCGGAGGCGCTGCGACATGACATTTCCGCGCCAGGGCTCCTCGGCATTCTCCTGCCGCTTCCACTGCGGGTGGCTATCGTGGCTGGCGCCGCGGTCGCGCTGGCCAAAGACCTACCGGCAATGCTGCTCGGAGTCTCACGGCTAATGTTCGCCTGGGCAGAAGACGGCATTTTCCCTCGTGCCGTGGCCGCCGTACACCCCCGCTTTCGGACGCCTCACTTGGCCATCCTCGCCAGCGCCGCGATGGCCTCCCTGGGCATTCTCGGGAGTCACCTGGCGGGTGATTTCTTTCTAGGGGTTGACATTCTGGTCACGTCGATGCTGGTCACCTTCCTGTTGATGTGTTGCTCGGTTTTGGCGTTGCCGCGTCGAAACCCGACGCTCGCTCGAGAGATACGGGTGGTGCGAAGCCGGAGCGTCCAAGTCGCTGTCTCCGTGGCTGGCATCGCGCTGCTCGGGGGTCTGCTGGTCGTCCACACCTGGAAGGACCTGACCGCTCCAGTCTCCGCCTGGTATTTCCGCAGCACCCCGGTGTGGCTATTGGTGATGGGACTGGGGAGCCTCGTCTACGCCCGCGAGGTGAGAAATCTCAGACGACGCGGGGTCAACGTCGAAACCATCTTCGCCACCCTTCCACCTGAATAAGGGTCCGAAAACCCATGAATCACAATGTCGAGCGACGCGAGCTGGCGGCCGGGCTGACCATCTCCAGGGTCCTCACCGGCCTATGGCAAATCGCGGACATGGAGCGGGATGGGCGGACGCTCGACCTAGACGCGACAGCCCGAGCAATGGGTGCCTATGTCGACGCAGGTTTCACCACCTTCGACATGGCTGACCACTACGGCTCCGCCGAGGACGTGGCCGGGCGATTCAACGCGAGTCGTGCCGGCCCGGGCGGGATGCGTTCCGGCGTCGAGCTCTGTACGAAGTGGGTTCCCAAGCCAGGGCCTGTGACGCGCGAGATGGTACGGGCAGCGGTGCAGCGCTCGCTCGACCGGCTCAAGGCGAGCCGCATTGACTTACTGCAGCTGCACGCTTGGCGCTTCAGCGACCCCAGCTGGCTGGACAGTCTCTTCTTCCTCCAGGAGCTCCAGGAGGAGGGGTTGGTTGCGCAACTGGGCTTGGTGAATTTTGACACGGCGCACCTGGGCGTGGCGCTGAGTACCGGTCTTCGGGTGGTGTCCAACCAAGTGTCATTCTCGTTGATTGACCAGCGCGCGCGCGGCCGAATGGCAGAGCTGTGCCGCGCGCGTGGAGTCCACCTCCTCGCCTACGGGACGTTGGCTGGTGGGCTGTTGACCGAGCGGTGGCTCGCGCAGCCCCCGCCTTCCGAGAGCGAGCTACAGACTTGGTCCCTGATGAAGTACAGCCGCTTCGTCCAGTCCGCCGGCGGTTGGGAGCGACTGCAGCGCCTCTTGCACGCGACCCACGGCATCGCCCAGAAGCACGGCGTCTCCATGGCCAACGTGGCGTGTCGAGCGATTCTCGATGAGCCCGCAGTGGCGGGCATCATCATCGGGGCGCGGCTGGGCGAGCGCGCGCACCTCGAGGACAACGCGCGTGTCTTCTCCTTTGGCCTCGATGAGGAGGACCAGCGAACCCTGGCCGCCGCGCAGTCTGCGCTGCTCCCAATTCCCGGCGACTGTGGCGACGAGTACCGCCGGCCTCCCTTCCTCACGGCGTCGGGTGACTTGAGCCATCACGTCGACGAGTTCCCGGCTCCTTACCAGACGCGCACACTGGGCGACCGAACCCTGTGCTTGAGCGGGACACCGTGGGAGCCCATCGCTGGTTACAGCCGGGCGGTGCGCAAGGGACGCCGAATTCATGTGTCGGGCACCACCGCCAGCCACCGCGAGCGCGCCATCGGGGGCAGTGACCCGGCGGCACAGACCCATTTCGTCATCGACAAGTTGGAAGGCGCCCTGGAGTCGTTGGGGGGCCACCTTGAAGACGTGGTCCGGACGTGTGTCTTCGTGAGGGACGTGAATTCCTGGGAGGCCGTGGCACGTGCCCACGGCGAGCGCTTCGGGCACATCCAGCCGGCCAATACCCTGGTTGAAGCGCGGCTGGTCTCCCGCGATGCCCTGGTCGAAATTGAAGCCGACGCCGAAGTGTGAGCGCCAAGATTTCCGTTCGCTGGCGCGCCGCGCATTCTTTTCACCGGCTGCTTGCGGACAGGGTTGGTGGCGCCGAAGCGAAGGCGCTTGACTGTTGTGCAGTTGGAGAATAATTCTCGAAGTGCTCGGACACCACGCCGAAAATGGAGGAGACCGAAATGGCCAGTCTCAAAGGAAGCAAGACCCACGACAACCTGAAGACCGCCTTCGCCGGCGAAAGCCAGGCGAACCGCCGCTATCTCTATTTTGCGAAGGAAGCAGACGTGGAGGGCAGGCCGGACATTGCCGGGCTTTTTCGGGACACTGCGGAAGGCGAGACCGGCCACGCCCACGGTCACCTCGATTTCTTGAAGCAGGTCGGCGACCCAGTGACCGGCGAGCCCATTGGCGACTCGGCCAAAAACCTCAAGTCCGCGGTGGTGGGGGAGACGTACGAGTACACCCAGATGTACCCAGGTTTCGCGAAGCAGGCGCGTGAGGATGGCCTCGCCGAAATCGCCGAGTGGTTTGAGACGCTCGCCAAGGCGGAGAAGTCGCACGCCGGTCGCTTCGCGAAGGGCCTGCAGCAGGTCCAAGCCGAAGGCTGACCCGTTTGGAAACCCGGCCCGCCGGCTGCCCGGGCGGGTCCGGCCAAAAGTCCCCAGGCAGTTCAGGAGGTGGCGGTGAAGCTTCCGGTCGCTGGAGAAATTACCGCCGCGCAGGACCCGCATGGGCTTCGGTACGATGGCCCGTCCTTCTTCGACAAGGCGAACCTGAAGACGGAGCTGCACCGTGTCTTTGAGATTTGCAACGGCTGCCGCCTCTGCTTCAACCTGTGCCCGTCGTTTGCCGTCATGCTCAACACCATCGACGAGCGTGACCCGCATCGCTCAGAGGCAGAGGGGAAGTACTTGGGCGACGCGCCAATTGAGGAACACGAGGCTGCCGAGAAGCTGAAGGACGTGAAAGTCGGGACGGAGAGTCCGGTCGACCTCCTGGCGGACGCCGACTACAAGCAGGTGGTCGACCTCTGTTACGAATGCAAGCTCTGCTACCCGAAGTGCCCCTACGTGCCGCCGCACGAGTTTGCCGTGGATTTCCCGAGGCTGATGGCCCGGGCAAAAATCAACGAGGCGCGCGACCAGGGCGTTGGGTTTCGCGAGAAGTTTCTCGGAGCCACGGACTTCATGGGCCGGCTGATGACCAGGGTGGCCCCCTTGGCCAATGCCGCGGCGCACAATGCGTTTAACCGGCTGCTGATGCACCACACCATCGGCATCCACAAGGAACGTCAGCTGCCGGACTACGCCTCGCAAACTCTGCTGCGGTGGTGGAAACGACGGCCGCCGGTGGCCGTGCCGGCCGAGCAGAACGGGGACGTCGCGCTCTTCGCCACTTGCTACGTCAACTACAACGACCCGGACATCGGCAAGGCAGCGGTGGAGGTGCTCGAGCATGCCGGCTGTCGGGTGGACTGCCCAGAGCAAGTGTGCTGCGGGATGCCCAAGCTCGACGGTGGTGACCTGGAGGGAGCCCGCGAGCTCGCCCGGAAAAATATCGCTCTGTTGGCGGACTCCGTCCGCGCCGGGAAGAAAATCCTCTCACCCGGGCCGAGTTGCACGCTGATGCTCAAGACGGAGTACCCGGAATTGGTCCCCGGCCCGGACTCGGAGGCGCTCGCGGCGGCGGTGATGGATTTGAGCGATTTCCTGCTCCAGCAGGCGCGCGCCAAGAAGTTACCGAGGGACTTCAAGGTGCCTCTCGGCAAAGTGGCATTCCATGTGGCTTGCCACAACCGAGTGCAGAACTTCGGATACCGGGGCCGTGACCTCCTCAAGTGGGCGGGAGCTGACGTGACTTTGGTTGACCGCTGCTGCGGGATGGACGGCACTTGGGGGATGAAGGCCGAGTACTTCGACGAGTCGCTCAAAGTGGCAGAGAAGGCAGCCCGGGCGGTCGAAGAGGCTGCGCCCGATGCCGTCTCCAGCGACTGTCCACTGGCTGGACTCCAACTGACACAGAAGACTGGCCGACGCTCGTTCCATCCGGTTCGTCTGCTGCACGGCGCTTACTTTGGCGTGTCGCCGCGCCCGCCAGACCCATCGCAGAGCCACGGGGGCAAAGACACACAGGAGACTCCGTAATGAGACGCCTCACTGAGCAAGACCTCTGGCCGCTCCCCGTCTACGAGGGCGTCCGCGAGCAGTTTCGGCGGGAGGTCATCGCGGCCAAGCAGCACCGACGTGTCCACGTCGGGCCGGTGATGACTCTTATTTTCGAAAACCGACTGACCGTTAAATTTCAAGTGCAGGAGATTCTCCGCGCGGAGCGCGTGACGTTGCCGCAGGCAGTGGCCGAGGAGTTGGAGGGTTTCAACGCGATGCTGCCCGGGCAAGCCGAGCTGTCGGCGACGTTGATGATTGAGCTCATCGGCAGCGAAAGCGAGGTGGCCGGAGAGCTGCGAAAGCTGAGCGGTCTCTCCCAGCACCTCTTCCTCGAGGTGGGCGGGGTGCGACGGGCCGCTCAATTCGACGAGGGCCGCGACGATGGCAAGCGCATTTCAGCAGTCCAGTACGTGCGCTTCCCGATGCAGGGAGTGGTTGGGCCCTTCTCGGACCTTGCCATTCCGGCGCAGCTGGTGGTGGACCATCCGAATTACCGGCACCGAGCCGTCCTGTCGGAAGGCGTGCGCCGGTCGCTGGTGGCCGACCTCGAGGACCGGGGCTGAAGGTGAAGGGCGCACGGCGGACGGCGTCCCGCACTCGCGCCCTGGCGCAGAGCGATGACACGGCCTTCGTCACGCATTGCCGGGCTCGAGGGTTGCTCGTCACCGAGCAGCGGCGAGCCATTTATGCCGTCCTGGCGGCGTCACGCGAACACCCCGGTGCCGAGCAGATTCATCGGGCAGTGCGCACCCGGCTTCCGAAGCTGTCGTTGGCAACGGTTTACAAGAACCTTGAGGCGCTCCGCGGCATTGGCGCAGTGAGCGACGTCAACAGCCTGCACGAGCATGGCCGGTACGAAGCGGCGCTCCCGGGCACGGGCGCCGGCATGCCACACCATCACCTGGTGTGCATCCGCTGTAAGCGCGTGCTGGACCTCCACGACCGACGCTTGGACTCCTTTCGCCTGGGTCGCGCCAAGGCCCACGGCTTCGAAATTCGAGCCGTCCGAGTGCAAGTCGAGGGCCTGTGCCCCGGCTGCCGGACGACGAAGGCCCTGGCCGCGCACCGCCGCAGCCTCGACTAGAGACCAGGCCCAACGGGCCACCTTACCGTGGCTTCTGTCGGTCCCCGGCCTCCAGGTAGGAGAGGCCGAAACGTCCCTTCACGCAGAGGTGTCCACCCGTCACTCCCGAATCGCTGGGCGAGGTGACGCGCACAATGGTGTTGTCTTGTACCCGCAACGACAAAGTACATCCCACTCCGCAGTATGGGCAGATGGTGTCAGTGACGGTTTGCTCCGACTCTCGCCAGTTGCCCGACGCCCGGAGCTCATACTCCGTCTTAAAGACAAGCGCACCCGTCGGACACACTCCCACGCAGTTGCCACAAAAGACGCAGGCCGAGCCGGGAAGGGCCACCTCATGCTCGGTGGCGATGCGGGCGTCGAAGCCACGACCGGCCAGGGAGATGGCGAACGTGTTTTGAGCGTCCGCCCCGCACGCCTCGACACATTTGTAGCAAAGCATGCAGCGGGCGTAGTCGCGGACGAAGAGCTCATTGTCCACCTTGACCGGCTGGGCAACCGTTTGAGCCGTTGGCCCGAACCGCTCCGGTCGAGCGCCGTACCGGGTCGCGTACCGCGCGAACTCAGCCGAGCGCGACATGTCCACCGACGAGGCGAGCAACTCGACGACGAGTTTTCGGCTCAACCGGACCCGGGAGCTGTCGGTGAGTACCTTCATTCCTGGCTCAGCGCGCCGTGAGCAGGCGGGCACCAACGCTCGGGAACCCTCGACCTCGACGACGCAGATGCGACAGGCGTTGACCGGCGTGAGATTTTCCGCCCAACACAGGGTCGGGGTGTCGATGCCTGCTGACTGGCACGCTTTCAACAGCGTCGCGCCCTCGGGCACCGTCACCGTCCCGCCGTCGACGGTGAGCTGCACCAGTTGCGGCGTCACGAGGTTTTCCCCGCTCGCGGCCCCAGCTTGGCGAGCGCGGATTGAACGGCCAGCGTCGCCGTCTGGCCCAGTCCGCAAATAGAGGCGTCCCGCATGGCTTGGGCGAGCTCTTCCAGCAGGGTGACCTCCAAGTCGTGCGACCCAAGGGGAGCGCCGGCCGCGAGCCTCGCCAGGAGTTCCTCCTGACGAACGGTTCCCACTCGACAGGGAACGCATTGCCCGCACGATTCGTCGCGGAAGAACGCCGCCAGGCGCCTCAGGAGGGGCATCAGGTCGACCTCGTCGTCGAGCACGAAGACGACGCCTGAACCCAGAGACGCTCCAATGCTCCGAGTGTCCTCGAAGGAGAGCGGGACGGCCAACTCCTCGGAGGTGAGGAAGGTGCCGGCCGCCCCCCCGAGAAGCACGGCCCGGAGGCGCCGTCCCCCGGCGACGCCGCCGGCCAGCTGAAGCAGCGCGTCGAGACGCGTGCCGAAGGGCACCTCGTAAACGCCCGGACGCGCCACCCGTCCCGACACGCAGAAGAGTTTCGTCCCCGGGGAGGCGGAAGTTCCAACCGAGGCGTAGTGGGCAGCACCATCACTCATAATGTCCAAGACGGCCAACAGGGTCTCGACGTTGTTGACTGCAGTGGGTTTTCGGAACAGACCTGACTGCACCGGAAAGGGCGGCTTGTTGCGTGGCTCGCCCCGAAAGCCCTCGATGGAATTGAAGAGGGCGGTCTCCTCACCACAGATGTATGCGCCGGCACCGCGTCGCAGCTCGATGTCGAAGGCGTAGGCGCTCCCGAGGACCGCCGGCCCGAGGAAGCCCCGCGACCGAAGCGCCCGAATGGCGTGCTCCAGTCGAGCCCTGGCCAAGGGGTACTCGCCGCGAAGGTAGATGTAGCCGCGTTCGGATTGGGTGGCCATGCCGGCAATTGTCATCGCCTCGAGCAGGGCGAAGGGGTCGCCCTCCATCAGGACGCGGTCCTTGAAGGTGCCTGGCTCGGACTCGTCGGCATTGCAGACGACATAATGCGGATGCTCGGGGGCGTGGGCCACCGCCTCCCATTTCCGGCCAGTGGGAAACGCGGCGCCGCCCCGACCCAGAAGCTTTGCCTCGGTGACTTCCCGAAGCACCGCGGCCGGCCCGTTCTCCAGGGCGCGGCGCAGTGCCCTCTGGCCGCCGTGCGCCTCGTAGTCGCTTAGGCTCGACGGGTCGACGACGCCGGCGCGGGCGAGGAGCCGCCGGGGCCCCACCCCGTCAAGCAATGTGGTCGGGGCGTCTGGGGGGGCAGCCTGAAGAGCAGCCTCGATGCGGGCCACGCTTGCCGCGCCCAAGCTGACGTGCCGCGGCGGTGAGGCCGCCACCGTCACCAGGGCCGCCGGAGCATGCTCGCACAGCCCGAGGCACGGGCTGCGCGTCCAACGGGCGTCCGTCCGCGGCGGCACTGCGTGCGCTTCGGCCCGGTGTGGGGGCGCGGCGGGCGGTCCGAATCTCGCCGTGAGCTCGCCGCACAGCTGCTCCGCGCCGGAGGCCAGACAGACGATGTCGTCACAGACGTGCGCAAAGGCCGCCGGCCGCTCGCTGAGGGAGAGCATTGCGTAGAAGCTGGCAACGCCATACCCCTCGGCCGGAGGGACGCCGAGCCGACGGCACACATAGCCGAGGCCACCGGGGCTCACCCAGCCGACCCGCTCCTGCAGGGCGTGGAGCACCGGCAGGAGCAGCGTGCGCTGTGCCTTCGCTATGCCCAATGCCGTCGGGACATCCTGAGGCGCGGGCCCGAGCACGTCGTCAACCGCTTCGCGCTCGAGTTCAGTCGGCGTCGCGGCGATGGCGCGTAAATCCATCCAATTCGAAGAATACCAGCCTTCAGCGGGGAATGGCGCTGAAGAGAGGCTTGCGCGGCGCTTCCTGAAGCTTCTCGACTCGGATGGCGACCGCCTTGAATTCGGCTGTCCCGGACTTCGGGTCTGTCGCGTTGATGGTCAGCGCGTTGGTGTCGACCTGGTGTGGAAAGTGAATGCTCATGAAGGCCAGGCCAGGGCGCAAAAGCGGGTCCAGACGCACCGGCGCCTCCACCGCACCGCGCCGGGACACCACCCGAACCTGCTCACCGGCGACGACGTCCAGCCGCACCGCGTCGAGAGGGCTCAAGTCGATGGTTTCCCCGCGCGTATGCGGCCACGGGTAGCTCCCGCTCTGGACTCCTGTGTTGAATGACTCAAGCCTTCGACCGGTGGTCAGCCGCAAGGGAAAGTCAGCGTCCAGGGTGTCGACCTGTGCCTCCTGCTCTGTCGGGATGAAGGGGGCGCGGCGCCCGCCCAGTGGCTCCTCCCAAAGGCGCCCGTGGAGAAACGGGGACCCAGGGTGGCGCTCGTCCGGACAGGGCCATTGAATGCCACCCAGTTCCTCAAGCCGGGCGTAGCTCATGCCCGCGTGCATCGGGCTCAGCGCGCGCAGCTCCTCCCAGGCTGCTTGCGGACTGGGAGTTCCGAGGTCGTACCCCAGCCGGAGCGAGACGTCGCTCAGGATGGCGATGTCATCCCGCGCTTGACCCGGAGCGGTCAGTGCTGGGCGACAGCGCTGGACGCGCCGCTCGCTGTTGGTGACTGTCCCTTGGGTCTCGCACCAGCTGGCGGAAGCTGGCAGCACCACGTCCGCCAGCTCGGCCGTGGGCGTTAGGACGATGTCCTGCACCACCAGGTGCTCGAGTCCCTTCAACAGGGCAAGGGTGTGCCGCGAGTCGGCCTCGGACTGCGCTGGATTCTCGCCGATGACGTAGAGGGAGGTGAGGGCCCTCCGCTCCATCGCCTCAAACATCTCGGTGAGATTCCAGCCGTTGCGGGGTGGCACCGGACGGCCCCAGCGGGCCTCGAAGCGAGCGCGGATGAACGGGTCTTCGACATCCTGGAACCCGGGTAGCTTGTTGGGAAGCGCGCCCATGTCGCCGCCGCCCTGCACATTGTTTTGGCCTCGCAGCGGGTTGAGGCCCGAACCCCAGCGCCCCACGTGACCGGTGAGAAGCGCCAGGTTGATAAGCGCGAGCACGTTGTCCACAGCGTTGTGGTGCTCGGTAATCCCCAGCGTCCAGCAAAGAATCGCTCGGTCTGCACGGGCGTAGTCCTCGGCGAACCGGCCGATGAGCTCGGCGTCGACCTTGGTTTCTCGGGATGCCCGGGCCAGGTCGTACCGTTGAACGGTCCGCGCATAGGCCTCGAAGCCCTCCGTGGCGTGACGGATGAAGGCTCGATGCTCGAGGCCCGCTGCGAGAATGCAGTGCGCGACGCCATTGGCCAGGGCGATGTCGGTGCCCACGTCGAGTGGAAGCCAGCCGTCCGCCCACTCCGCCGTGGAGGTACGGCGCGGGTCGATGACGTACAGCTTCGCGCCCCTCCGCACCGCCTTGAGTACGTGGTGGAAGAAGATGGGGTGTGTCTCTCGTGCGTTGCTTCCCCAGAGTACGACCAGGTCCGTTTCCTCGACCTCTCGGTATGACGAAGTCCCCCCGCCAGCTCCAAAAACCGCCGCCAGACCGGCGACACTGGGCGCGTGTCAGGTTCGATTGCAGCTGTCGATGTTGTTGCTGCCGACGGCCGCGCGGATGAATTTTTGGGCCGCGAAATTCACCTCGTTGGTGGCCTTGGAGCAGCTGAAGACGCCCACCGAGGTCGGTCCGTGACGCTCAACCGCACGGCGGATGCCGGCCGCGGCCCGGTCCAGCGCCGCCTCCCAGGTGGTTGGGCGCAGCTTCCCGTTTTCACGCACCAGAGGCTCGGTGAGGCGAGGCAGGGACATGGACGGGAGTCTAGCCGTCGGGCGCCTGGCTTCAAGCCCGCGGGGCTGCGTCCGGGCGGTGGCCCCGTCCGAGCGCGGAAGACGGTACAGTCCGCGGCCCTTTCGGTTTCTTCTCTCAAACCCCCTCACCAGGACCTCGAAATGAATCCGTCGCTGCGAGTTTCCCTTCTCGTCGCCGCTGTGGGTCTCTGGGCCGGCCCGGCTCGAGCGCAGGCGCCCACCAAGCTCGACCTCCCCCGGCCCAGCCCCAATGCCACCACCAAACAGACGGTGGGTCTCACCGAGCTCACCGTCACGTACTCGAGCCCGGCCGTGCACGGCCGCAACATCTGGGGCGGCGTGGTGCCCTACGACGTGGTGTGGCGAGCAGGCGCCAACGAGTGCACCAGACTGACGCTCAGCACCTCCGCCACCGTGGAAGGGAAGCCCGTGGCGGCCGGCACCTATTGCCTCTTCCTTTTACCGACCAAGGCTGGCTGGACCTTCATCCTCAACAAGGACACGAACCTCTCGGGCACCGACGGGTACAAGCCAGCGGATGACGTGCTGCGCGTCCCGGCGACGGCCACCACCATTCCGCTCCGAGAGCGACTGGCCTTCAGCGTTCTCGACTTCAGCGACGCGGCTGGCACGCTGGCGTTGGAGTGGGACACCCTCCGCGTGGGAGTGAAGTTCGAGCTTCCCACCCGAGCCACCGTGCTGGCAGAGATTCGGGCGCTGAAGACGGACGATTGGAGCCAGTACAATCGCGCGGCGCGGTACCTGTTGGACGCGAAAATCGAACCGTCGTACGCGATGGAGCTGGCCGACAAGTCCATCAAGCTCAAGGAAGACTGGTTCAATGACTGGACCAAGGCCCAGCTGTTGGCTGCTGCCGGCAACACCAAGCAGGCCTTGGCTTTGGCAAAACGGGCGCAGGAATTGGGCCTGCAGTCGAAGAATTTCTTCTACGCGGCCGACGTGTCCAAGGCCATTTCCGACTGGAAGAAGTAGGGCGTCAGCCGGCCGCGAGGACGCGGTGGTAGAGCGCCTCGACGCGCGCTACCACCGGTTCCGGTCGGAATCGGGCAAGCGCGTCCTCGCGCGCAGCCCGCCCCATCGCAGAGCGCCGCGGCTCCTCGCCCAAGAGGTCGAGTACAGCCGAGGCGAGGGCCTTTGGGTCGCGTGCGGGGACGAGCAGGCCGGTTTCCGAGTGTCGCACCACTTCGGGGACGCCCCCCACCCGGGTGGCCACCACCGGGACTCCCGACGCCAGGGCCTCGAGTGCAGCCAGGCCGAAGCTCTCTTGCTCGCTGGGCAGGACAAACAAGTCCGCCTGCGCGAGGAGCCGCCCCATCTGCAGCTGTTCCCCGAGGAAGGCCACGTGGCCTGTCAGCCCAAGAGAAGCGGTCAGCTTCTCGACCGACGGCCGCTCGGGGCCGTCTCCCACCAGCACCAGGGCGGCCGGCCGGGTGCGGAGCACTTCGGCCAGCGCCAGCACGGCGTCTCCGACGCGCTTCACTGCGCGGAAATTGGATGCGTGCAAGAGGAGTCCCGGCCGGACGGGGCCCTCCCAGGCGAGGGCTGGAAAGAGGCCGCGCAACGCAGGTCGGTCGTCGCCCGGGTGAAATTCCGCTGGGTCGACGAAGTTGGGCAGGACTTCGACTTGAGTGGCTTCCGGTAGCGACAGGTTCTCCAAGGCGGTGCGCCGCAACCAGGCCGAGGGTGTGGTCACCGCATCGCTGCGCAAGAGCGCGTGCCGGGTGACGGCGGTCAGGGCCGGGTCGCCAACAATGCCAGTGACGTCCGTTCCGTGGAGCGTCGTGACGAGGCGTGGTGGCCGACCTCCCTGGCGCGCCACCATGTCCTGGGCAAGCAGAGCGCTCGCGGCATGGGGAAGCGCATAGTGCACGTGGAAGACATCCAAACGTTCCCGCGCAGCGACATCGGCCATCTTTCCGGCAAGTGCCAGTGCGTACACCCCGTTCTCCAGGGGCGGTCGAGTGACGGGTGCAATTCGGTGCAGCACGCAGGCGCCCGCGTTGTTGGCCAGACGCACCGGTAGTCCGGAGGAGAAGACGTGCACCGAATGCCCGAGCGCGGCGAGCTTCAAAGCCAGCTGTGAGGCTGCGACGCCGCTACCACCCACCGTCGGAAAGCAGGCGATGCCCACCGAGAGGGGTTTCATAGCTCGAGGCTCCGCACGTCAGCCGACAGCGGGCGAGCGGCCTCGACGAGTGCCGTCACCAGGGCGCGGGGACCGACGGACGCCGCCGGCGCGGGGAAGGCGTAAACGCGCTCCTGAGGCACGCCGCCCGGGCGCAAAGACGTGAAGAGCTGCTCGAGGCGCTCAGCGACGACGCGGTCCTGCCCAAGCGCAGCGCGGTCCAGCCGGGCCACGAGTTTCTCCACGCCATAGGCCACGTGGCTTCGCGTCTTGCGGACGTTTCGTTCAAGCCCCGGCTCGAGGCGCACGGCATGAGGAAGCAGCGCTTCGAGCTCGCGTTCGAGTGGACCGAGCAGCCGCGCCCGGAGCCACTCCGCTGGCGGCAACCAGCTGGGACGCACCTGCACCTGGGCGGTGACGTCCTCTCGCGGGCGGTCGGCGTCCTCTGGACGAAGCCCCAGCCGCTGCAGCAGTTGCCGTGTGCGCTCGTCCACCAAGCGGAAGCGCGCCCGCGGTGCCACCATCGGGAGGGTGAGGCCGAAGAGTTTGTACAGCGGCGGCAGCTGCGCGAAGTAGGCGCACTCGGCCGGCCCTCCAATGTAGGCGGCCGTTGGCAACAGAGTGTCCTGGACGAGCGGGCGCAGCAACGCCGAGGTGCTGAAGCAAAGGGGGTCCTGCTCGAGGCAGGCGTACAGCTCGGCGCAGCTCACCGTCCCCTTGGGGGTGCAAAAGCTTGGGCCCGCGGCCGCCAGCCGGTAGCGGGGCCCGGCCGGGCCGCGGGGGTGGAAAAAGGCCAGCGAGGCGTCGGGACGGGTGTGCACCTGCTCGGAAAAGCCCTGCTCGGCCAGCGCCTGCGTCCTGTCTCTGAGGGCAGCCGAAATCTCCTCGTGTTGGCTGATGGCGCGGTGCAGCACCGGGGCAGCGAGGCGCGCCATGGCGGGGGTCCGCGGGTCGAGGAGGACGAGGCCCTCGTCGGCAAAGAGCTCGGCCAGCACGCCGGCGAAGGCGGCGCCGGGAGGAGTGCCGGCCCGGTAATGGCGTTCAATCAACTCGGCCACGACGGGCCCGTGCGGGAGCGACTCGAGCACGTCCGAGAGCGCGGCGGTGAGGCCGTCCACCTCTGAGGGCAGCGTGCGCTGCGCGAGAGAGACGCGGGCCTGCTCCGGTGTTTCGGCGGGGAGCTCGAAGGCGGCGTGCCGTCCTGCTGGCAGCAGCACCTGCGCCCGTGCAATCTCCGCCCAGTCGTGGTCTTCGGTTTGCAGCCAGAAGAGTGGGACGCAGGGGCGCGCATGCCGCTCGGAAAGCCAGCGCGCGCGGGCCACGACAGTGGCTGCCTTGTACAGCGTGTACAGCGGCCCGAGGAAGAGACCAGCCTGCTGGCCAGTCACCACGACGGGCGTCCCTGGGCGTGCCAGGAGTGCGAGGTTTCGCTCGCGTGCCTGGGAGGGGGGAAGGCCAGCCCCTTGGCGCTGGAGCTCCTCCACCAGGCCGTCGGCAGTCCGGCGCTCCGAAGCGCGCTGGTAGGCAGCGTCCCATGCCTCCTCGTCCAGCGGGCGCACGGGCAGCAAGGCCCGGGCCGCCGAGTCTCCCTGAATGAAGGAGGCGAAAAAGTCGAAAGGCATGCGAAGGTCCAACGTAACAGTGCCCTCAAGAACGTCCTACTGCATGCGTCGACTGCCTGGTGTCCCCGTGGCCCTCACCTTGTTGCTCTGTACTGCCTCAGCCGAGCCGGCATTGCGCCCGGCGCAGCCGGACGGCGCTCACCTGGAGCGCCTTCTGGACCGGCTGCTGGTGGTGGGCAACGTCCTGTATGTTGCCGCCCACCCGGACGACGAGAACACCCGGCTGCTTGCCTACCTGTCTAGCGGGATGCTGTTGCGCACCGGGTACCTGTCGGTGACGCGTGGCGACGGGGGCCAAAACCTCATTGGCCCCGAACTCGGCCCAGCCCTTGGGCTCATCCGCACCCAAGAGCTGCTCGCAGCGCGCGCCCTGGACGGCGCCGAGCAGTTCTTCACCCGAGCCCGAGATTTCGGCTACTCGAAGAGCCCGGACGAGGCGCTGGCCATCTGGGGGCATGAGGCGGTGCTCGCCGACACCGTCCTGGCAATCCGTCGCTTTCGGCCCGATGTGGTGATGACGCGCTTTCCCACCGAGAGGCTGGAGACGCATGGGCACCACACCGCGTCCGCGCGGCTGGCGGTGGAGGCGGCGGCCCTGGCGGCGGACCCGGCCTACATGCCTGACGACGAGCACCGGCGTCTCGGCCCGTGGAAGGTGACCCGGGTGGTGTGGAACCAGTTTGTCGGCTTCGGCGCGACAGAACAGGAGCTGGCGGGCTTTCCGCGACTCGATGCCGGGGCCTATGACCCATGGCTAGGGCTGTCCTATGGAGAGCTTGCCGCGGACAGCCGCAGCAACCACAAAAGCCAAGGCTTCGGTGCGGCTCGTCGCCGTGGCCCCATCCCCGAATTTTTCAAATTGCTCGCTGGCGAGCCGATGAAGAGCTCGCCCTTTGACGGCGTGGTGCTCGACTGGTCGCGCGTCCCGGGGACCGAGCGATTGGTGGCCGAGTTGCGGAGGGCGCGTGCCGCATTCCGGACCGCTACGCCCGAGGCCGCGCTACCGGGGTTGCTCGCTGCACGGGCGGAGCTGATTCGGCTTCCGGAGAACCCCTGGAAGGCGCAAAAGCTTGCTGAGCTCGAGCAGGCCATCCTTGCCTGTGCTGGCCTGTTTGCCGAGGTGGTTGCCGACCGACCCAGTACCTCGCCGGGGGCCAACCTCCCGGTGACGGTGACGGCACTGCTTCGGCGCCCGGCGGAGGTGTCGCTCAAGGAGGTCCGCGTCGCAGGACAGTCCTTCAAGACGGGCCGAGCCCTCCAAACGGGCCAGCCCTTTGAGCTGAAGGAGACGCTCGCCGTTCCCTCCAACGCGCGGCTCAGCAATCCGGCATGGCTGGAGTTACCAGCGAGCCCTGGGCTGTACCCGGTGGGAGACCCTGCCCTCATCGGCCTTCCAGAGGAGGCGGCCCCGCTCGAGGCGGAATTGGTGTTTTTGTTTGGCCAGGACTCACTTCACGTGCGGCGTCCGGTTGCTTTCAAGTGGGTGGACCCAGTTCTGGGGGAGCGTTACCGGCGGCTCGAAGTGCTGCCAGCGGTGACGGTGGACCCGGCGGGCTCGCTGCTGGTGTTTCCAGATGGGGGCAGCAAGGAATTCAAGGTAACCCTCCGCAGCGTCGTCGGCGCGTCCGGAACACTCGCGCTGGAGGTGCCTTCCGGCTTCGCCGTTAGCCCGCCAAGCGTCCCCTTTACGCTTCGGGCGGGAGGGGAAGCGACGCTGGCCTTCCGTGTCCAGCCTCCGAAGGAGCCGGCCACCGGGCTGCTGCGTGCGGTGGCAACGGTGGGCGGCAAGCACTTCGAGCGAGGCCTTCGGCGCATCGACTATGCGCACATCCCCATCCAGACTTGGCTTCCACCGGCTGAGGTGAGGCTGACGCGGGTGGATGTACGTCATGCACGTCGGCGGGTGGGGTACATTTCCGGTCCCGGGGACGAGGTTCCGGAGGCGCTGCGGCAAGCCGGGTACGACGTCACTCCGGTCACCCTCGCTGAGCTGGCCGACCTGCCATTGGCGCGCTTCGACGCCATCGTCTTCGGCGTCCGTGCCTTCAACGTCGAGCCGCGGCTATCCGCGCTGCACGAAAAGCTGATGGCTTACGTCGAAGCGGGCGGCACTGTCGTCGTCCAGTACAACACCACCAGCTGGCCTTCGTCCGGCCCACCCGTGCTGGGCCCGTTCCCATTCACCATCGGCCATGGGCGCGTCACGGACGAGAGCGCGGCCGTCACGTCGGCCCCGCACCCAGTGCTCAGCACACCGAACCAAATCGGGCCGGACGACTGGAAGGCGTGGGTCCAGGAGCGGGGCCTGTACTTCGCCGAGACCTGGGACGACCGCTACGCGGTCCCGCTGTCGATGCACGACCCCGGAGAGCAGCCGCTCCGAGGCTCGCTGCTCATCGCCGAGGTGGGCAAGGGGGCCTTCATCTACACCGGGCTATCCTTCTTCCGGCAGCTGCCCGCGGGCGTTCCGGGCGCCTTTCGCCTGTTCGCAAACCTTCTCGACCATGCCGGCTGAGCGGCACACCGGGGGGCCGGGGCCGACGGACGACATTCCTCCGCCGCTCGGCACCTGGCCACGCCTCTATGCGCTCGTGCTGGGAATGCTGGCGGCGGAGATAGTCCTGCTCACGCTGATGGCGAGGGCCTTCGGGTGAGCCTGCTCGACTGGGGGGTGCTGACCGCCACGCTTTTCGGGATTGTCGCCTACGGCAGCTGGAAGAGCCGCAGGGTGCACACCACCGAGTCCTTCTTGCGCGCTGGCAAGGACCTCCGCTGGTGGACCATCGGCCTGTCGGTCATCGCCACACAGGCCAGTGCCATCACCTTTCTCTCCGTTCCCGGCCAGGCCTACGAGGAGGGGCTGGGCTTCGTCCAGTTCTACTTCGGGCTGCCGATGGCGATGGTCATTCTGTCGGCCGTCATTCTCCCCATCTACCATCGGCTTCGCCTCTACACGGCTTACGAGTACCTCGAGCAGCGGTTCGACCGACGCACGCGGCAGTTCACCGCGCTGCTCTTCTTGGTGTCGCGCGGGTTGGCGTCGGGGCTCGCGATTTACGCGCCGGCGCTGGTGCTTTCCGCGGTGCTCGGCTGGCCTGCCCTGTGGACCAACTTCGTTCTGGGCGCGACCACGATTCTCTATACAGTGCTGGGCGGCAGCCGGGCCGTGAGCCGCACCCAGTCTGCGCAGATGGCGCTCATTTCGGTCGGCCTCGTGGCTGCGCTCGTCATCGCTGTGACCCGCCTTCCATCCGGCGTGTCCTTTGGCCAAGCCCTGTCGGTGGCAGGAACGCTGGGAAAGCTGAAGGGGGTCGACTTCTCGCTGCGGTTCGACACGCGCTACACGCTCTGGTCCGGTCTCCTGGGCGGTCTCTTCGTGCAATTGGCCTATTTCGGGACGGACCAGTCCCAGGTGCAGCGCTACTTGGCTGGTGGGCCCCTCGCCGAGAGTCGGCTTGGGCTGTTGATGAATGGGCTGCTGAAGGTGCCGATGCAGCTCTTCATCCTTTTCATCGGCGTGATGGTCTTCGTCTTCTACCAACTCAGTCCGCCCCCTCTCTTCTTCAACCGCACCGAGTGGGAACGGACGCGGGCGCAGCAGAGCGCCGCGGTGGCCCGGCTGGAGCAAGCGCAGGCGGCGGCGTTCGCCGAACAGCGCGTCGCCATTGACCAGGTCCTCGCGCCGGGAGCCAACCCCCAGGCGGTGGCGGCGGCACGCGCCCAGCTGCGCGCTGACCAAGCGCGGCTGACCGGCCTCCGCAAGGAGGCGGGCGCGCTCGTGGCCAGCACCTCGCCCGGTGCCGACGCAAAGGACTCGGACTTCATTTTTCTACGCTTCGTCCTGGACCACTTTCCTCGCGGGTTGATTGGCCTGTTGGTGGCGGTCATTCTCTCGGCCGCCATGTCGGCCAACTCCGCGGCGCTCTCTTCGCTCGGGGCGACGACGGTGGTGGACTTCTACCGGCCGCGCTTTCCACAGGCGAGCGACCGTCAGACGTTGCTCGTCGCCCGGCTGGCGACCGCCGGCTGGGGCCTGTTGGCAGTCGGGTTCGCCGCCTTTGCTGCGCTCCTGGACAACCTCATTCAGGCGGTCAACATCCTCGGCTCTCTGTTTTACGGGCCGATGCTGGGCGTCTTCCTGGTCGGCTTCTTTCTGGCCCGGGTGAAGGGCCGCGCCGCCTTCTGGGCCACGGTGGCCGGCGAGGCCGCGGTGCTGGCGGCGGCGGCCTTCGGCAGGCTGGGGTTCCTCTGGTACAACGTCCTCGGCTGCCTCATGGTGCTGCTGCTGGCGCCGCTGCTGCAGTGGCGAATGCCGGCCACGCCCACGCCGTCAGAGGGCTAGGCTGGTCAAGGGAACGTGGCCGGCGTGGGGCTGGTTACTCCAGCTCGAGTTGCTGGAAGCTTCCCGTGCCGTCGAGCACCGTGCCCCACACTTTGTGAGAGGCCTGGTGTTCGGAAAGCCCGAAGCTGAGGGGAACGCCGAGTCCGAGGTCCAGGCCGTGGATGCTCTCCAGCGCATCCACCAGGGTGTCTGCCGTGAGGTTGCGCCCGGCCAGCTTGAGTCCTTCCAGCAGAAGGGTGCCCGTCACGTAACCCTCGAGTGAGATGAAGCCCGGCTTCTCCTCGGGCGAGAAGTTGGCCAGCGCCTCGCGGTACCTCAACCCCACCGTCGACTGCCCGGTGGGGAGGGGAACCACCTGGGTGATGATGACGCCCTGCGCGTACTGGGGGCCTAGCTGCACCAGCTCCTCGGCCAGCGCCTCGCTGCCCACGAAGGAGACGTTGGTGAAAATCATCCCCGGTCGCTGCTCGCGGACTTTCTCGATGAAGCGAGCCGCGGGGCGGTAGGTCGCCACCATCACCACGGCGGCCACGTTCGACTTCTTGTCGAGGATGCGCGCGACGGCGTCGGCGACGTCGGCAGTGTTGCGGGTGTAGGTCACCTTGAGAATGGGGTTGGAGCTCTTCTTCAGCCGGCGAAGCTCCTTGGCGACGCCCTGAAAGCCGGCGTCTCCATAGCTGTCGTCCTGGGCGAAGACGGCAATCTGGTCCGGCTTGATGTGGCGAATCTCGACCAGGTACCGGACGATGGCGGCCGTCTCCTCGCCATAGCTGGCGCGGTAGTTGAAGACGTATCGGTCGGGCGGGTCCTTGCGCAGAAGCGAGGCGCCGGTGAAGGGGCCGAAGAAGAGCATCTTCCGCTCGAGCGCGTAGGGGACGGCAACCGCGGCGGTGGGCGTGCCCACGTTTCCGACGAAGCTGAAGACGCCGCGCTGCTCGGCCAGCTCTCGCATCACGTCCTTGGTGCGGGCCGGCTCGTAGCCATCGTCGAGGGCGACGAGCTTTATTTTCCGGCCGTTGACCCCGCCGGCTGCGTTGGCTCGCGCGAAAGCCACCTCGAGGCCAAGCCGCATCTGCCGACCGAGCTCCTTGGAGACGCCCGTCAACGGTGCGGCCATGCCCAGGGAAATCTCGGAGTCACTGACGCCGGGGACGGCCGCCACCTTGGGCGCCGTTGGCAGCGCTGGCGCCGGAGCGGCCGCCGGCGCCACGGCAACCGCGGGAGCGGGTGCCGAGTGGTTGCGCAGGTAGGCCACACCGACTGCGAGGCCGATGCCCACCACCGCCGCCAGGGCGAGCAGCGCGACGGGCGGTACCAGTCGGCTGCGTCGCGCCTCGCTTCGGACGCTGGAGAAAGGGGCCGTGCCCGGTGGGGGCTGCCCGCGAGCCGGGGGCGTGTGCGGGCCGCTGAAGGGAGAGGTGGTGGGGCCGGAGGTGTGCAGCGGCCCGGAAGTGCTGAGCGCCGCCGGGGGCACCGGTGCGGCCGGTGGTGGGGGCGCCACGGCGGCGGCGAGTCCGTCCCGGCTCGAGGCGCGCACCCCAAGGCCCCTGGGAGGACTGCTGTGGGCTCCGCTGGACGTGGTTGGAAGGCTGGGCGGGGAGGCGGCTGCCGTCGCGCGTTGCGGCGTCAGCTTAGGAAGGGGAGCCGGCGGCGGCGTTGGCGCAGCTCCGCCGTCCACTGGGTACAGCTTGGGAGGGGCGGAGCGTTCTGCGGCGGCGGCGAGCGCCTCCCACGGCTCGTGTACCGTGCGACGCGCGCTTCGCGAGCCGAGCTCCACGTGGTACTTGCCCAGCTTCGTGCGAAGCGCTTGGCGAACGGCCTCGGCGCCCTCGCGACCCTCGAAGCGGGCGTCGACGAGCACACCGGAGTCGATGAAGAACGCTCCGGTGGCTTCCCCGCCGGCGGGCCGCGGAATGCTGATGGACACAGCGGCCGTCTGGCCGCTGCGACAATAGAAGTCGAGAACCTCGACGAGAGACGCTTCCGGAAACTCACCGCTGCGTGACGGAGTTTTCATTCAGTGCGGCGCGCCACTCGAGGCACCGGCCAGGTGCGCCGACTGAAGAGTCTACGAGACAGCTCAGCGGTGTTCGCAAGGCGACAGGTCACGCCACCGTGGGCTTCCTTCCCACCTCCGCAGCTCACGTGCGTACACAGCATGCGCTCAGCTTCGGGCGCGCACACGTGTTGGGCATGTCGCCCTGGGTGTTTGTGGACTCCTTCCCGGCCCGGCGCTGCTTCGCAGGGAGGTGTGGCCTAGCTGCCGTGCGCGGGGAAGGGCTCGTAGCCGAACTTCTGGCCGCCGACACTGGCCTCGTACATCAGCCCGGTCTTCGTGACGGTGAAGACAGCGACACCGCTTTGGTATTTGGCATCCGCCGAAGCGCCGGCGGAGAGAGCCACCGCGCTCACTTGGGCGGCGAGGGTGAAGTTTCCCTTTTTGAAGTCGGAGAGTGCGGCCGCGCTCTCGAAGAAGACAACCTCAGAGTAGCCCTGGCCCCCCAGCTGCAGCCCAATGGTGACTTGGGCGAGGGAGCTCTTTCCGACGGCTTTCCCGCTCTCAAAGAGAATGCCCGAGCCGCCGGCGCCGCCGATGCCGATGGCACCCTTGGCGACGCTTGGGAAAACGACGTACCCAGGCGCGCTCTTGAAGAAGCGGTCAATTCCAGGGTCGGCCTTCTTGAAGACGGCCACCGTCTGCTGCGCTTCGGTGACAGCGTCCTCGGCGTGAACGCTCGAGGCGAGGGCCAGCCCAACGAGGAGCGCGCCGGCCACAGGGGCCGAGCGCCAAGGAAACAAGCGAGACATGGGAAAACCGCTTTCTGGCGACCTGGCCCGGAAACGCCCGGAGGGGGGCGTTGCCGGCCGGTGACCGACCAACATCCAAAAGCTAGGGCTCCGCGGCCAGTGGGCTTGGTGCAGCGTTGGGTGGAGCCCTGCCTAGCGGGCCGCCGGGAGCCCAGCGCCGGGGAGTGTACTGCCACCGCTCGGGGCGGAGGCCTGAGCCGCCGGCGGCGGCGCAGGAGGTGGGGCGGGCGTCGCCGGGCTGGCCGCCACCTGCACGCGGTCTCCCTCGGACAGCTCTGGGCTCGGGTTGAGGATGACCGACTCTCCGCCTTGCAGCCCGCTGAGAATCTGCACCACCCGTCCACTGTCATCGCCCGTCTGCACCGGCTGCAGATGCACCTGGCCGTTCTGGACCACGGCGACGAAGAGTCGGTCTCCGCGCCAGGTGAGCGCCTCGCCCGGAACCAGCGGCGCACGAGGGCCCCGCAGGTGCAGCGTCGTCTTGACGTATTGGCCTGGGTACAGGCGCGGCGGCCGGTTGTCCACGTCTGCCTCCACCAGCATGGTGCGCGTCCGGGGGTCGAGGCCCATGGCCATGCGACTCACCTTGGCTTCGATGGGATGGGACGGGTCGCTGGTTGTCACGAGACTCACCGAGTCGCCGACTTGAAGTCGCGCTGCATCCGACTGGCCGACGTAGACCTGCACCCGGAGCAGGTCGATGTCGGCCAGGTCCACCACCGGCTGCACCGCCGAGGTGTTGCCGGTTCCGGACGGCACCAAGGCGCCCACGTCGACGTAGCGGGCGGTGACGACGCCGCTGAAGGGAGCGGTGATGGCTTCATAGGACTGCTGGGCGAGGTCCTGCTTGAGCGTGGCCTCGGAGACGCGGACTGCCCCGATGGCGTTGTCCAAGTCCTGCTGTGACACCACTCCGTCCGGACGCAGGGCTTCGGTCCGTTGCAGCAGCAGCTTTTTGAGGACGAGGTCCGCCCTCGCGGCTGCCACCGCTTGGTCCGTCTCGGGGGATTCCAGGCGTGCCAGAAGGTCGCCCTTTTTCACGCGAGTCCCCTTGTCGACAGGAATCTCCCGCACGTAGCCCGCGACCTTGGCGTAGAGGGTGATTTGTGCCCAACCGCGGACTTCAGCCGGCAAGGTCAGCGTCTGCTCCGAAGGAGAGACAGTCACCGAGGCGACTTGCACGGTGTTTCCCTTGGCCAGGGCCACGTTGCGGCTTTGGACCTCTGCCGCCTCGGCGCTGTGGCGGCGCCAGGCCAACAGCGCGACGCCGAGAATCGTCACCACCACCAGCACCAGGGACAAAAGGGTGAGGGCGCGCGGCCGGGGGCCGGTCGGGTCGGGCGCGCCGGGAGACGTCGCTTGGTTCTCGTTCATGCTCATCCTCGTGCTCCGGCGCTCGCGCCCTCGCTCTCCGTAGAGAACTGCTGGTCCAGACGGTGGGCGCTGGGCGGCGCTTTGCGCAGGACGCTGTAGACGAGGGGCACGAGGAAGAGAGTAACCACGGTGGCCATCAACAGCCCACCAATGACGGCCCGACCGAGGGGGGCGTTCTGCTCCCCGCCCTCCCCCAGCGAAAAGGCCATCGGAAGCATGCCCAAAATCATCGCCAGCGCGGTCATCAGCACCGGGCGAAGACGTGTTTTCCCAGCCTCCAGGGCGCCTTCCAGGGAGTTTTTGTTCTGCTCGACGCGAATCTCGTTGGCGAAGTTCACCAAGAGGATGCTGTTCGAGACGGCGATGCCCACCGCCATGATGGTCCCCATGAAGGACTCGACGTTGAGGGTGGTGCCGGTGACGGCCAGCATCCACAACACGCCCACCAGGGCGCCGGGGACGGCGACCATGATGATGAGCGGGTCGAGCCACGATTGAAACAGCACCACCATCAAGAGGTAGACCAGGACGATGGCCAGTAGCAGCCCCCCGGCGAGGCTCGAAAACGAGCTATTCATGCTTTCGATTTGCCCCCGGAGAGAGATGCGCATGGTGGGCGGGACATTCTCGAGGCTGGCGATGGCCTTTTTGATGTCGGCGCCGATGGCACCCAGGTCGCGACCGACGGCGTTTCCCTGGACGTTGATGACGCGCTGGATGGTTGCGTGGTTGACGCTGCCCAGCGTCCGTCCGGGGCCCAGCTCGGACACCGTGCCCAAGTAAACCGCGCCGGTCGTGGTGGCCGAGTCGGTGGGTGTCCGGCTGATGCTCTGGTTGATGGCCTGGCCGGCGGTGGTGATGGGCGTGGCCAGGAGGTCGCCGGTACTCTCCAGTCGGTCGAGCGGCGTCTGCGCCACCACCAGGTAATTCACGTTGTTCTTGGGGTTGAGCCAGAAGGACGGATTGACGAGCGTGCTGCTGGCCAGGGTGGTCAACAGCGTATTGGCCACGGAGCTCTGATTGAGGCCGACCAGCGCCGCCTGGTCGCGGTTCACGTCCAGCTTGAGGGTCGGGTAGTCGAGAATTTGGGCGATGCGCACGTCCACCAGCCCGGGGATGTGGCGCATCCTCGCGGCGAGCTGACGGCCCACCTCGTACCCCTTGTCCAAGTCACTGGCTTCAATCTGGACGTCGATGGGGGCGGGCAATCCGAAATTCAGCACCTGGCTGACGATGTCCGCTGGCTGGAAGTAGAGGGTGCTGCCCGGGAAGTCGCGGGGCAACTCCTCGCGAATCCGGCTCATGTACTTCTCGGTGGGCCGGTGCCCGGGCTTGAGCGAAATGAGGATTTCTGCGTCCTGCGGCCCGAGGTTGTCGGTGGCCACGAAGCCGAGGTTGTAGGACAGCGGAATTCCAAGGTTGTCATTGAGCGCGCTCAGCTCCTCGGCGGGGATGATGGCGCGAATCTTCTGCTCCGCCGCCAGGACGAGCCGCTCCGTCTCGGTGAGCCGGGTGCCGATGGGCGCTCTGAAATGAAGCTTCATCAGCCCGGCATCGACCGGCGGGAAGAAGTCCAACCCGACCACGAAGGGAAGCACCAGTGACACGGCCAGGACGGCGCCGGCGGTGCCCATGACCCAGCCGCGGTTTTGCAAGGCGACCGCGAGCGCGCTGGCGTAGCGGCTTCTAAACCGCTCGAAGCCGCGGTCTCGCCAAGCGTTGAAGCGTGCCCAGCGGTCCGTGCCGGCGCCCAAGTCGATGGCCTCCTTGTCCATCAACTGGCGGGCCAACACCGGCACCAGCGTCCGGCTCAACAGGTAGCTGGCGAGCATCGAAATGACCACTGCCGCCGCCAACGGGGTGAAGAGGAATCGCGCCGGTCCGGTCAGCAGCACGACCGGGAAAAACACGATGCAAATGGTCAGGGTGGCCGCGATGGCTGGCGTCGCCACCTGGTGGGCGCTGTCGAGGATGGCCACCATCAGCTTTGGTTCGTGGTGCCGGTTGCGGTGAATGTTCTCCACTTCCACGGTGGCGTCGTCGACCAACATGCCAATGGCCAGCGCCAACCCGCCCAGCGTCATGATGTTGAACGTCTGGTTGCCCAGGAAGAGACCGCTCACCCCCACCAACAGTGCGAGCGGGATGGAGCTTGAAACGATGAGGACGCTCCGCCAGCTGCCCAGAAAGAAGAGAATCATCAGCGACACCAGGATGGAGCTGATGATCGCTTCATGAACGACGTTGTTCAGCGCCGCACGCACGAAGACCGACTGGTCGAAGTCAATCTTCAGCTCCATCCCTTTGGGAGCCGCGGCCTGAATAGAAGGGAGTAGCTCCCGCACCCCGTCGACCACCGCCAGCGTGGAGGCGTCGCTGTGTTTCAGGATGGCCAGGTAACTGGCTCGCTTGCCGCCGATGTGCACCTGGTTGGTCTGGACGGCATACCCATCGCGGACATGGGCGACGTCGCCCAGCTTAATGGTGGCTCCGTTGACCACCTTCACTGGGAGCTCGTTGAATTGGTCCACCGTCTCCGGGCTCGAGTTGAGCTTGACGTTGAATTCGGTTTTGCCGATTTGCGCTGTCCCCGCCGGGACGATGACGTTGGAGGCGAGCAGCGCGTTCACCACGTCCTGGGGCGACAAACCTTTGGCCGAGGTCGCCGCCGGATTGATGTCGACCATCACCTGGCGTTGCTTGCCGCCGTAGGGGCCTGGGATGGACGTCCCAGGAATGGTGAAGAGCCGGACGCGGAGGAAGTTGAGGCTGTAGTCGAAGAGCTGTTGCTCAGACAGCGTCGGGCTGCTGGTGGTCAGCTGGGCCACTGGAACGTTGCCCGCGTTGTAGCGAAGGACGATGGGCGGCGTGATGCCGGGGGGCATGATGCGGCTCGCCGTTTGCGAGACCGAGCTAATTTGCGCGATGGCCGTGCCCAGGTCGGCCCCTGGCTGGAAGTAGATTTTCAACAACCCAATCCCGGCAATGGATTGGGAGTCGATGTGCTGTATGCCGTCGATGGTGGTGGAGTAGGCGCGCTCGCTGATGAGGACGATGCGGCGCTCCATGTCCTCGGCGGAAAGGCCCGGGTAGGCCCACACCACCACCACCACCGGGATGTCGATGGAGGGGAAAATGTCCTTGTTCATCCGCAGCGCGGACATGACCCCGAAGATGAAAATGAGGGCCGACAGCACCGCGACGGTGTAGGGGCGCCGAAGCGCCAGCCGGACAATCCACATCTAAAAAACCCATCCTCCCGCAGCCGGGGCGAGGCCGCAGGCGGCCATCCCTAACGTAGCCCCCTGGCCAAGTCGATGCGTTCGCAACGAAAAGTCAGCAACAGCGTCATGCGCTCCCAGCACCGCCGCCGCCGGCCGGCCCCCCGAGCGGACTCTGCTGCCCGGGCCGTCCCGTCCCCAGCCCCTTTGGGGGCCGGGGGCCTACCCCTCGTTTGGGCCGGGCCGCTGGCGCAAGGTGGCGGCGCCCCCTGTCACCCGCCCAGCGGGTGCGGCGCACGGGCAAAGGCGTTATTCAGCCAAGCGTCCCTCGGCGGGTGCTGCTCCTCGGCGCCGGCGTGCTCGGCGCCGCCAGCCTGGCCCGCCCCTTGCGTGGGAGACCCGCCGTGGCCAGTCCCGTCCAGGAACCCTATGAAGTGGTGAAGACTGAGGAGGAGTGGCGGAAGCTGCTATCGCCTTCTGCCTACCGCGTCCTGCGCGAGCAAGGGACCGAGCGCGCCGGAACGAGCCCCCTCGAGGGCGAGAAGCGCCCGGGGACGTTTCTCTGTGCCGGCTGCGCCCTGGCCCTCTTCCCCTCGGAGGCGAAGTACGACAGCGGGACGGGCTGGCCGAGCTTCTTCGCGCCCCTCGAGGGCGCGGTGGGCACCCACGAGGACGAGGGCCTCTTCATGTCCCGCGTCGAGGTGCACTGCCGGCGCTGTGGTGGCCACCTCGGCCACGTCTTCGACGACGGCCCGGCGCCGACGGGAAAGCGCTACTGCATGAATGGGGCAGCGCTGGCCTTTGAGCCCAAGCGCTAGGCCCGCGCTCAGCGCGCGCGGGGGATGAGCCCAGGGAGCGGAGCAGGGGGCGAGTCGGTGCGGCGCCGCTCGGTGGACCGTCGCTCCCCGAGTTTCTCCAGCGGAATTTCCTTCATCGGCTCGGTGAGGCGGCGCGCGGTGAGCAACACGTCATCCACCTGCCGAATGAAGGGCTCCACCGACGGCCCGTAGAATTTGCGCAACCCCTTGGCCATGGCTTCCAGCCGTTGGGCGTGCTCGGACACCACCGGTGCCACCAGCCGCTGGGCGCGCTCGAACACTTCGCGAAAGCGATTCAACTCGTCGAAAATGTCGAGAAGCGGTTCTCGGTCCATGAAGGCAGTCCACCCCGGGGGAGAAGCCTGTTGAAAGGCGTACAGTCCTGTAGCCGACAGCGTAGCGGGTGCTGCTGACGCCGCCAGTTTTCAGCCTCGGGCCTGCTGGGCCAGCACGGCGTAGTGGAGTGCCGCGGCCTCGTACATGCCGGCCAGTGTCAGGGCGTTGTCCAGCAGCGGGCGCGCTTCCTGTTTCCTCCAGCGCGGGGCCCGCTTGGCGCCTCGACGGTGCAGGGCGCCGGTCAGCGCCCCGAGGTAGCGCAGCACCGGCTCGCGCTCCTCGGGGGCGAGGTGCGCCATCGACAGTCGGTCTTCCTGGGGCATGAGGCGCCGCACCAGCATGGAGCGCCCGGCGAGCTCCGTGCGCCCGGCCATGCGGGGGGGACTGGCGAGGCACTTGCGCAGGGCCTTCAGGACGCGGCCCGCGCCCGGGCCGGCGTTGCCGGTGGCGAAGGCACGGCCCGAAGGCTCGTCCTCCTCCTTCATGTCGAAAATCCAGCCCCCGTCCGGGCCGCCCTTGCCGGCCACCAGAACTGCAATGCGCAGCACGCCAAGGCTGCCCGTCCCGGCGATGCGAAAGGCCACGTCCACCACTCTCCAAGCCTCCCCGTGGTGGCCGCGGACGGCGCCGGGAAGCGCGGCCACGTAGGCCGCGAAGGCCACCGTCGCGTCGCGCTGCAGGGCCTGACTGAGCGAGCGGTAACGCGCACCCCGGGTGAAGCGGCGGCCCTGTGCCGTGAGCTCGGTGCGCGCCTCCAGCAGCTGGTGGCGCGTCCGCGCCGCCGCTCGCTCCAGCAGGGTGCGCACCGGCGCGGGTGCCCGTCCAGCCGTCCCTCTGCCTCGGCCGGCCAGCACGCCCTCGAGGACGGCCTCGGTGGCCCCCCGGATGGCGAGGGCCGGCAGCCCCCACGTCCTGGCGGCCAGGACGGTGCTGGTGAGCAAGCGCAGCACGTCCAGCCGCTGGGGCCCGACAAAGGCATCATCAAAGTCGTTGGCGTCGAAGGCCACTGCCTCGGACTTGGCCTCGTCCAGCAGTGACTGCGGGCGGTAGACGCCAAAATTTTCGAGGTGCAAGTCTCCCGTCAACCAGCCGTCCCCCTCGGGTCCGCCCGCCAGCCAAGGCACCTTGCGCAGTGCGGAGTAAAAGAGGGGCGCCGAGCCGCGGAGAAAGGCGAAGGGGGAGACGGCCATGCGGTCGCACTTGTGCTGGAAGAGCCAGCGCGAGCCCACCATGCGGAGGTCCCGCGCGAGCTGCTTTCGGGCGAGTTGCGCCGGGTCGAGGATGCCGCGCCTGGAAGTCCCCATGTCCCTAAGGCCCCTGCCTAGCACGGACGGCCGGGGCGCTGGGCCCTCGACTGTGCTGGCCACGTGGAGGAAAACTCCCCATTAGCCATGTCCGACAACCCCTTATTGGTGGATGCGCTGGAGTACGCCCGCCGCTTTCAGGCCTCCCTGTCCAGCCGCCCGGTGGGCGCACCGGGCTCGGCCGCCGAGCTCCGTCGCACCTTTGACGTCCCGCTGTCCGAGCGTGGGGAGGACGCTCGGAGCGTTCTGCGGGCGTTGGCCGTCGACGGAGAGCCCGGCCTGGTGGCCACGGCCGGACCGCGTTTTTTTGGCTTCGTCATTGGCGGAAGCCACCCGGTGGCCCTGGCCGCGGACTGGCTGACGTCCAGCTGGGACCAAAACAGCGGCCTGTACGTCACCTCGCCGCTGGCTGCGGTGCTGGAGGAGACGGCTGGCCGCTGGCTGTGCCAACTCCTCGAGTTGCCCCCCGAGTCGGCTGTGGGCTTCGTCACCGGTACCCAGCTGGCCAACCTGGTTGGCCTGGCCTGCGCCCGCCACGCGCTGCTGTCGCGTGCCGGCTGGGATGTCGAGGCGCGTGGCCTCCTCGGCGCCCCGGCGCTGCCCTTGGTGGTGGGCGAGGAAGTCCACGTCACCGTGCTGCGTGCCCTGCGCTTCTTGGGCCTCGGCGCTGAGACGGCCATCCGAGTGGAGGTGGATGGCCAGGGCCGCATGCGCCCCGAAGCGCTGGTGCGGACGTTGGCCGGACTGGGACGGCCCGCTCTGGTGTGCGCCCAGGCGGGCAACGTCAATACCGGAGCCGTGGACCCGCTGCGTCCCATCGCCGAGGCCGTCCGCGCCCACGGCGGCTGGCTGCACGTGGACGGCGCGTTTGGCCTCTTCGCCCGCGTTGCGCCGAGTCGCCGACACCTGGCGGAGGGCATGGAGCAGGCGGACTCCTGGGCGGTGGACATGCACAAGTGGCTCAACGTGCCCTATGACGCGGGCGTTGCCATCGTCCGGGAGCCGGCCACCCTGCGAGCGGCCATGGGAAGCGATGCGGCCTACCTGGTGAAGTCCGGCCAGGAGCGGGACGGCGTGAATTTCGGCCCCGAGTTCTCGCGGCGCGCCCGCGGCATCCCCACCTACGCCACGCTGCGCGCGCTCGGGCGGCAGGGGGTGGCCGAGCTGGTGGAACGCTGCTGTGCGCTGGCTCGGCAGATGGCCCAACGCCTCGCCTCCGCCCCGCGCGTTCGCATCCTCAACGAGGTGGCGCTCAACCAGGTGCTGGTGCGCTTCGAGTCGGCCAGCGGGGCAAACGCGGACCAGCTCACCCGGGAGGTGGTGGCGAGGGTGCAGGCCGAGGGCACCTGCTGGCTGGGAGGCACGGTGTGGCGCGGCCTGGCCGCCATGCGGGTCAGCGTCAGTGGGTGGAACACCACCGAGGCGGACATCGACCGCTCGGCGGAGGCCATTTTGGCCTGTGCCCGCGCTGCCGGCGGCCTTTAGGGCGGGGGCTGAGCTGCTTTCCACCGCATGGCGGTACGGATGCGCGTCCGGGCGCTGGGGTGGTCGAAGAAGATGAATTCCTCCACCGGACCGGGGGCCACCATTCGGTAGTCCGAGAGCTGCAGGGCCACTTCGGCAAAGGCGTCCGGCTGGCGTGCCGCGTTGAGGCCGAAGACGTCCGCCTCCTGCTCTTGCACCCGCTGCAGCGTATTGCCCACCGGGGTCAGCAACAGGCCGAGGACACTGCCCAGAAGGACAAACAATGGCAGACCGGCCGGGTCGCCCACGCCGCGGACCCCCCACAGGCTGCCCCAGCGGGCAAGCGCCCAGGAAAAGAGGGTGCGCAACGCAGCAAAGACGGCCAGGGCAAGCAGGGCGAAGAAGGCCAGAAGCTTATAGCCGTGGTTGAGCACGTAATGGCCGAGCTCATGTCCCATGACGGCCTGCACTTGCTCGGGGGTGCCGCGGCGCAGCAGGTTGTCGTTGAGGGTGATGCGCTCAGTGCCCAGGAGCCCGCTCACGTTGGCGCTGATGCGTTTGCTGTGTCGCGAAGCGTCGCTCACCCAGACTTCCTCGGCGGCAAGCCCATTGGCTGCTGCCATCCGGAGGATGGGCGCGCGCACGCGCTCGTCGGTGAGCCGGGTGTAGTGGTTAAAGAGGGGCGCGACGAAAATGGGGAAGACGACGAGGGAAAGCGTGGCGAAGAGGGTGGTGACCACGGCGCCCCAAGCCCACCAGCTGCGCGGAAGGCGCTGGACGAGGGCGTACAGCACCACCAGCAGAGCGCCCCCCAAAAGGAGCAGCAGGCCAAACAGCTTTGTCCGGTCCAACAGCCAGCTGCCCAGCGTCTGGTTGGACAGTCCGTACGCGTGCTCTCGGAAGAAGCCCTCGTAGAGGGTGAAGGGAAACAGCAGCGCGCTGCTCAGCGGAAAATACGCCGCCCAATAGAGGACCGTCTGCAGCGCTCGCCGGTCGGTCTGTCTCTCCGCCCAGTCTCGGAGGCGCCCCGACAGGCCGGTCTGGAGGAACAACAGGCACACTCCCACCAGGAGCAGCACGTCGAGAACCTCCCAGAGGTAGCCTCCCTGGTAGTAGCTGTCGGAGCGGGCCCTGGTCGCCGGCGAGAGGCGGGCCAGGTAGGCCTCGGTCGCTGCCTCGACGTCAAAAGCGGGCCCCGGCGCGGGCTCGGCTGCGCCAGAGTCCACGGCGAGGGCGAGAAGCACCAGGGCGAAAACAGAGCGTGTCGAAGCCATGTCCCAACGCCAGCTTTACACCCCTTCTCGATGGTGTCCGGGCGTGCCGCTTCAGTCCCATCCCCCCCGTCGCCGCGAGGAGGGGCGCGCTGGACGACCGTGGCTCGCCGGTGGCACTATTTTCTCTTCTCATGCCTGTCGTGGTGCGAGACCTCACGCCGGCGCTGTGGCCCTCGGTGGAGGAGCTGTTCGGCAAGAATGGCGCCAGCAGCGGGTGCTGGTGCATGTTTTGGCGCCTCAACGCCAACCAGCCGTACGCCCCACTCAAGGGGCAGAGGCTGAAGCGGCGCTTCAAAGCCCTGGTGGCCAAAGGGGCCATCCAGGGCGCCCTGGCCTTCGCGGACACGGAGCCGGTGGGATGGGTCACCTACGGGCCCAGGACGGACTTTCCGCGGCTCGTGCGCTCGCGAGGCTTCGCTTGCGACGACGGGGGCCAGGTGTGGAGCGTGCCGTGCTTTTTCATCAAGCGTGGCTTCCGGAAGCAGGGAGTGGCCTCTCTGCTGTTGGCGCATGCCGTCGAGCGAATGCGCCAAGCCGGAGCGCCGGCAGCCGAGGGCTACCCGGTGAAGGCCAAGCCGGATGGGAGTCCGCTGCCGGCGAGCCATGCTTACACGGGGACGGTGGGAATGTTTGAGAAGGCGGGTTTCGCCTTCGCCGCCCCGTCGGGTGGAGCCAAAGTGCGGATGCGCTGCCCGTTCGCGAGCCGGTAGAGCCGGCCGCCCCTGTCAGGGCCCCCCGCCGTCCTCTGGCTTGGCCTGAGGGGCCATGTCCCGGGCTTGGGCCGCGAGCTCGAGCACCTTGTCCACCGGCCGGAGCACCGTCAGCACCGCCTCTGAGCCGCTTCGGCCAAAGGCGCCGTCAAACATGCCGCCGCCGCGCGCGTCGGGGGAGGTGCTGAAGCGGTTGACGAAGACGCCGAGCGGGACGCCGTCGGCCGTGTAGGCCACTGAACCGGTGAAGCTCGCTGTCTCGCCGTCGGTGACGTAGTAGGGGGCGGGCCCGCGCACCGAGGCGCGGATTTCGCCGGTGGCAACGGCCAGCGCACGGCTCGTCAGCTTTCCCAGCCGGGCCACCACAAAAATAGGCGTGAGCAATGGCACCGTCCCGCTGCGGGGGCGCAAAGTCACGGCGCTGAAGCGTCGTCCGCCCTCCCGGGGCTTGAGAAAGGCCAAGTCCAAGTCCGTGTCTTTGAGGACGACGTCGGCCTCCACCTCGGTGCCGTCCTCGAGCAACAGGGTGGTCTCCTTCACCTCGGCCTCCACCTTCATCCGCGAGGACTGCCCTCCCGCCATTTTTCGCAAGGCCCCCGAAGGGTCAATGCTGGCGGCGCTGGCCAGGGTCAGCCCGGACGGGTCAATCACCACGCCGGCCACCTCCATCTTCTGCTCCTGCTCCTGCGCCTGTCCCCCGAAGCCAATTTTCAGCTTGAGGACGATTCGGATGGTGATGACGGCGCGGCGGACTTGCTCCGCAGTGGCCCGCCCGGTGGCGCGGAGGTCCGCGGCGGGCGCCGGGACGGCGAACAGGAGCGCGCTGGCCAAGAGCCAATGCTGAGCCACTCTCACTTGGAGGCCTCCCGGATGTCGCCCCAGGTGGGCTGGATTTCGAGAAAGAGGGTCTGTACGCCGCGCTTCACGAAGAAGGTGAGGTGGTGGGGCTTCGTCTGCTTCACCGGGCGGAGCAGTGCTTCGAGCTCCTGCACCGTGCGCACCGGTTTGCCGTCCACCGAGGCAATGAGGTCGTCGATGCGCAGGCCGCCCACCGCCGCCCAGCCACCGACGTCGACCTGGCTCACCAGCGCCCCCGTCTCGTCCTTTGACCAGCGGCGCTTCACCCGGTCCAAGTAGGCGATGTCTCGGGCCCGGAACTCCAGCACCACGTCCTCGTAGACGCGCAGCTCGTTCTCTTGGCGCGGGCCTTCGAGGAGGGAGACGCCGAGCACCAGGGGCTTCCCGTCGCGGAGCACCGCGAATTGGGCCTTGCTGCCCGGCTTGTAGGCGCGCACCAGCCCGTCGAAGACGTCGGCGTCCTGCGGTTCGCTTGCCTCCACCAGCGCGTCATCGACCTTGGTGATGACGTCACCCACCTTGAGCCCGCTCGCGTCGCTGTCCGGGTACACCTGCGTCACCCGCACGCCCTTGCGCCCCTTGTAGCCGAGGGCGTTGGCCAGCTTGCGCGACAGCACCTGGGTGGCGATGGGAAGCCAGCCACGTCTGGCCTCCGCCGGCGGCTCCTGCGGCGGACGGATGCCGACTTCCACCAGGGTCAGCATCTTCTCGGCACCGCGCTCGAAACCGACCACGCTCGGCACCGGCGCCCGTGCGCCGGCGAGCAGGTCCGCGGTGGCTTTGAGGAGCGCGTCGGGCCCGTCTATTGGCTTGCCGGCAACCTGGGTGACAACGTCTCCGGCCCGCAGAGCCGGGACCGCCTTGTCCGAGGGCCCGCCGGGCAACAGCGTGCTCACCAGTACGCCCTTGCTGTCCGGTCGCTGCAAGTCGATGGCTTCCACCCGGGTGAGACGGCGGACGGTGAGGCCCCACTCCTTGAGCTCCACTTCCTTGGCGCGGGCCTCGTCCCGAAGCAGGGGCGTCAGCGTCACCGTGAGCTGCTGGGACCCGCGTGCCAAGGACAGCGTGAGGGGCGCACCGGGCGGCCGCTGGAGCAACTCATTGATGAAATGCGGCAGCTGGGTGTCGAAGCGCACGTTGGCCGGATGGCCCTCCACCGCCAGCACCCGGTCGCCCGGCTTGACCCCGGCGGCCGCTGCCGGAGTGCCGGGAAGCACGGCCGACACCAGCACTCCAGTCATCGACGGCGGCGAGTTCTTGAGCAGCGGTTGAAAGGCCATGCCCGTCCAGGCGCGGTCCACCCGACCCTTGGCTATCAGCTGCTCGGCCACCGCCCGGGCCAGGTCGGAAGGAATGGCGCCTGCCAGGCCAATTCCCAACTCGTTGATGCCGACAATTTCTCCGTCGAGGTTGACCAGGGGGCCGCCCGAATTCCCGGGGAAAATTTGGGCGTCGTGCCCAATCCACTTCACCACCGAGCCCACGTTTTCGCCGTCCAGCTCGAGCGTCCGAGGGATGCGCATGTCGGTGTTGGCGACGATGCCGCGCGTCACCGACTGCGACAAGGCCAACGGACACCCCATGGCCAGCACCGTGTCGCCTACCTTCAAAGCCGAGGACTCACCGAAGTGCGCCACCGGAAGGGGCGGGGAGCCGGGCGGCCGCTGACTGAGGTCCAGTTTGATGACGGCGATGTCGGCCAGCGGGTCAGTCCCCACCAGCTTCGCCTCCAGCTCCTCGAAGGTGGGGAGGATGACCCGGATGGAAGTGGCCTTGCCCACCACATGGTGGTTGGTGATGACGTAGCCGTCGGCGGAGATGATGGCGCCACTGCCGGAGGCCTGGAACTTCCGCTCTCGCCCGCCTTCGCTGAAGGCGGACAGCACGTGGATTTGAACCAGCGACGGGTAGACGCGATTGATGGCCTGCTGCAGCACCGGGTCGGTGTGGGGCAGTGCGGGGGCCTGCTCGGCGAATGCCAGTGGAGCGACCAGCCAGGCGAACACCACGGACTTCCATCCAAGGGACATTGGGCGACGCTACTACGGCCCAGCGCACCGGAACGAAGACGAGGAGGTGCTGCTCTGCCGACGCGGGCCGCGAGTCGCCAGGCGTGGTAGCCGACGCCCGGCCCCCACGTCGGCCACCGTCTGCCCGGGAAGTAGCCCCAAGGCGTCGAGCATGGCCGCGGGCTGCTCTTGCGCCTCGCGCTCAGGCCGGGTGAGCCAACTCGCCGACGTGACGCTCATCGGCCGAGCGGGCGTCCTCGGCGCACGCCGGGCCAGGGCGCCAGTGTCGGGAGGCAACGGCGCCTCGGTCGGCACCGCCTCCAGGCTTTCGGCAGGAGCCGGGCGAGCGCCAGCGCGCGCAGTTGCAGCAGGTGCCTCACGCCGCTTCAGTGAAAAATGGGGAGGTTGGCGGGCGTGGGGTTGAAGGCCAGCCCGCCCACCGTGACGGTGATGTTGGTCAGCTGCAGCACCGGCTGGACGGGTCCCGAGGAGGACATGGCGGGCGCGGAATACCAGGACAGCGTCCCGCCGGCGCCTTGGGTGCCGGCGTTGGCAACGAAGAGGTCCCCGCTGTTGTCCAGCGCCAGCGCCACCGGGCAGTCCAAGCTGAGAGGCGTCCCGGTTTGGCTAAACGTCGTCACCGGGACGGAGCCGACCGTGGCACCGCTGACGGTGTACAGCGCCACGGTGGAGCCACCACAAAAGGCAACCCACAGGTTGCCTTCGGCGTCCAGCGCCAGCCCGTAGGGTTGGCTGCTGGCGGGGCTGGTGGGTGCGGTCAGCGTCGTGTCCGGCTGCGGGTGCGTGGTGGTGGTAGAAATTTGAGTGCTCGGAAAGCGCTCAGCGACACCGTCGCGGTTGGCCACCCAGAGGTTGCCGCTGCTGTCGAAGGCAATGCCAACCGGGCAGGCAAAGGCGTTGGGGGGCGCCGGGCCGGTGGTGGTGGTGATGACCACCTGAGCCGCCCCGCCCGTCAGCGGGTAGGCGGCGACGGCGTTGGTGCTGCAGTTGGCTACCCACAACCGTCCGTCTGGCCCGAGGGCCACCCCCACCGGGTCCGAGATGGGGCTTTGTGTCAGCGTCACCGCCGGGCTGAGGGGCGAGGAGTTGGCCAGCCCGGCTGCGGCGTAGCTGACCACGGCGTCGGGCGGCCCGAGTTGGGACGTCCACACCGCGCCGGTGGCATCAAAGGCGATGCCCTGCACCGGGCCGGCGGTGCTGGGCGTGATGCTGGGGGCGCGGTCCACCTGCAGGTTGCCGGGGGTGAAGCCTTCGAGGCTTGCGCCTCCGGCCACCCAGAGAAAGCCGTAGCCCGGGACGGGGGCATAGGCGACGGTGACGCTGGCTTGAGCGTTGGCCACCACCGTGGCCTGCGCGGGCGGCGCGGTGGACTTTGAATTCACCACGGGGTTGTTGCTGTCGCCGATGTCCGCGCCGGTGACGGTGTAAGCCCCCGGCGCGAGGCCGGTCAGCGTCGTCGCATTCACCGTGGACACAGCCTGCGAGTAACCGTTGGGGCCGCTGACGGTGAGGCTAGCGGGCGCCGTGGTAGGCAAGCCGGTGACGGTGATGGTGAGAGTCCCGGTGGTGGCGGTGTTGACCGTGATGGTGGCGGTGTCCACCACGGTGCAGCCAGCCCCGCACGCGGCCGTGGCCCGAAGCGAGGCAGTGCCTCCGCTGCCCCCGAGGGGAGGGGGTTGGTAGGCGGTTTGGGTGCCGGAGGTGGTGGAAATGCTGCCCGGTCCGCTGAGCAGCGCCCAACTCACCGGCGCGACGGCGCCGTTGCTGAGAATGGCCACAAACGTGGTCGCTCCATCTCCGGTGGTGACGGTGAGTGTCTGTGGGGAGACACTCACCACCGGGCCGGAGGCCCCACTGCTGCCACAGCCGAGTGTCCAGAGGCTGCCGAGGGTGCACAAGACAACCACGACGGACGGGCGCATTGCGGGCTCCTCGAGAGTGGGGAGGCAGTGGAGCCCTCCCAAGGGGGCGAACGACAGCCTGATTCCATCCAAAGCGTCAAACCCTGAAGGCCCCCCCAAGGTTGGACGCTTCGCCAACGGCAGCGGCCAGGGAGCTCCGCCGCCGCAGCGTTTTCAATTGGCCGAGGGGACGGTGGGGCGGACGGGGACGGTGCCGTGGCCGGAGACGCGCGCCAGCGCCAGCACCGAGAGTCCTCCCACCGGGAGGCACAGCGCCCACAGCGGAACGCCGCCCCAGCGCTCGAGGACCAGGGTGCCGAGCCAGGGCCCGAGGCTGAAGGCCAGGCCGAAGGTCATGGTGTAGAAGCCCAAGTATTCGCCCCGGCGGGAGGGCGGTGAAATCTCCGAGATGTAGGCGGACGTGGTGGGGAAGAGAATCATCTCTCCAAGCGTCCACAGAAGCACCGTGCCCACCACCGCCGGCAGCGAGCGGGCCAAGGCCAGGGCGGCGAAGCCCAGCGTCGAGAGGAAGGCGCCGACGGCCATGGAGCGGGCAAAGGGCCAGTGCCCTGTGAGGGTATTGAGGCGGACTTCGCTGAGGACGATGACCAACGTGTTGATGGCGAAGAGACTGCCGTACACCGAGGGCCGGAAGCCCAAGGTGTCCACCAGGAAGAGGGCCATGGTGGAGACATGCTGAAAGAAGACGAGCAACACCGGCAGGAGCGCGGCCAGCGCGTACAGCAGCTTTCGGTCGGCCAGGGCTGAGCCGGGCCGGACCGCCGCCGGGTCATGGAAATGCCGGGGCGCCCGGAAGGGGACGACCACCAATACCAGCCCGGCCAGCAGGGAGGTTGCCGCGTCCACCCAGAAGAGCGAGCGAAAAGACGACTCGGCCAGAAAGCCGCCCACGGTTGGCCCGATGCTCATCCCCAGGTTGACGGCCAGCCGGTTGAGGGCGAAGGCCTGGCGCCGGCGGTGCGGCGGGGCGAGGTGGCTCACCAGCGCCATGGTCGCCGGACGGACGGGCTCCGAGACGAGCGCCAGCAGCACCATTCCCACCAGGATGGAGGCGTAGGAGTGAAACAGCGGGATGGCCAACAGCACGGCGGCACTCGAGAAGAGAGAGGCCTTCACCATGCGCAGCTGGCCCCAGGCGTCTCCCAGCCGGCCGGTGATGGGCGACCACAGAAGCGCCACCACGCCGTACAGGGCAATGGCGAGGCCGGCTCGGGTGGGGGCCAGCCCTCGGTCGCGGGTGAGAAAGAGCACCAGGAATGGCATCACCATGGTGCCGGCACGGTTGACCAGTGTGGCCAGGGCGATGAGCCAGGACTCGCGCGGCAGGCCGGCGAGGTCCTTCCAGGGATTGAGGGCCGACCACCGCATGTCCAGCGCCCGCTGCTACCCTTCCCCGGGGCGGCTGTCGAGCAAGCTGGGCGGCCGGTGGCGACTGGCGAGATTGGGTTGTCGTTGGCCAGCGGCATGCGGGAACTCGACGTCCAAGCGACGCCGGTGCTGGGTGGGTGCGCGCTACAGGCGGCGGGAGGTGCGCGGTTGGCCGGGCGGAGGAGACGTCGCTGGCTTCCTTCTCCTGTCGAAGCAGGGCCGCCGCGTGTGCCCCCTTGGCGTCGGGCTGCGCTGTTGGTGCTGCTCGGGTGGGCCGCCGGGTGCCGCAAGGAGGAGGCGCCGCCCCCGGCGGCACCGCCGCCGCCTCGTGTCCTGACGGCGGCCGAGGTGCGAGGACTGCTGCCCGAGGAGCTGCCCGACGGCGAGGGTTGGGCGCGGGACCTCCGGGCGGCGTTCAGCGCAGCCGGACTGCCGGCGGAACTCGAGCGCGTGTGCGGAGCGGTGGCCATTGTCCAACAGGAGTCAGGCTTCCAGGTGGACCCCCCGGTGCCCGGCCTGGCCGACATGGTGCAAACGCGCCTCGACGAGCTGGCCTCGCGTCTTGGGCCACCGGGGAAGTCCGCCGTGCAGGCGCTGCTGGCCGAGCGGAAGCCGGGGGACAAGCGCACGTTTGCCCAGCGACTGCGGAGCCTACACACCGAGCGGGACCTCGACTTGCTCTTTCGAGACATGCTCGCCGCGGCGCATGCCAAACACCCGGTGGCCTACCGGGCGGCGGCGCTGTGGGAGGGCCTCTTTCGTCGTGCCGAGCTTGAGGACTTCAACCCAGTGGGCACCGCCGGCTCGATGCAGGTGAGCGCCCGCTGGGTCCTCAGCCATGCCCCCGGCCGGTATGCCGACGCGGACGCCGTCCGCGATGCCCTCTTCACCCGGGAAGGGGGGCTACGGTGGGGCGTCCAGCGGCTGTGGGGGTACGAGGCGCACTACCCGCGAGCCCTGTTTCGCTTCGCCGACTACAACGCCGGCGAGTACGCCTCTCGCAACGCTGCCCTCCAGCGCGCCGTCAGCCGCCTCACCGGCCGGCCGCTCGCTCCGGACGGCGACTTGCTCGCCTACGACGGCCACGCGCAGCCTCGGGGCGAGGAGAGCGAGTCGCTGCAGGCGCTGTTGGCCTTCGCCCAGGACCAGCCGGGGCTGAGCGCGGCGGACGTCCGACGCGACGTGCGCCTGGAGAAGCAAGCGGCCTTCGAGGCCAGTCCCACCTACCGCGCCGTCCAAAAGGCCTACCAGGCCCGCTTCGGGGCGCCGCTGCCGGTGGCAGAGCTACCGGACGTCGAGCTGTCCAGCCCGAAATTGAAGAGCCGCTACACCACGGCGCGCTATGCCCGCGCGGTGAATGCACACTTTCAAGCCTGCCTTGGCCGCGCCACCGCGTCTGTGCCCTGAGGGTAGCCGTCCGTCACGTGGGACGGCTTGTGGTGTAGGGTGGAGGCGACACACCCCGTCCATGTCCAGCGAGAGCGGCGTCTCAGCCTTCCGTCCGGTGCCGCGCACCGGCGTCATTTTTGTCACCTCCGAGGCCCAGAAGCGCGGCTTCACACCGGCCGACCCGTCCTGGTGCAACCTCGGCCAGGGCCAGCCGGACACCGGAGAGCTGCCCGGGGCACCGCCGCGGGTGGCCGCCATTGCCATTGACCCGGGCGACCAAGAGTACGCCCCGGTGGCGGGCCTGTGGGAACTCCGCGAAACCATCGCCGCGCACTACAACCGGTTGTACCGCCGCGGGCTCCCCTCGCAGTATTCAGCCGAAAACGTGAGCGTCTCCGGCGGTGGGCGAGCCGCGCTCACCCGGGCCGCCGCCAGCCTTGGCCCAGTCAACCTCGGCCACTTCCTGCCCGACTACACGGCTTACGAGGAGCTGCTGGACGCCTTCAAAGGCTTCGTCTCCATCCCCATCCTGCTCGACGCCGAGCGGGGCTACGAATTCTCGGTGGAGGAGCTGCGCAAGGAGGTGCTCGGCCGCGGCCTGTCGGCCCTCCTCGTCTCCAACCCCGCCAACCCCACTGGCAAGGTGGTGGGTGGCTCCGAGCTCGAGGCCTGGGTGCACCTTGCGCGCTCCTTGGACTGCGCCCTCCTCATCGACGAATTTTACGCCCATTACGTGTGGAGCGCGGCGGTCGCTCCGCACAGCGCGGCCGCCTACGTGCGGGACGTCAACCGGGACCCGGTGGTGCTGTTTGACGGGCTGACCAAGAATTGGCGTTACCCCGGCTGGCGCGTCACCTGGACGGTGGGCCCCAAGTCCGTCATTGATGCCGTGGCCAGCGCCGGCTCCTTCCTGGACGGCGGGGGCAGCAAACCCCTGCAGCGGGCAGCCATTGGCCTCTTCGACGCCGGCCACGTGCAGCGCGAGCTGCACGCCATCCACGCCGCCTTCCGTCCCAAGCGGGAGCGTCTCCTCGAGGGGCTTCGGGCGCTGGGGGTGCGCGTCCACCCCGCGCCCGAGGGCACCTTTTACGTCTGGGGGGATTTGTCCGAGCTCCCGCCGCCTCTCTCGGAGGGCATGGCCCTGTTCCGCGCGGCGCTGGAGCACCAAGTCATTACCGTTCCCGGGGAGTTTTTCGACGTCAACCCCGGAAAACGCAGGCGCGGCCGGGCCTCGCGCTTCAGAAGCCATGCCCGTTTCAGCTTCGGCCCGCCGATGGAGGTGCTGGAGCGAGCCCTGGAGCGACTGGGGGCGCTGGTCAGGGCACGGGCCGCCTGAAGGGCCCCCCAAGGGGGGAGGGGCGTTTGGCGCCTCCGCGGTTGACAGCCTCCGCCCGGCGGTGGGATGCGGCAGCCATGGGCGACCAGGACCTGCCAGTCACGGTGGCGGTGACACGGTCCGACGGCAGCGTGGAACACGTGCGCGTCGGAACGGCCATTCGCCAGGGCGAAGGCTTCAGCCTCCGACTCGGGGAGCTGGAAATTGGCGGCGCGGCCAGAGGAGCAGACGTCCGCCGTCGCGCGCCGCCGAGCGCGCCGGGGGATGCGCCGAGCGTCTTTCCGCCCTACGGCCGGAGCAAGGGAGCTCCCATTCACGGAGCGAGCATCCAGGACCTCGAATTTTACGCCAACGGGGCCCGCCGCACCCTGGGCGACCCGAGCAAGGCCCGTTTCCACGAGAAGGAGCGGGTGCTGCTAGCCGTCATCGAGGCCGAGTTGGCGCGGCAGCGCGACGAGCCCACCAGCGACGGCGGTATTCCCCCCCACGGCGACGACGACGCGCACTAGCGCCGGGCAGCCCACCGCGGCCGGTAGGCAGCGCGCTTCAGTAGGCGACGTAGGGCGCGCGCGGGTGCTCGACCCAGGCCCGCACCGAGGGGCGGGCCCACTGGGCCTCCACATACGTCCGGACTTTCTTCGGCGCCGGGTGCGCATTCCACAAGAGGCGAAGCAGCATCAGGGCGAAGTCCGCGTCGGCAATACAGAAGGTGGAGAAGAGGGTGCTTCGCCCTGGAGTGATGAGCGCATCGGCCACCGCCAACAGCCGTGCGGCCGAGCCCTGGGCCGCGGTGGACAGCGGCTGGAACTCCATGTCCCCGTAGAAGAGCGTCGTGGTCGGCCGCTCGGCGCGAATGGGCATTAAGTCACTGCGCACCCAAGCCATCAGTTGCCGGGCCCGCGCCCGCTCGCGCACGTCCTCGGGGAAGAGGCGGGGGTGGCCAGGGTGGGGGAAGGTGTCCTCCAGGTACTCGTCGATGGCGCTGCTCTCGGACAACGTCCAGCCGCGGTGAGACAGCACCGGGACCCGGCCGGTGAGCGAGGCGGCCAGCGCTTCGGGGTGCTGGTGCTCGCGGCGGTGCAGCGCCACCTCGTCCACCTCGAAGGCGAGCCCCTTTTCCTTCAGCGCGACGAAGGCGCTGAAGGCGTAGGGGCTCGTCCAGAACGCATCCACGCTCAAGCGGAGGTCGGCCATGGGACGCTTTTTAGCGTTTTGCCCGTTGGCCGGCACGGGCAGCGGCCTCGCGCCGACTCAACGCCGGCTGTGGACGGCCACCACCTGTAGCTCGGCCGGGCCGCGGGGCCGCTCCACCACGGTGATGTCCCCGGGGCGCCGTCCCAGAAGCGCCCGGCCGAGCGGCGACGCGATGCTGAGCAGCCCCTTCCGTGGGTCGGCCTCGTCCGGGCCCACCAAGCGCACGGTGGTGCGCTGGCCGCCCTCGTCCAGGGTGGTGACCCAGGCCCCGAAGGTGGCGGGCCCGCCGTCAGCCCCGGCCTCTACCACCTCGGCCGCCTCGAGGAGGCGGGTGAGCTCCTGAAGCCGGCCCTCCAGCTGCTTCAACCGCATCCGCCCGGTGGGCGAGGCCTCGGCCAGCAGGGCGGGGCGCTCCTGCGCACGCAGCTGCTCGAGCTCCTGCACAATTCTGGCGTGGCCCTCCTTGGTCAGGAGGCGGCGGCCCTTTTCTGGGGCCCGGGCCAGTGGGGCTTGCTCAGCGTCGTCCTCTTTGGTGAAGGCCTTGCTCATGTGGTGGTGGGGGAGGGCCATTCTCGCCCGGCACCCACCGGGGGGTACACTGCCCAGCTGGAGTTTCTCTGTGGGCCCAAACCTCATCGCGCTGGCCATCCCGGCCTTCTTCCTCTTCATCGGCCTGGAGCTTTGGCTGGCTCGCCGGCGCGGCGTGCGGGTGTACCGCTTTGCCGACGCGCTGGCCGACTTGGGCTGCGGCATCGGCCAGCGAGCGGTGCTGGTGCTGGGGGCGGCGGCCGTGTTGGCCGTCTACGCGCTGGTGTATGCCAAGGCGCGACTCTTCACCTTTCCCCAAGGCAGCCTCTGGCCGTGGGCCCTCGCCGTGGTGGGGGTGGAGCTCGGCTACTACTGGTGGCATCGGCTGTCCCACGAGGTCAACTTCCTGTGGGCAGTGCACGTCGTCCACCACCAGAGCGAGGACTACAACCTGGCCGTGGCGCTTCGGCAGGCCATCCTCTCCCCCGTCACCGTCCTTCCCTTCTACCTGCCACTGGCGGTGCTGGGCGTGCCGCTCGTGTCCTTCGCCGTGGTGGAGGCGCTGGTGACGCTGTACCAGTTTTGGATTCACACAGAGTTGGTGCGGCGCTGTGGCCCCCTCGAGGCGGTGTTGAACACTCCCTCCCACCACCGCGTCCACCATGCGGTGAACCCGCAGTACCTGGACCGCAACTACGGCGGCACCTTCATTCTCTGGGACCGGCTGTTTGGCAGCTTCGCCGAGGAGCGCGAGGCTTGTATTTATGGGGTGAGTCATCCGCTGCGCAGCTTCAACCCCCTCTGGGCGCAGGTGCAGCCGGTGGTGGCCCTGCTTCAAGACGCTGCCCGGGCCCCGTCGCCGGCGGCCGGGTTGCGGCTCCTGGTGGCGTCACCCTCCTTTCGACCGGCCTGGCTCGGGCCGGCCGGAGAGCTGCGAGGGCTGCCGGGGGCCTCCCTCACGAAGTATGACGTCCAGCCGGGAAGGGCCCGGAGCGCCTACGTCTTCGTCAACTTCGCCCTCCTCATTGTGGGAGCCTTCTCGCTCGTCATGTGGGGGGAGGCGCTCCCGCTGCTGTGGCGCTGCGGCGCGGTGGGGCTGATTTTGTTGAGCTTGGCCAGCCTGGGCGGGCTGCTCGAGTTACGGCGGTGGGCGCTGCCTGTGGAGGGCGCCCGCTGGGCGGCGCTGGCGGGCTGCGGCGCACTGGTGGTGCTGGAGCGCGCGCTCGCGTAGAAGCCCTGTGACGAAACGGACAGGAGAGGGGAAGACGTGACGACGACAACGCCGCCGCCACCACCGCAGGGCTCGCGCCTCTTCTACATCACCCTCGTCCTCATCTCGCTTCTGCTGTTGGGCCAGATGCTGCTGCCGTTCGCCTCGGCACTGTTTTTGGCAGCGGTGCTGGCGGGCTCACTGTTTGGCCTGCACGAGCGGCTGTCGCGGCGGATGCATGGGCGCCCCGGGCTCGCCGCCGGGCTGCTCACGCTGCTCCTGGTGCTTTCGGTGGCCGGCCCGCTGGCCAGCCTGGTGGCGGTGGCCATCAGCGAGGCCAGCCAGGGCATTACCTTTCTCCGCGAGGCGCTGTCCCAGGGGCCGCAGGGCCTGGCGCGCAATTTACCGGATGGGCTCCACCAATGGGCCGACCGAATGCTGGGCTCGCTGCCTGACCCGAAGCAGCTGTTCGACACGCTGTCCGCGACCGGCAAGAGCGCGGCGGCCGCCTTTGGCGGGGTGCTCACCGCTACCGGCCGCGTGCTCTTCATGGTGCTGCTCACCCTGGTGGCCTTCTTCTTCTTCCTCACCAGCGGACGGGACCTGGTGTTTTGGCTGGAGAGCGTGGTGCCTCTGGCCCCGGGGCAGTTCCGCTCGTTGATGGGCGAATTCCGCAAGGTGACTCGCGCTTTGCTCATCTCCACCGTGCTCACCGCGGCGGTGCAGTCGGTGGCGGCACTGGTGGGCTTTCTCATCGCCCGTGTCCCCAACGCACTCTTCTTCTGTATGGTCACCTTCGTCGCCGCGCTCATCCCCATCGGCGCGGCCGGCATGGTGTCCATCATCCTGGCCATCACCCTGCTGTTGAGCGGCCGCACCGGCGCCGGCATCTTCCTGTTGTGCTGGGGCGCGCTGGTGGTGGGCACCATCGACAACTTCGCCAAGCCCTTCTTCATCCGCGGCGGGGTGCAGCTGCACGGCGGCGTCGTCTTCTTCGCGCTGTTGGGCGGCCTCGCTGCATTTGGCCCAGTGGGCATCATCGCCGGGCCGCTGGTGGTGGCGTTTTTCGTCGCGCTCACACGCATGGAGCGGCAACTGGGCTAAGCCGCTCGGGGTTGAATAGGCCGCCGGCGTGCGACGTCACCCTTGTCAACTGTAGGAGACGACTTGAAACGACTGCTTGCCGTTGGCCTCACCCTCAGCCTCGCCGGGTGCGTCGTGGCCGCGACGCCACCACCCACGGTGGTGTACCAGACGCCCCCGCCCGCGCCGCCTCCTCCTCCGGCGCCAGTCGCGGTGACGGTGTCGGAGTATGTGGAGCCCCCCATGGCCGAGCCGGCTCCGGTGGCCATCGCCTACGCGCCGCCGCCGATGGTGTATGACCCGCCGCCGCCGGCGCCCTTTGTCGGGGCGGTGTGGGTGGGCGGGTATTGGCACTGGTGGAACGGCGAGTGGGTCTGGGCGCGCGGCCGCTGGGTGGGAGCGCCCGCCGGGTACGTGTACACGCAGCCCTACTATGAGTTGCGGGGGGGCAACGTCATTTACGTCGCCGGCTACTGGCGTCCTCCCCACACCGTCTTCGTGCCGCCGCCGCCCAACGTCTACATCCAAGTGCAGCAGCCGCGTCCGGAGTTGGTGGCCCACTACGCCCGGCCGGTGGGCCCGCCGGGCGTCTTCGTCCCCCCGCCTCCCGGCTCACAGCACGGCGTCATTGTTCCCGCCCCGGTGGGCACGCCCCCCTCGGTGACGGCCACCGCCCCGCCGGTGGTGCGCCCGGGCATGGTGGTGCGCCAGGGCGGAGGCACGGGTGGTGTCGAGGTGGTGGCCCCCGCAGGCGTCACTCGGCAGGGGACGCCGGTGCAACGGCAGATGTCGGTGGACCCGCATGTCTCCAACGGGCCTCCGGCGGTGTCGGCCCCGCCGCCTCCGTTGCGCAACGCCTCGGCGCCCCCGCCGGCCGCCTCGCCACCGGCGACTCAACCCCAGCACGCCGTCGGCCCGGCCGGGCCGGCGCAGCCGGCCACCCCCCAGACGCCCGTTGCACACTCCGGGACGCCCAGCCCGCCGCCCGAGCACCCGGCGAGCGCCGCGCCGCCACCCACCCAGGTGCACCCACCGGCGCCGCCGCCCGCCCAGCCGCACCCAGCCGCAGCGCAGCAGGCGGCGAAACCAGCCCCCAAGCCGCCGCCGGCGAAGAAGGCGCCGTCCCCCAAGCCCCCTCCGCACGAGAAGGAATGAGAGGCTTCTTCCAGTCGCCCAGCGCCGGCCGCGGCGGTGCCCCGAGTTGGGCTACGCTGGGCGGCAGCCCGTGTACCCAGACCGCTTCCGGTTGCCCTTCCTCGCCGGCGTCCTCATCGCCGCCGCCGAGCGCGTCCGGCCGGGCCTCGGCCCTTGGTCCCCCAAAGCCGAGTCCAGGCTAAGGGACGTCTTCGCGACAGAGCTGGCGGACGTCCGAGCGCGTTTTCTGGAAGTCTTCGGCGACCAGACGTACTTCGACCGACTGCAGGAGACGTTGCTCGGGGTGGCGGTGCCCCGCTACCTGGCGGCGGCGCAGAAGCAGACGGCACTGGAGCAGCGGGACTACGGCCTGTGGCGAGGCGGTGACCTCTTGGCCCGGGGCGTCTACGCAGCCGCCGGCTTCGCCATTGGCCTCTTTCTGGTGAAGGCGCCCTTCATTCCCATTCCCACCAGCTGGGACTTGTTCGCCTTCGCCTGCTTGCTCGGAGCTCCCTTCATCCCCGACGCGCAGGTGTGGCTGCTCAAGCGAAAGCACCGCAATGCGCTGCGCGCCATCGTCGAGGACTTGCGCGACGCCGAGGTCCACCAGGAGCTCTATCAACCGCTGGCCGCGCCGGGGCCGCTCGACGAGTTGCCGGCATCCACCCCCGCTGCAGACCCGGCGCGCTCCAAGGAGTAGGGTGGCGCTTTCTATGGCAGACCCTCGCATCCCCATCGACTTGCGCGCCGCGGGGCAGCGCATTTTCGGCACGCCCCGCGGGCGTCGTCTCTACTTACTTCTCGGCGCGCTGGTGGTGGCCGTCTTCGCCTACGGCTTCTGCACCGTCTACGTCCAGCCCAACGAGGTGGGCGTGAAGCAAGTCATCGTCGGTAGCCACAAAGGCATCCTCCCCGAGGTGTACTACCCCGGCGTGCACTGGGTGAGCCCGGGCACCGAGCGGATGTACCTGTTTCCCACCGACATCCAGCTCTTCAACCTCACCAACGATGCGAGCGAGCGAGGCAAGTCGGAGCAGACGGTGCGGCCAGCGCTCAACATCCAGACGTCCGAGGGCTACACGGTGACGGTGGACGTCTCGGTGGCCTTTCGCATCGAGGACCCCTACCGCGTCATCACCGTGGCCGGCCCGGGACGGCTCTACGAGGAGTCGCTGGTGTTTCCGCGGGCCGAACAAATTCTGCGCAAGCAGCTGGGGGAGCTGGACGCCGAGCAATTCTACGACGTGAAGCTGCGCACCGAGCGGGTGCAAAAGGCGCTCGAGGAGTTGAATGCCGAGCTGCTTCCGAGCGGCGTCCGGGTGGTCCAAATTTTCGTCCGCGCCTACACCTATGATGCCCGCTACCAGCAGGCCATCGAGCAGCGGAAAATTCAGGACCAGACCGTTTTCAAAAACCAGGCCGAAGGCGAGCTGGCCACGGCCACCGCCGAGCGCGACCGAATCGCCGCCGTCGGCGCGGCGGGGGTGCGGGTGGAGCTGGCCCGCGGCGAGGGTGAGAAGAAGAAGCTGGAGGCCGAGGCGGACCTCTACACCCGCAAGCGGCGAGCGGCCGGCGAGCTGGCGGTGCAGCTGGCCGAGGCGGAGGGCACGCGCCTGGAGAACGCTGCGCTGCAGGGCCTCGGTGCGGAAAACCTGGTGGGCCTCAAAATGGCGGACGTGCTCAAGGGGACCCGCATCATCATCGTCCCCACCGACGGAGAGTCCGGCACCAACCCCTTGGACCTCAAGAGTGCGCTCAAGCGCTTCGACGTGAAGGAGTGAGCCGGATGCTTCGCCGCCCGTTTCTCCTCCTCTGCCTGGTGGCCCTGCCGCTGCAGGGCTGCACCTGCCACTCCACCGGAAGCACCGAGGTGGGCGTGCTCACCAGGAAGTTGGCGCTGGGCGGGCTGCTCGGCAAACCAGGAATCCAACCGGAGATTTACGCCCCCGGTGCCACCTACGCCTTCCCGGCCTTCGTCACCGACTGGAACACCTTCGACGTGTCGATGCAGAACCTGGCCATGGTGAAGGACCCGCACCGCGGGGACCGCAACGCCGAGGACGACCTCAACTTCAAGACGGTGGACGGCAACGACATTCGAGTCGACGTCACCGTGGCCTGGCAGGTGGACCCCAAGCGGGCGCCGTACCTGCTCAACCGGGTGGGGGAAAACGTCGAGGAGGTGAAGGAGAAGCTGGTCCGCCCGGCGTGCCGCAGCGTGGTGCGGGACGTCCTCAACGAGCTGCGGAGCGAGGAGTTTTACGTCTCCGAGAAGCGCTTCGCCAAGGCGGCCGAGGCCCGCGACCGGCTGCAGGAAGTGCTCGGGCCGGAGGGCGTCCTCATCCGGCAAGTCATCCTCGGCGAGCACCGCTTCAATCCCGAATACGAGAAAGTCATTCGCGACAAGAAGCTGGCCGAGCAAAACAGCGAGCGCATGCGCAGTGAAGGGCGTGCCACCTCGGAGCAGTGGAAGGCGGAGCTGGAGAAAGCCAAAGGGACGGTGTCGCAGCAGCTGGCCGCTGCCGCCGGCATGCTGGACACCGCGCGGTTGGCGGCCGATGCCAACTTTGTGCAGAGCCAGAAGCAGGCGGAGGCCATTGTGGCCGAGCGCAAGGCGCACGCCGAGGCGGTGCGCAAACAAAACGAGGCGCTGGCCGGAAGTGGCGGCAAGGCGCTGGTGAAGCTGCGCATTGCCGAGGCGCTGGCCGGCAAGCAGCTGGTGTTTCTGCCCACCGGGAAAAGCGGCGTGGGCGTCCAGACGCTCAACCTGAACCAGCTCCTCGGCGCGCTCCAGAGTGGGGCAGAGGCCAGCCCCGCTCCCCCGCCCACCCCCTGACGCCCCAGGCCCCGGCGGCTACTGGGCCGGTGCCGGTGCGGGTGCCGGCTTCATCTTCATCCACTCCGCCTTGCAGCCGTCGCTGAGGGTGGCCTTGTTCTTGTAGAGGCACTTGATGATGCGTCCCTGCCCCTTCTCCACACTGGCGCAGAACTTGGCGACGTCGTCCTTGCAGGCCGAGTAGAGCTCCTCCAGCTTGGCCTTCACCACGTCCTTGCAGGCGTCAGAAATTTGGTCCTGCTTGCCCTCCAGGCACTGGAGGATGGCACCGTGCCCGTGCTTCACGCCCGGGCACAGCTTGGCCACGTCGGCGGCGCAGGGCTTGCCCGGCTCGACGGGTTGACCGAAGGCCAGCGGAGCCACCAGGAAGCCGGCGGCGGCGGCGAGGGCGGACCAACAACGGGGAAGCTTCGACATGGCACTCTCCTTGGGAAAGGGCCCTCCCAGAAAAAGGAGGGGCCGACCCGCCGGCCCGGTTGGGGACCCTGCGGGCCAGCCCACAATGCGTCTACTTCTCCGGCTTGGCTAGGGCTTTGCGCGTGACGAATTACTGCTGTGGCTGCCCTGGAGGGGCCCCGGGAGGCGGCCCGTGGCGCTTGGGCCAGGCGGCCTTGCAGGCGTCGCTCAGCTCGCTCTGGTGTTGCTGCAGGCACTGCAGGATGTGGCCGCCACCGGCCGCAATCCCGTCGCAAAACTTCTCCGCGTCGGGCTTGCACGCCGCCTTGAAGGCCTCCATGCGGGCCTTCTCTTCGTCGAGGTGGGCTTTGCACGGCGCCGACAGCTTGTCCGCCTGACTCTCCAGGCACTTGGCAATGGCCGCGTGCTCGCCCGGCCCGGGCTGAAGGTTGGGACAGAGCGCGGCGATGTCGGCGCGGCAAGCGCCGCCGCCCTTGCCCGGTGGAGGGCCTCCCGGTGGCGGCGTGGGAGCCCCCTGCGCGAAGGCAGCGGCGGCGAGCAGCAGACTTCCAGCAGCGAGCAGCGTGGGAAACGGAGACTGGCGAGGCATGGGGTGACTCCTGTTGGGGACGTCGCGTGTGTCTTGTCGGACCCGCGAGTCGAGCGTGAGGTTAAGCTTGAAGGCCAACGCATGTCCGCTTCGACGCCCAGCTCCTTGGTGCTTGCCGACTCGCCGCTGCGCGCTCGCCTGGCCGAGCTGCAGGCGCTGGCCGAGTCCCTCCGCGACGCCATCGCGCAGCTGGACCTCGACATCGAAACGCTTCGCACCACGCTCGGCGTCTTCGACGCCCGCCTCCACGGGGCGCTGAGAGAGCTCCACGCCAGGCACCAGGGGGTGGTGGGCGTGGTGCGCCAGCTCGAGCGGTGGGGGGAGTTGCTGGAGACGGCGCCGCGGGGGGCCGTGGTCACTCGTGCCCGACGGCTGGAGGCGCGGCGGGCGCGTGAGCTGTCAAACACGGCGCCGGAGCAAGAGGCGGCCGAGGGGTGGCCGGAGGCGCCAGCGGCCGCCGACGCGGCCGCGGAGTTGAAGACGCTCTACCGCCGGCTCGCCCGGCGCTACCATCCGGACTTGGCCCGCGACGAGGAGGGCCAGGTCCGGGCGGCCCAGTTGATGGTTCGCATCAACGCCTTGTACCGGGCGGGCGACCTCCTCGGGCTTCGGGCGCTGGCCGACCAGGCGCTGGGCGCCGAGCCGGCCGATGAGGGGCTGACGCTGGAGCGCGAGGTGGCGCTGTTGGAGGCGCGCTGCGCGCGCTTCCGGGAGGTGCGCGTGGGCCTTCTGGAGGAGCTCGCCGCGCTCGAGGCCTGCCCCACCGCGCGCCTGTGGCAGCAGGTGACGCAGCGGGAGGGCGCTGGCCTGGACGCCTTTGCCGACCTCCGCCAGGAGCTGGGCGAGCGCACCCGGGCAGCGTATGAGGACGTCCGGGCGGCAGCCTTGGCCCTGGAGGACGCCGTGCGGCGCTACAACCGAAAGGCCACCGAGCTCGAGGGAGCCCCCAGCGCCGCCGTCGACCGTTTCTTCGAGGCGCGTGCCCGGGCGCCGCTCGTCCGCTGGTCGCTCGAGGCGTTGGCCACACTCCGGGCTTCCCCGGAGGTGCGCCGGCGCGCGGAGTGGCTGCTGAGCGCCGCGGCCGAGCAGCCAGCCGTCGTCCGGCTGGTGCTCTTCACCTACGCCTCGGAGCTCGTCCCGCACGGCCTGGAGACGCTTGCCACCCTGGAGGCCCTCCGCGCGCGCTTTGAGGCGGCGGCGCGCGTCCCGGGCCCGTCGCTGGAAGAGGCCCTGGTGGATGCCTCAGCACTGCTCGAGCTGGGCGTGCGGCGGGCCGGTCCCAAGGTGGCACACACCGGCCTCGGGTTTCACGACGCCAGCTTGGCCCAAGCGGTGCCGCTGGCGCTGCGCAGCCACGCCTTGCGCGCGGACTTCCGTCGGGTGCTGGGGACGCTGGGCGAGCACACGCGCTGCCCGGCCTGCGCTCGGGACGTCTTCGCGGTGCCGCTTTACCGGTTGCGAGGCCTGGACGACTTGCACGCCTGGGTGTGCCCGGCCTGCGGAGAGGCGCTGAAAAGTTACTGGATGCCACGCGGCCAGGACGTCCAGTCGGTGCTCAATGACGCCTTCTTGGACCTGGAGCTCCTCACCGAGTGGACGTTCCGTTTCGGTGGGGCCTCGGTGAGCACCCAGCTGCTCCCCGTCCAGCTCGAAACCCTCAGCGTCGGACAGCTCAAACGCCGTTTCTTCGACGACGTCCTGGCCCGCCACGGCGTGGAGGTGTCCGAGAAGCAGCTGCGGCTGCTGCAGGCCCGACAACGGGTGCCCGAGCGCCGGCTGCTGGCGGACTGTCCCCGACGTACCTTCTCGGTGGCGTTCGCCGCCGGCTCGAAAGTCTCCGTCTCGGACGCGCTGCAGCAAGTGCGCTTCCGCATCCGTAACCGTTTCCGAGCGGAGGCAGCTCCCGGCGTATGAGCCACAACCTGGCCGTCCTCCTTTTCGTCCTCGGGTTGTTTTCGGCAATGGTGCTCCTGCTCAAAGTCGGCCAGCGCGCCGGCCAGCGACAGCTGGCCAAGGGCGCGGAGCATGTGGGCTCGGGGCTGGGACCCTTGGAAGGCTCCCTCTTCGGGCTGTTGGGCTTGCTGGTGGCCTTCACCTTCTCGGGAGCCGCCTCGCGCTTCGAGATGCACCGCCACTTCATTCTCGAGGAGGCCAACGCCGTCAGCGCCGCCTACCTCCGGTTGGACCTCCTGCCGGCCAGCGCCCAGGCGCCGCTCCGGGAGAAATTTCGGGACTACCTCGACGCGCGGCTGAATGGGTACCGCCTGGCGGACGCCGACGCCTCGGGGCGGGCGTTTGCGCGGGCCACGCTGCTGCAGGGCGACCTCTGGCGTCAGGCCGTGGCCGTGGCCCGCGACGCGGACGGCGCTCAGGCCGCGAGGCTCTTGTTGCCGGCGCTCAACGACGTGTTTGCCGTTGCCACCAGTCGGGCGGTGGCCGCCGAGACGCATGCGCCGACCATCATTTTCGCGATGCTCGCGCTGCTGGCGCTGGTGTGCTCACTGTTGGCTGGGTACAGCATGGCCAAGAACCAAGCCCACAGCACTCTGCAAGTGGTTGCCTTCCCGTTTATTTTCGCCGTCACCGTCTACGTCATCCTCGACCTCGAGTACCCGAGGGCGGGCCTCATTCGCATCGACGAGGTCGACCAAGTCTTGCTCGACGCGCGCCGAGGCATGCAGTAGCGCCCCGGCTGCCCGAATGCGGCCGTCCGTCAGCCGTCTCGCTGGTAGGCGCGGGCCAGCCATGCCCTCAGCGTGTCGTCCACGTCAGACAGCCTCCTCACCTCCATCCGGTGCGTAATGCGGTCCTTCTTGGCGAAGCCTTGGGTGGATAACAGGCGCGCCGGCGCGCTCTTCACTTTCGCCGGGTCCCCCAGGGCGAGGCCGACGTCAATGCGACTCAGCGTGCTGGGCTTGATTTGGGCGAAGACGTGGTTGCGGAAGAGGGGCACGAAGGTTTGGCAGGGACAGGCCTTGGCCTGTGGACCGACCGCCAGGCCGGCGGCCAGAATGGCCTCGTAAAACGGCCGCAGCGGCGCCTTGTTTCCCGCGTACTGCCGCTCGACGTAGCCGCTCGCTGCCCGGAGGTAGCCCTCCTCGCTGTCGCCGAAGGGGCTGGACGGCTCGCCGCCGGAGCGCTCAGCGAGAAGCGCGGCCTGGTGGGTGCCCAGCCCTTGGGCTTTGAACCACGCTCGCCGGCGCTTCGTCTCGGTGGGGCCCTTTTGCGCGACCAGGCGCAGCAGGCCTCGAGGCTTTTCCCGCTGCTGGCCTCGAGATTGGCCAGGACAGCCTGGACGTACGCCACCGAGGGGTGAAGCGAGTACAGACTGCGGCCCGACATGGTGCGCCTCCCTTTTCTTGAGGGGCCCCCGGTGCACCGAAGCTAGCCGAGTCATGCTGAGCCGGCACGGGCGCAACTCGCAGCGGGGCGCGCCGGCTGAGGCCAGCAGCCGCCAGTTGCCCCCTCTCACGAAAGTGCCGGCGACGGCCTGCAAGAAAGGCCCCTTTTTCCGGCGGCTCCTTAACGTCCGCAAAGTTTGCGTGTTACACAACCGTCTCATTTCACGGACTGTACAACCACTCAAAAGGACAAGCCTTTCTTTGAAACCAGGACTTCCCGTGTTGGCCCGCCGAGGGGTGGAACGTTGAGGCAGCTTCCGAAGCGCACCGCTGACCGTGCGCTGCAGGAGTACCTCTGGGACGGCGAGCGGCGCCTCTTCCGCCGGCCGGCTGCAGCGGCCTTCCGTTATTCGGACGGCGTCGAGGTGGAGCAGCGCCTTCTGGGCCTCATGCGGGGCGTCAGCGACCGAAGCGTCTTCTCGGCCGAGTTGCGTCAGGCCATCGCCGACTGGCCGTCCGAATACCACCTCAGTGCTTTCCGCCACTGCCTGTTGCGGCCCTTGGCAATTCGCCCGGGCGAGCGGGTGCTGGAGGTGGGCGCTGGGTGTGGTGCCCTCACCCGCTACCTGGGCGAGCTCGGGGCAGACGTCACCGCGGTCGAAGGCAGCCTCACCAGGGCGACCATCACCTCCGAGCGTTGCCGCGGCCTGCCCAACGTCAAAGTCGTCAATGACGACTTGCTCCAATTCTCAAGCCCCGACGAATTCGACTGGCTCCTGTTGGTGGGAGTCCTCGAGTACGCACCCGTTTTTTCCGCGTCCCCGGCACCCGCCCGGCACTACCTCAGTCGACTCAAGCGTTTCTTGGTCCCCGAGGGGAATGTGGTGGTGGCCATCGAGAACAAGCTCGGTCTCAAGTACTTCAATGGCTGTGGGGAGGACCACCTCGGCATTCCCTTTTTCGGGATTCAGGACCTCTACGGCAAGACGACACCGCGTACCTTCGGTCGCTCCGATTTGGCTGCCGAGCTGTTGGCCGCCGGCTTTCCCCACACGCGCTTCTACTATCCCTTTCCGGACTACAAGCTTCCGTCGGTCATTTTCTCCGAGGAGGCCCTGCACTCCGAGCGCTTCAACGCGGTTGACCTCCTTCTGCGGGCGCGCTCGCGCGACTATACCGGCCGGACCTTTCGACTCTTCCACGAGGCCTTGGTTTACTCCTCCCTCGCTGAGAATGGGCTTTTCGCCGAATTCGCCAACTCCTTCCTCGTCGTGGCAAATCAAGCGTCCCTGCCGCAAAACAGAACCGGGGACCTCGCGACGAGCTACGCCGTGGCTCGGCGCCCCGAGTTTTCCACCCAAACCAGATTCTTTGGTCCAGCCCCCACCACGCAGGTGCAGAAGGAGTTTCTCATCTCCAGCCCGAGCCGAGAGGCGGTGACCGAGGGTGGGATGCAATTCCACCTGACGGAGGGCTTAGCGGATTATGTCCAGGGCCGTCAGCTTTTCTTCACCTTCCTCAGCGCCCAAGCGCGCCAGGAGCCACTCGAGACGCTGGCGGCGGTGCTCCAGCCCTGGCTTTCCTTCTTGCTGGCGCACGCCAAGTGGGCCGAAGGAACGGCTTCTACCGAGCTTTCCGCGCTGAGCATCGAGGGCAGGTTTCTGGACTGTACGCCGTTTAATCTCCTAGAGCGGGAGTTGGCTCTCGTTCAGATTGACCAGGAGTGGTCAACCGAGGGGGACGTTCCCTTAGGTTGGGTCGTGACGCGAAGCGTGATGTATTGTTGGATGGATGGTTATGCTTCGGCAGAGCGGCCGCAGCCGCTCGCCCGGCTGGTGCAGGCAGTCGTTAGACCCGCCGGGCTCGTGACGACAGAGGCAGAGGTCCTGACGTGGCTCAAAGACGAAGAGCAGTTTCAAAAAGCCGTAACGGGCCAGGACATCCCCCTCTCTCCCCAGGCCGGCCCGAGCCTCAAGCCGGCGCTTGACCACATCCATCGTTTGGACGCAGTGCTTGCCGAGCGTGAGAGGGACCTCGTGCGTCGCGAGGCCCAGCTGGAGCAGCTCGAAAAGGTCGCGAAAGGTCTCACGGGGCAGCTGGCGAGCCTCCACGAAGCGCTCGACGCTGAGCGGGCCGTCGCGCAGCGGGAAGCCTGCGTCCGCGACTCGCTCGCAGCAGAGCTGAGCTCCATGAAGAAAAGTCAGTCGTGGCGGCTGACGACGCCACTACGCTTCGTGAAGCATCGGGTGCGCAACCTGCTGAAGCCGTCACGACGGAGTCCTTAGGCGCGACTGGTGGTGAGCGCCAACAGCCGACTCGACGTCCAACGTTGGGCGCTTCCCGGTCCCCTACAGGGTCTGCCCGTGTGGACTGCTCCAGCCGTCGAAAGCCCTTGCAACCAGTAGACGCTGGCTGGCGCGAGCCTTGACGCGTTCGCTATGCGGCGCGCGCGATCCGTTCAGAACTCGGAGCTGGGGAACGCCCTGTCGGCGCTCGGTACGGCCGTACGGCCGTCGCTTGCAACCACATCCGGCGCAAAAGCCAGCTATCGTGATGGGAGTCGGCGTTCGTTGGGAAGCCCGTGGCTCCAGATAGGCGCATAAGACTAACCCTTCAATGTCCAGTTCTCAGCGACTTGCCGCTGTGACCTACAAGAGCGCGTTCGCCATCTATTGTCTTTTGTTTTGCGGCCTGACCCTTCGCCTCGCACTGTTCGGAGAAGTGCTTGCTCCGAGCCGGCAACACATTGAAACCGGCGCCATTGACACCGGCACCCCCAGCGACAGAATTGAAAACCGAAAGTTCGTCGACTACACGACCTCATACATCCCGGAAATTTATCAGCATCTCCAAGGCCCTCGATCCGGCTGGTTGACGCTCTGGACGGCGAGGAACGAACTGGGCCGGCCTGCGTCTCAGTTGTTTGGTTTTAGTCGGGCGTATCCTCCCTCGTGGATACTTTCTCAGTTCACCAACAACCCATGGATTTTTTTCACGTTTCTGTCGCTGGGGACCTGCTTCTTAGCCGGGAGCTTCATGCTCCTGTACCTCAAGGAGCTCGGCATCGCCGGATTCGCTGGTTTGTTCGCAGCGACCTCTCTCGCGACATCTCCGTTCTTCATGTACTGGCTGACTTTTCCGATGTTCGCCGCGGTCTTCTGCTGGTCTGCGGGTGCCTTGTGGGCGCTCAAGCGGCTCGCCAGAGAGCATGATTTGCTCGGTTGGAGCGCCCTGGCCTTTAGTGCCTACAGCTTGCTGATGACAGGGTACCAGCAGCTCGTTGTCTACCACATTTATATTCTGTCAGCGTATGCGCTCTACTTAGCGCTAAGCAGAGCGAGAGTTAGGTCGCGAGACGCGGCTCAATATTTACTGCTTGTCGCGAGTGCCGGGGTGGCAGGCGCCACTCTCGCGATCCCAGTGTATGCGGATCTTGCGCAACTTTATCGGGACTCCGCGCGGATCGCACCCGATATCTCATTTTTCACAGCAGTGCTGCCGCACGTCGGCACTCTGTTGGACGCAAGTCGTGTTTTTGTTGTGAGCATGACGCCGGAGTTGTTGGGCAATCCGGTGACACCCACTTATCCACTAACATACGACGGTATTAGCGTAACGCCCTTGGTTGTGTTTTTTTGTGTCATTGGTTTGGTCATGGCGCCCAGGAAGACCTGGGGGTGGTGGACTGCGGTGCTTCTTCTTTGCTTGCTTACCTTTGGGAAGCCCTTCTACGTGGTGGGGGTCAAAGTACTTGGCTTGAATCTGTCGCCCACAGTCCCACTGTGCAATGCCGGGCTGCCTCTCACGATCATCGTCGGGTACGGTGCCGACGCGCTGGTGAGGCGGACGAACCCCGGGCGCCTTCGACGTGCGGTGTGGTCAGCATTGGGGACTGTCTTAGCGATCCTGGTCAGCGCAGTGTGGATCTGTCTCAGGCAGTCGCTGCAAGTCCATTGGGCCATACTGGTGGCAATGCTGACGATGCTAGTTCTATTGGGTGCGCAGCGCGACGATACTCACCCAGCTCTGTTGCTGCTGAGTCTATTCATAGGGCTGATTGCGGTTTCGTACCCGCTGATACTTCGTCAAAAGCTCTCTGAAATTCAGAGGACTTCGGCTTTCATAGACGATGTGCGCGCGGCACTGCCGGCCGGCTCTCGTTTGGCAGTTGCCGCGCCGGGGGTCCTCGTCTTGCCGGCGAATTTCAACACCGAGCTTGGTCTTGCTTCTTTGCATACCTACGACAGTTTGTCCTCCAGGCGCTACCAGAACCTGATCGCTGCATTGGGTGGACGGGTCGAGCCCTACGGTCGGCGAAATCGGGCCATTGCGCCGGACTACACCAGCCCTTTGTTTTGGATGGCTAACGTGGGATTGATGTTGTCGCCGGCCATGTTGGCGGACCAGAATCTGGACTACCTCGGCGAAGGTGCCGGTACGTTCTTGTACAAAACTCGAGCGCTGATGGGGGAGAGCATCCAGGTGATTCCGAAGGAAACACGGGTCACTCCCGACGGGCTTGAGATTGGAGACCCTCGCCTGCTGGTGAGTCGGTCACCTTCGAAGCTGTCGGACGAGGGTGATCGCCTTGAGTTTCAGGTGACTCCGGAGGAGCCGTCCTTGCTTGTCTTGAGCCAAACGTTTCATGGGGACTGGCGCGCGGTCGCCCTGGTCGAAGCGGGCTGGGTCCCTGCTCAGACCGTGGCAGTAAACGGTGTTTTTCAGGGCGTGCTTCTGCCAAGAGATTCAAGACAGGTCCGGCTGACATTCGAGCCCAATTCACGCTATGCGTGGATCGGACACGTGTTTTGGGGCTGCTTGGCGGTGTTGTTGGGAGCACAGGCCTGGCGCGCGAGCTCGAGGCGCGGCTTCAACGCTGGCGGGGGGACGTAGAGTCTCGTGGACCTGACGAGCCTCATGGGCGCCGGGTCGGCCACCTGTGGTACCAGAACTGCGAGGAAGTCAGAGCGAAGCCAGCGGCCTCATACAGGCGTCGGGCCGGAAGGTTGTTTCCTTGCGTGACGACCTGAGCCTTTGTGCAGCCTTCTTCGTGCAGCCAACTCAGCGCCGTGGCGACGAGCGTCTGGCCGTACTTCTGTCCTCGTGCCCGCTCGATGACACCCAGCAACCCAATTTCTCCAAGGGTACTGGCACGGAGGTGGCAGCTGACGTAGCCGACCGGACCTTTGGCATCTTGACATAGCCAGACAGCGTCTGCCGCCCCGGAACAGTCGTTCCGAATCCAGGTCCGGTAGAGTTCCGCACAACGTTCGCGAGGAAAGTGGACGTCGTTGAAGAAGCGCGTCTGTCGGTGGGCTTCCCCGGCGATGTGCTCCAACGCTGAGACGTCGTCACCTGTCGCAAGCCGCGTGACGTGCCGTGGCAACCGTGAGCCGCCAGAAAGCGGTGCAATCGCGAGCGTGACTCGTTGGTCGACACGTTCAAACCCGGCCGCTTCAGCCACCGCCGCCGACTCGGGTTCTGACGCATCCGTTAAGAAGTAAAGACAGTCGATTCGCTCTTGGCTGCACCAGGCCTCGATGCCAGCGATGTCCGTCGGAAAAAGCTGGCGAGTCTCCAGCCGTGCGATGCGCAGCCCGAAGAATGCGCTGTCCCAGGATAGCTGCCGGAGTTCAATCACGGCCTGGTGCGGGATTGGCAGGGGTGGGCGCTGACCGCGACCTAACCCAATCGAGGCCGCGGGCGTTCTGGGCGATGTAGAGCCGGCCGAGGTAGGTACTGATGATGCCGAGAAACGCAAAAAGCAGGCTGAAGAGGAAAGTCACGGCACAAAATAAGGAGAGCCAACCGGCAGGAGCTTTGCGCTCGACCAGAACACGGCAGAGCTCGAAAGCGCCAACCCCGAATCCCAGGACCGAGGTTGCGAAGCTGCCAAAAGTCGCCAAACGAAGCGGGAGCGCACTGAGAGTCGTGATGTGCGCTAGCCAAAGACGCAAGAGAGTCGTGAGCGTATAGGTAGAACGGCCCATCCTCCTGGCTCGGTGCTCGACGTTGACCTGACCGATTCGCTTCGTGGTGCGAAATAGCAAGGCGTCGATGTACGGGTAGGCCGAACGGTTATTGCCCAGGGCACGCGCCAAATCGCCTCGAATCGCACGGACATTGGTTACGGCGATACCCGACCGATTACCGAGCGTGTGCCCAGACAACCAACGGTTCAGACGGGAGGCGATGACCCGGAAGAGCGATTGTTCTGTAGCGTCGAAGCTCCCATAAACGACGTCCAGGTTTCCGGCCTGCAACGCCCCGAGAACTGCTTGCGCTGCAGTGGGCGGGTTTTGTCCGTCGTCGTCGAGTGTCACGACCCAGTCGCCGCGGGCCATTGCAAAGCCTCGCAGAGTAGCGGCGTGTTGACCCCCATTGTTGCCCAACTCCAGAAAGCCGACTCGGGGGTCCGCTGCCGAGAGACGTTCAATCACGCCCTGGACCTTGTCCGGAGAGCCATCGTTCACAAGAACGACCTCGACCGGCCCTGCCGAGGAGAAGACGTGCAGGAGCTCGCGCACCGTCACCTCGAGATAGCCCTCGGACCGATAGACGGGAATTACCAGCGACACCAAACCCTCAGAGCCCACTGATAAACTCTACAGTTCGAGCGATGACGGTTTCCACCTCAGCGTCGGTGATGTTGAAGAAGAGGGGTAGGCGAACTAGACAATCGGTGAGGTGCTCCGCCATCGGAAGCGACCGTCCATCGTGGAACCGCTGCCCCATGGGCGAGCGATGGAGCGCCACATAGTGAAACGGAGTGAGAATGCCGTGCTCCCGCATATGGGCAATATAGGCGGCTCGCTGCGCACTGCGCTGGAATACCAGCGCGAAGAGGTGGGAGTTGGCAGTATTTCCTGGCGGCACGGGCAACAACGCGGCTCCCGCTCGCTCGGCGGGACCCTGGAGAGCGAGCTCGTAGGCGCGGAAAACTTCGTGTCGGCGTCGCTGAATCTTGTCGAAGGCCTCCAACTGAGGCAGGAGGTAGGCGGCATTGAGCTCCGATAGGACGTACGAGGAGCCGATGTCCACCCACGTGTATTTATCGACTAAACCTTGGTGGAAGCGGCGCCGATTGGTCCCCTTCTCGCGAAGGTACTCCGCACGCTCGATCATCTTGCTGTCCGAAACAATCAGCGCCCCCCCCTCACCACACCCAACGTTTTTTGTCTCGTGAAAGCTGATGGTTCCTGCGAACCCGAAGGTGCCCAGGGGCTTGCCTCGAAAACCCGCACCCAACGCTTGAGCAGCGTCCTCGAGGACGGGAAGCCCCCGCGCTGCTACAGCGAGAGCGTCCATGTCACAGGAATTGCCAGCGTAGTGGACGACGCAGACCGCACGCGTTCGGGCCGTCCGGAGACGTTCTACCTCCCGGATGTCGATGTTGCCGCTCTGATCGACGTCGGCAAAGACGGGTCGAGCCCCACGCAAAACGAAGGCATTGGCAGTGGAAACAAAGGTGAACGACGGAAGGATGACCTCATCGCCCGGACGAACGTCGAGGAGGAGCGCCGCCATTTCAAGTGCGTGGCTGCATGAGGACACGAGGAGCACGCGCTTGCCGAGCATCTCCTGAAGACGCGCCTCACACAGGTCGCCCAGCGGACCACACCCTGCCGTCTGTCCCTCGCGAAATGCACGCCCGATGGCCTCGAGCTCGGTGCCGAGCTGGACTGGCTTGTTGAAGGGGATCATCACTCGCGGTTCCGCCAACGCCGAACGACGTCGGAAACCCGAAACGGCATACTAGAAATGTGATGGGGAGGGGCACCTCCTGACCGGAGGCCGGCTTTGGTGGAGAGGTTCTTTTCTGCTCTGCGCAAGGGTAGGCTCAAGCGTGGCGCGTGCTCATTGTCGGGACAGCACCAGCGGGCATTCATCTCACCAGACGAACCGATGACATCAAGAAGGCCCTTTAGCAACTGTATCGCCGCAACTTTTTCGGCGCCAGTAGGTGCCGTCAGTCTTCAGAGTGTAATGGCCGGGTTTCCTGGTACTCGTCCGGCACGCAGACCAAACTGACAACATGGAAATCGCTCAGGTTGCCGAGGGCCTAACGGAGGTGGAGCCCGGACTCTTCCGGGGCGTTAAGACGGAGGGGGTCTCCTATCGGGACGAGGCGCACGACCTATACCTTGACCTGGAAGAGCGTTCGTTCTGGTTCCGTCACCGGAACGACTGCATTGCCGCTCTGGTTGCACGACACCCGCCGCCTGGAGTTCTCCTCGACGTTGGCGGTGGGAATGGATTCGTTTCAAACAGGCTGCTTGCCGAAGGCTTCGACACGATTTTGCTCGAACCTGGGGAACGGGGTGCGCGCAATGCACGCCTTCGACGCGGCCTACCGGTCGTCATCTGCGCCACACTTGCAGATGCTCGATTTCGCCCCGGAAGCCTCGGAGGCGTGGGAGCGTTCGATGTGCTGGAGCACCTAGAGCATCCAGAGCAGTTTTGCGACGAAATCGCAGCCCTGCTCTCGCGCGATGGGATGCTCTACGCGACGGTTCCGGTAGGTCGCTGGCTCTGGTCTCCGGCCGACATTGATGCAGGACACCATCGGCGCTATTCGGAACAGTCCCTCAAGGAACTGCTCGAACCCCGCTTCGAAGTCCTGCACCTGTCCCACTTCTTTCGTCCGCTGGTTCTACCGCTCTTTCTCTTTCGCGCGCTCCCCTATCGGCTTGGAATCGCCCGTCGTCGGCAGTTGCTTCCGACGACAACGGAACACGCTGCGGGCAAGGCCACCCTGTCGCGGGCGGTCCAACTGCTTCTCGCGAGCGAGGTACGACACATTCGCTCAGGCCGAGCCCTTCGGACAGGCGCGAGTTGCTTGGTTGCCGCAAGAAAGAGGCCCGCCTAGCTCACCGTCCGAGGCGGGCGCTAAGGCAGGGGCTAGCGACCGGGCGGGCGGCTCGCAGACGCATCTCCTTCTTCAACTAGAGTAGCCGGGCGTCGCGCCAGAAGCCCTGGGTGACCGTTATTTCAATTGGCGGCGATAGATTTGAAGGTCCCGGTTCTGGGACATTCCATTGACTCGCTGAAAATTGTCCTCGATGTATTGTTCGATCAGCGGGTGCGTGTTTCGGTACTGTAGGTCATCGCGACCATCTAACAGCACCGTGACAATGACTGCGAACTCAGGCTTGGCCGCCGCGAGCCGCTCTATCTCTCGTCGTTGGAAGGCCTCGCTCTTGTGCCACACCGTATAAATCTCCCAGGTCGGAGACTTGGCGTTCAGCACTGCATAAGCACCCGGCCAAAACGGGGCGACAAAAAACTCTCCGCCGGGTGCGAACTCCGTGGCCAGTCGACTGAGCAGCGAAATATCGCCGGCAGTGCCACGGTCAACTTGCAGTTGGTCGCCTCCAACCACCACCCACTCGCACGCGGCTGCCGTCCTGCATTGCCATGCCGGGTGCCTGCCGATCGTCGCGCCCCAACTCGTCACGCAAAGCACACCTAGCAGCAACCATCGGACTGGATTCGCAGCCGTCATTGAAATCGCCAAAATGCCGATGAGCATCGGAAAAATGCCGAGCGCTACGTGCGAAAGGTCGGCGCGCGAGAGCGTGTAGTGCATGTAGGGGACTGCCAGAAAGGCGCAAGCTACCAGCAACGGCTGCACTGGTTTCCCAACGAGTCTCGCGGCGCACACATAGAGGGTTGCCGCCAGGCCGAACAAGAGCATGGCAACGAAAAACAGACCCAGCAGAATGCTCTCGATGGATTCCTCCAGCGGAACGCCAAGGGTTCGCACTCGCCACGGCCAAGGCAGGGGCAAAGGCAAGTTGGTCGCTTTGACTTCGAACAAGAGCTTGATGCTGTCAACAAACGCAGGCGCAAAGTGCCGAACCGAAGCGAGCATCAGCAAAAGCGGGAGGTAGCCAGCGATGAGACCAACGAGAAAGAAGACGCAACCTTGACGCAAGGCTCGCCAGTCGTGACAGTTTAAAGAGAAGTAGAGAAGGACGCCTAAACTCGCGATGAAACCATAGACGCCATGATTTCGACCGATGCCGGCGGCCAAGCCGACGGCGAGACCTGCGAGAAACTCCGAACGCCTGGTGGGTCGGCGGACGAGAAAAGTGAGGGCGCAGACCAAGCCGATGCAGACTGAAAGGTCGACCAATCTGTAGCGTGGGATCATCCACGCTCCCAGTGTCATGGCGCAAAGGCCTAACGCTGCGAAGCCAGCGCGTTTGCGGTCGCCAACTGTCAGTAGACTGAGGACCGTCGCCAGAGCCAATCCCTGGGGAATAAGCAAGGTGCGGCGGAGGGCCATGAGTCCATCCGCACCCGTCAGCCACATGAGGGCGGCGCTGAAATAATACCGCCCTGGATCATAAGCCTGAAAGTCCCGAATCGGGACCTCACCTGCCAGAACGCGCTGGACGCCGTACCAAAGGAAGCCCTCGTCCCACAAGGTAAATCCCTGGCGGCCCTCCCAAAGAAACAGAGCGGTCGTAGCCAATATTGCAGCGACTATGGCCCGGGCGATTGGGGAAGCGAAGGCGGCGGCGCGCATTCTGGAGAACTCCTTTTAGGCTCGTTCGCGCAGCGAGTGGAGACTCGTTGCGGTGGTTATAGCTCGGCCACCAGTGGGCCTGGAGAAGTGCACGTTTTTTTGGGGCTTGGTGGTTGTCGCCCCCAGCGAAGCCCACTCGATGCCAGGGAGAAAGGGCTTCGAGCGTGGTCGAGTTCCGCAGGCCGTTTGCCCTCCTGCACCGTGGGACCTGTCTCGTTCCGCTCGCTGGAGTTGCGTTCTCGGCTGGGCCCTGGTGGCTGGGCGGTTTAACCGGGTCGTTCGCGGCTCGTCCGAGACGAGGACTTTCCCGCTTGCCCAACGCCGCCCACGTCTGGTTGTGGGCTCGCGGGGTCTGCTCTGGAACTCGCAGCCCGAGGCGCTGAGGCGGTGGTTTCGAAACTGGAACGCAGCCTCGGAAACGTTTCTTCTCGACCCGCCTTCTTGTAGAGTCTCAGGCGAAAAGAAAGGAGCCCGACTCCTGGCCCGCATTCGAATGCTTGGTGTGTTGCTGTGTTACAACGACGGGGATTTTCTTCGAGACGCCCTAGCATACCTGCTGGACCAGGAGCACCAGCTGGTGGTTTGGGATCATGGGTCGACTGACAACACGGCAGAAATAATTGGTGAATTTCGCACCGATTTGGTCGAGACGCGGAGGATTCCGAGAGAATTTGATTTTTATGAACTTTACCCGACGATGTCACGCCATCTCATACAGAATTACATATCGGCCTACGATTGGATCTCGTGGCCTGACCAGGATGAGATTTTGGAGGGCCCGTCGCGGGTGAAGAGTTATTGCAGGTGGATTGAAGAAGTCTACGAATCCTCGGTTAATTGGATACAATTCCGGAATTTCAATTTTTGGCTGACCAGCGCGGACGATCCCGGCGTCATTTCCCCGATCGCAAGAATTAGACACTACTCATTGTTCCCGGATTGCGCCCCGCGGATTCGGGCCTGGCGCGCGAGTGCGACGAATATTCGAGTTTTTAACCACAACCCTCTGTCAGGGGCCCGGTGGCCGGAGTTGTTTAACCTTCGACACTATTCCATGCGGAGCCGAGAGCAGATGATGGCGCGTCTCATGCGCGACAGGACTGGTTTGCGCCGGGGTGACAGCAACTACCATTACGACAACATGAGGCTTCGGATGGGTCGGCTCGAGATCCCGCCGTCGAGCCTGCACTATGACGACGGGGCGGCTCCGTTGAATCCGGAACCGATTTTCAACTGGCGGTTGCTTTACGGTTCGGGTCCACCGGAAGCACGGGCTCGATGAGTTGCTTCGGTTTCTGACGCTGGGGACGTCATTCCTCGCCCCGCCGACTTGCCTTCGCACGGGCATGGCGCCGCTTCGCTGCGAGGCGGCGCTCCTTGGAGGCGCGAGAGGGACGTGTCGGCTTTCGCACTGTTGGGACATGGGAGAGCGTCCGCAGCGCCGCCCGGAGGCGGCTGAGGGCCACGGCTCGGTTTCGCGCCTGGCTCCGGCGCTCGGTGGCCGTCACGCTAAGCCCGGTGGCGGGGTGCAGTAACCGCACGGCCGAGGCCGTCTTATTTCGGTGCTGCCCTCCTGGACCGCTTCCGGTGAAGAAGCTTTCTAGACTGGCTTGCAACAGCCCCTCGTCGCTCAGCCGAAGTGCCTCGGCCGCAGCTCGTCGTCGCTCTGGGCTGACGTCTGTAGGCTCATGCATGGACCGGCGCGCTCGCTGGGGTTGGGCCGCCCCTACAATAGAAGGGAATGACGGCGCCCAAAGCGAAGAAACGGGCGCCAGCGCGGATGCGCGCGGAAGCCCTCGCAGCACTCAAGGCTGGCCTTTGACGCTGATGCATCCCTCACCTCTGCAGGCACCGGCTTCGGGGCCTCCGGGCTGAAGTTGGGTGGCAAAATAATTCGTGACGGTGACCTCCAAGGGGCTCGTCGTGGTGAGGCTGCCGAGGGCTCGGGTGGAGGAGCCAGTGGCGCGCGGCGGCGGCGCGCCTCCAGCCTGGATGAAGCAGTGGGTGGTGGGCGGTGGGACTGCCGGCCGCAGGGGCTTCGCCCGGGAAGCGAGCGCCTTTGTGGGGCGCTGAAGAGATGGGGCTTTCACTCGGTGCAGGAGGTTTGGGACATTTGATGGCGGCAGCGGCTGCTTCTCGCCGCTATTGAGGCCCCCGGCCGTCCCCATGCAGAACATCCACCTCCTCCGGGCCCGCACCCACAACCTCAAAGACGTCTCCCTCGAGCTGGCCGAAGGCGAGCTGGTGGCCGTCACCGGCGTCTCCGGCGCTGGCAAAAGCAGCCTGGCGGTGGACACCCTCTACGCCGAGGGCCAGCGCCGCTTCGTCGAGAGCTTCAGCCCCTACGCTCGGCAGTTTCTCGAGCGGCTGGAGCGCCCGCCCATGGAGGCCCTGGAGCCGGTGGCGGCCGGCATTGCCGTCGACCGGCGCTCGCCAGTGAAGAGCTCGCGCTCCACGGTGGCCACCCTGGCGGACTTGGAGGCCTACCTCTCGGCCCTCTTCACCCGCGAGGCCCGGCCGGTGTGTCCCTTGGACGGCCAGGAGGCCCGGCCCACCGACGCCCGGGCGGCAGCCTCGGCGGTGCTGCTCGCCGGCCAGGGACGCCTGGGCGTGCTCACCTACCGCGTCCGCATGGCGGACACGGCGGACTTCCTCGACGCGCGCGAGGGGTTGCTTCGCGACGGCTACCGGCGGCTTCTCGTGCAGGGCGAGGTGCGGGAGCTCGAGGGACTCAGCCCCACCGAGGCCATGGGCGCGGGCGGGACGGCCGAGGTGGTGGTGGACCGCCTGCCGCTGGAGGCCAACGCCCTCGGCCGCCTCACCGCCAGCCTCGAGGAGGCCTGGGCGCGCGGGGCTGGCTCGGCGGCAGTGTGGGTAAACGGGGTGCGGACGGCGCTCCGGCAGGGGCTGGCCTGCCCGGCCTGTGGCCGTGGCTTCGAGGCCGCCTCGCCCGGCCTCTTCAGCTACCAGTCCGCGGTGGGCGCCTGTCCCGGCTGTCGCGGCTTCGGCCGGACGCTGGGGATTGACTGGGAAAAAGTCATTCCCGACAGCACCCTCAGCATTGAGGAGGGGGCCCTGCGCCCATGGAATGGGCGCTCCAGTGAGTGGGAGCGCGAGATGCTGGTGCGCTTCGCCAGAAAGCGCGGCATTCCCCTGGATGTCAGCTGGGCGCGGCTGTCCGCCCCGCAGCGCGAGGCCGTCCTCGCCGGAGAGGGAGACTACCGGGCTGGGCATTACCCGGGGCTGCGGGCCTGGTTTCGGTGGCTGGAAGGGCGCACGTACAAAATGCACGTCCGCGTGCTGCTCAGTCGCTACCGGGCCTATGCCCTGTGTACCGCCTGCGGCGGTGCCCGTCTCAACCCCGCCGCGCTCGGTTACCGGACGGGTGGCCTCACCCTCGCCGCCTGGCATGCGTTGGAAGTCGCCGAAGCCCGCGCCCGCCTGGAGGGCTTGGCCGTGCGGACGGGGCAGGGCGAGCTCGTCCGGCGGGAGCTCGCCTCCCGGCTGGGCTACCTGGAAAGGGTGGGCCTTGGCTACCTGCGCTTGGACCGCCAGAGCCGCACCCTCTCCGGCGGCGAGGCGCAGCGCGTGTCCCTCACCGCCGCGCTTGGCACCGCCCTCACCGGCGCCCTCTTCGTCCTCGACGAGCCCACCGTCGGCCTTCACCCCTCGGACGTGCAGACGCTGTGTGGCACGCTGGAGGAGCTCGCCGCGCGGGGCAATGTCGCGCTGGTGTTGGAGCATGACGCCGCCGTCATCCGGCGCTGCGCCCGGGTGCTCGAGCTCGGGCCCGGGGCCGGCCCCACCGGCGGCCAGCTGTGTTTTGACGGGACGCCCGCTGCACTTGCCCAGCGGACGGACTTGCCCACCGGGAGGGTGCTGGCCCGCGAGTCCCAGCCTGCCTTCCGGCCGCCGCGCCGGGGCCAGGGCCACCTCCACGTCCGGGGCGCGCGGGCCAACAACCTTCAGGCACTCGAGGTGCGGCTCCCGCTGGGGACGCTGTGCACCATCACCGGTGTCTCCGGAAGCGGGAAAAGCACCCTCTTGGAGGACGTCCTCTACCGGACGCTGGCCCGACGGTTGGGCGTGCGCGACGTCGCGGCGCCAGGGCCGGTCGACGCGGTGGAGGGGGCGGAGGGCATTTCCCGGGTGGTGCTCGTCGACCAAGCGCCCTTGGGACGGACGTCGCGCGGCAATGCCGCCACCTACACCAAGGCCTGGGACGCGCTACGCCGGGCTTTCTCCGAGACGCCGGACGCGGTGCTGCGCGGACTTGGCGCGAGCCACTTCTCCTTCAACGTCGAGGGCGGCCGGTGCGCGGCCTGCGCGGGCGAGGGCGCCGAGACGGTGGAAATGCAGTTTCTCGCCGACGTGCGACTCACCTGCCCCAGCTGCCGCGGACGGCGCTTCCGGGACGAGGTGCTGGCGGTGCGGCTACGCGGCCGGAGTGTCGCCGAGGTGCTGGAGATGAGTGTGGCCAGCGCGCTTCAGCTTTTCTCGGACGTGGCCCCGGTGGCCCGGGCCCTCGAGCCACTGGCGCGCCTTGGGCTGGGCTACCTCCCGTTGGGCCAGCCCCTCTCCACCCTCTCGGGCGGCGAGGCGCAAAGGGTGAAGCTGGCGCGGGCGCTGGGCGGCCCACAGGGCGGCGCCCTGTACCTACTCGACGAGCCAAGTGCCGGGCTTCACGGCGAGGACGTGACGGCCGTCCTGCGGGCACTCCATGCCCTGGTAGACGCCGGGGCCACCGTCCTTGCTGTCGAGCATGACGTGGGCTTCATCCGCGCCTCGGACTGGGTGGTGGACTTGGGCCCCGGCGGCGGGCGGCACGGGGGCCGGCTGTTGGCCGAAGGGCCGCCGGCGGAGGTGGCGCGCGGGACGGGACGCACCGGGCTGGCCCTGCGGGCCGCTGCCCCCCTGGCCGCTCCCGAGGCGGCCCAAGGGCCCCGTCCGTCGGCTGGGGCGCCGCGGGCCATCGAGGTGGAGCATGCGCGCGAGCACAACCTCAAGGAGGTGAGCTGCCGCATTCCCTTGGGGAAGCTGGTGGTGATGACGGGGCCTTCCGGCAGCGGCAAAAGCACCCTGGCCTTCGACGTCCTCTACGCCGAGGCCCAGCGGCGCTTCGTGGAGACACTGTCGCCCTATGCCCGGCAGTTTCTGCCGATGCTGCCCCGGCCAGACGTGGAGCGGATTCGCGGACTGCCTCCGGCGGTCGCCCTCGAGCAACGCACCTCGCGCGCCGGCGCCACCTCGACGGTGGCCACCGTCACCGAGGTGGCCCACTACCTGCGGCTCCTCTACGCCAAGGTGGGGACGCCCCACTGCCCCCGCGACGGCTCGCCCATTGCGCCCCAGTCCCCGGAGGCCCTCTTTCGCCAGGCCCGCAAGGGGCGTGGCCCGCTGCGGCTGCAGGCCCCGGTGGTGCGTGCGCGGAAGGGCACCTACCTGGACGTCTTCACCGCCGCGGCCCGGGCCGGCGTTGCCCAGGCCGTGGTGGACGGCCGGACTGTCTCCACCGACACCCCCCCGCGGCTGTTGAAGTCCCGCGAGCACGACATTGACCTCGTGCTGTGGACGGGCCGCGCCTCGGCCCTGCCGCAGGAGGCCTTCGAGCAGGCGCTGCGCTGGGGCAAGGGCCTGGTGCGCCTCGTGTCGCCCGAGGCCGAGCGCCTGCTGTCGGCGGCCCGGAGCTGCCCGGTGTGCGCTGGCGCCGTCCCCGAGCTCGACCCGCGCTGGTTCTCCTTCAACACCAAGCAGGGTGCCTGCTCAGACTGTCTCGGCACCGGCCTTGTGGGCGGGGCCGAGGCTGCGGCCGAGGGAGACGCCGAGGCCTGTCCCAGCTGTGCGGGCACACGGCTTCAGCCCATTCCGCGGGCGGTGCGGCTGTTTGGCGCGCGCTACCCGGAGGTGGTGGCCGAGTCCGTCTCGCGCGCCCTGGCCCGCGTCCGGCGCTGGCGTTTTCACGGCACCCAGGCGCAACTGGGGGACACCGCCCTCGGCGAGCTGGTGCGCCGGCTCGACTTTCTCGAGCGGGTGGGACTCGGCTACCTGCCGCTCGACCGCAATGCCTCCACGCTGAGTGGCGGTGAGATGCAGCGGCTGCGGCTGGCGGCCCAGGCCGGTGCGGGACTCACCGGAGCGCTGTACGTCCTCGACGAGCCCACCATTGGGCTTCACCCACGGGACACCGGGAAGCTGTTGGAAAACCTACGTACGCTGGTGCGGACGGGCTCAACGGTGGTGGTGGTGGAGCACGACGCGGACACCCTCCGCGCGGCGGACCACCTCATTGACTTGGGGCCCAGCGGTGGGAGGGGCGGCGGGCGCATTGTGGCCGAGGGGCCGCCGGCCTACGTCCTCGGCCTGGCCAGCTCCCCCACGGCGCGGGCCCTGTCGCGCCCGCCGCCTCCCAGCGCCGCCAGGCCGCCGGCCAAGGCATGGCTCGAGCTGCGCGGCGCGCGCGCCAACAACCTGCGTGGGGTGGACTTGCGTCTGCCCCATGGACGGCTCACCGTGGTGGCCGGCGTCTCGGGCAGCGGCAAAAGCACCCTCGTCCGCCAAGTCCTCTTTCCTGCGGTGCGCGCGGCGCTGGGCCGAGTGACGCCACCGCCCGGGCCCTTCACCCCGCTCTCCGGGTTGGGCGGCCTGCGCCGCGTCCTGGCGGTGGACCAGTCCCCCATTGGCCGCACGCCGCGCAGCGTCCCGGCCACCTTCCTCGGCTTGTGGGACGAGCTGCGGCGCGCCTTTGCCGCCACCGCCGAGGCGCGCCAGCGCGGCTTCGGGCCGGCCCGCTTCTCGTTCAACACCCCCGCCGGAGGCCGCTGCCAGGCCTGCGAGGGACAGGGCAGCATCAGCCACGAGATGTCGTTTTTGCCGGATGTCACCACGCCCTGCGAGGCGTGCGGTGGCATGCGCTTCGACTCCGCCACCCGCGAGGTGCGCTACCGCGGCCTGGACGTGGGCGAGGTGTTGCACCTCACGGTGGAGGAGGCGCGGGAGGTTTTCGCCGCGCTGCCGCGGGTGGCCGGCCCGCTGCAATGTCTGGTGGAGCTCGGCGTGGGCTACCTACAGCTCGGCCAGGGCAGCCACACCCTCTCTGGCGGGGAGGCCCAACGGCTGAAGTTGGCCACCGAGCTCACCGCGTCGGCACGCCATGAGCCGACGCTGTACGTCCTGGACGAGCCCACCACCGGGCTACACCTCTCGGACGTGGAACGGCTGGTGCAATTCCTCGGACGGCTGGTGGACCGAGGGGACACCCTCGTCGTCATCGAGCACCACCCGGCCGTCATCGCCGCGGCGGACCATGTGGTGGAGCTCGGGCCGGAAGGGGGGGACGCGGGCGGACGCATTGTGGCCGAGGGGCCCCCGGCGCGCGTCGCGCGCAAGGACACCGCCACCGGGGAGGTGCTGCGCTCGCTGCTCGGCCTGGCCGATGCCGCCAGGAGCGCCTGAGGCGGCCCCTTGGCGGGAAGCTACTTCTTCTTCTTGGTCGTCTTGGACGGCTTGGCGGCGGGCTTCTTGGCCTCGGCCTTGGTGTCCTTCACCGGCTCCACCTTCCGCTCGGCGAGCAGCTTGTTCTCTCGCTCCAAGTCCGAGACGCGCTTCTCCAGGGCCGTCTTCTGGCTGAGGAGGTCCAGGTTTTTCTTTCCCATTGCGTCATTTTGGTCGCGGGCGGCGCGAAGCTGCCTCTCGGCGTCGTCCTTCTGGCCAGTGAGGGTAAAGACGGCGAAGCCGCCTACCAGGACGGCCACCGCGAGCAGAATCCACGGAAGCTTGGAGGGGCGCGCCCGCTGCCAGTCCGCCTCGAACTCGTCAGTCTGAGCCACGGATTGGAAACATTAGCAGGTCCGCCCCCAACCCCAAGTTCCTGAACGCCCGCGCCCATGGTACCAGGGCGCCCCGGAGTGCCATGCCCACGCTCGCGCACAGCCAGGTGACGGCCCCGGGGAGCTCTCCGGCTCGCTGGTTGCTCGTCCTGCACGGGCTTCTGGGGCGAGGCAGCAACTGGCGCAGCCTCAGCCGGGCCCTGGTGAGCGCCCGGCCGGACTGGGGCGCGGCGCTGGTGGACTTGCGTATGCATGGCGACTCGCAGGGCTTTTCTCCCCCGCACACCGTCAAGGCCGCCGCCGAAGACTTGGACACCTTGGCCGCCCAGCTGCCCGGGCCGGTGGAAGGGGTGCTCGGGCACTCCCTCGGCGGCAAGGTGGCCCTGGCCTGGGCGGCCCGGGCGAGGGGCCTTCGGCACGCCCTCATTCTCGACAGCGACCCTGGCCCCCGCCCCGACGGCGAGGGCAGCGAGGCGAGCCAGCAGGTGCTCGCCACGCTGCGCAGCCTGCCGGCCCTCCTGCCTTCCCGCGAGGCCTTCCTCGCCCGGGTACAAGCGGCCGGGCAACCGGACGCCCTGGCGGCCTGGCTGGCGATGAGTCTGACGGCCCAGCCGGGCGGCGTCCGCTTCGGGCTGGACCTGGAGGCCATGGCCGCCTTGCGCTCCGACGTGCTGGCCCGCGATGACTGGGCCCTCGTCACCTCCCCTCCGGCGGGGCTGCGCCTCAGCTTCATCCTCGGCGGCCGCTCAAGCACGGTGCAGCCACAGGCGCGGCGACGGCTCGAAGCGCTGGCCGCCGCCGGGCGGTTGGACCTCACCGTGTTGCCCACGGCCGGCCACTGGCTGCAGGTGGATGACCCGGCGGGGACGCTGCAGGCGGTGACGGAGGCCCTCTCGTGAGTGCGGCCGCGCGCTACCGGTGTGTGTGCTGCGCCTGCTGGACGCTCGAGGAGGAGCCCCCCGGCACCTTCAGCCTGTGCCCGGTGTGCGGCTGGGAGGACGACGCCTTTCAGGCCAAGCACCCGGACTTCGCCGACGGCACCAACGCCGTCAGCCTCAACACCGCCCGGAGGAATTTCCGCCTGCTGGGGGCCTCGGACCCGCGACGCCTGTCGCGCACCCGTCCACCCACCTCCGAGGAACGCGGCGCCTGAGGCCGCCAGCGCGCGCGAGGGGCTAGCGGAAGAAGAGGTGGCACAGCACGGTGGACATGATGATGCCGGACAAGTCCGTGAGGAGGCAGGCCGCGACGGTGTGCCGTAGGGCGCGCACCTGGACGCTGCCGAAGTACACGGCCAGCACGTAGAACGTCGTCTCCATGCTGCCGTTGATGGTGGAGGTGAGGTAGCCGATGAAGGAGTCGGGTCCATACGTCTTCATGGTTTCCGCCAGCACGGCGATGGCCCCGCTGCCAGACAGCGGCCGGATGAGCGCCATGGGGAGTGCCTCGGGAGGAAACCCCAATGGCCCGGTGACCTTGCCCAGGGCGCCGACGATGGCGTCCATCGCCCCCGAGGCCCGGAAGACGGCGACCGCCACCATGATGGCCACCAGGTACGGGATGATGAGCACCGCCACCTGAAAGCCTTCCTTTCCGGCGGTGACCAGCACCTCGTACACCTTCACCCGTCGGGCGAAGCCGAAGAGGACGATGCAGAACATGAGGATGGGCAAAATCCAGCTGCTCATCGCCGTCCGGAAGACTTCGAAAGGGGTGTGTCCCACCCGCAGCGTCAACAGCGAGTGAGCGAGCCCCACCACCAGCGCCACGGCGACGGCCAGCGTGACGAGGCGCCGCACTGGGCTCGCCGGGGCGTGCGGCACTGCCGCTTGCTCCGCGACGAGGGCCGCCGCCGCGTCCGGCACCTTCGGCGGCGGAGCCGCCGGCGGCGCGTCCTGCAGCACCACCCGCTCGGGGGCAAACACCGGCAGCCGCTGCAACAGCTTGCAGGCCACCACCGCCACCACGGCCGAGGACATGGTGGCCAGCATGGAGGGAAGGAAGATGGCGGCCGGGTCCTTGGAGCCCACTGCCGAGCGCACCGTAATGACGCCCAGAGGCAGGACGGCCAGGCCCGAGGTGTTGATGGCGACGAAGAGCGCCATCGAGTTGCTGGCGACGCCCGGGTAGGGGTTGAGCTTATTCAGCTCGGAAATGGCCTTCAGCCCGAAGGGCGTCGCGGCATTGCCCACCCCGAGAATGTTGGCGGAGATGTTGAGAATCATCGCGCCAATGGCTGGGGAGTCCGCCGGGACGTCCGGAAAGAGACGCCGCATGACGGGGCGCAACAGCCGCGCCAGGGAGGCCAGTAGCCCCGCCTCGCGCAAGACGCCCATGAAGCCGAGCCACAGCGCCATCGGGCCGATGAGCTTGACGGCCAAACTGACGGCGTCGATGGAGGCGTCCGGCCAGGCCCGGTTGACGTCGGCCAGCCGCCCGGTGAAGGCAGCGACGACGATGGAGCCGGCGACGAGGACGACGAAGATGCCGTTGAGCAAGGGGCAGCCGCTACGCTAGCAGGCACCCGCTGGCGCGTCGCGATTCTCTAGAGCCCCTCAGTAACTGTCGCCACCGCCGCCGCCGCCCGACTCCCCGCCTCCGCCGCCCGAGAAGCCGCCGCCCCCACCGTCGCCGCCGCCGCCTCCCCAGCCGCCCCCTCCACCTCCGCCCCAGCCACCGCCGCCCCAGAAGATGGGGAAGGGAAGCCCCCCGCCGCGCCGGCGGCTCCGCGCCACCAGGAGGATGACGAAGAGCAGGACGAAGAGGGGACACAACACCCCGAAGACGTCCCCCGCCCCCACCGGCGCCACCTGCGGGTCATTTGGCCCGGCGCCCGGCCGGCGGGGCAAGGCGTCCGGGGGCGCCTTGCCGGAGATGGCCTGCATGATGGAGTCGGTCCCCACCTGCAGCGCCTCGCGGTTTCGGTTGGCCTGCAGGTACGGCTTCATCTTCTGGACGATGCGGAAACTCTCGACGTCGGTGAGGTCGCCGCCCACGCCCTTGCCGGTGGCGATGAAAACGCGCCGCTCGGCAGGCGCCCACAACAGCAGCACCCCGTTGTCCTTGCCCTTCTGGCCGACCTTCCACGTCTGGAAGGTGCCGTAGGCCACGTCCTCGATGGGCTCGCCCCCGAGGGTGGCTGGGATGAAGACGAAGACTTGCGCCCCCGTCTCGCGCTCGAAGGCGCCGAGGCGCGCGTCGAGGAAGGCCCTGTCGTCCGGGCTCAGTTTGCCGGCGGCGTCCGTCACGTACCCCTGCGGCAGGGGAGGGCGGTAGGCGTACGCCGCGCTGGACAACACCAGCGCCAGCGCCAGCGGGCGGAGCGCCCGCCAGCCCATCAGAATTTCACCTGCGGCGCCGTCTGCGCATCGGCCGAGGCCGCAAAGTACACGCGCTCCTTGAAGGGCTGGCCCGTCAGCTTGTTGATGGCGATGCCACGAATCTTCTTGAGCTCGGTGTTGTAGGCAGCCACGGAGGCATTGTACTGCTCGCGGGCGCGGAGAATGCGGTTCTCGGTGCCCTCCAGCTGCACCTGCAGCTCGCGAAAGCCCTGGTTGCTTTTGAGGTCTGGGTAGGCCTCCTGCACCACGAGCAGCCGGGAGAGCGCCGACTTGAGTTCGCCTTGGGCTTTCTCGAATGCCGCTACTTTGGCCGGGTCGGTGAGGTCGTCTCCCGAGAGCTGGATGGAGGTGGCCTTGGAGCGGGCTTCAATGACTGCGGTGAGCGTCGCCTGCTCCTGCTTTGCGCCGGCTTTGACAGTTTCCACCAGGTTGGGGACGAGGTCCGCCCGGCGCTGCAGCGCGGCTTGGTAGTCCGCCCAGCGCTGCGCACACAGCTGGTCCGCGGCGACCAGCGCGTCATACGACTGGCAGCCTGTGCCCAGGGCCAGGGAGAAAGCCACCCCAACGAGGAGAACGGGACGGAGGGTGAAAGTCGTCATGTCTCCCACCCTGCGCCCCGGGGCACCTGTCGCGCAACAAAATTTTGCTCCGCCTGTGCGTCGCCCAGAAGACACCTGCTGCCCCCAGTCCCACCCCGTACCTCGGCACTAAGATGGGAGAGTTTCGCGTAGAAATCCCCTCCCATGCGGCCGGCACTGAAATTCCCGTCCACCACGCCAGCGCCGAAGCCGACGGCCCAACCCCAGCCACCCTCCTCCTCCAGCGTGCGGCGGCGGGCGCGACGAAAACGCCGGCGCGAGCGCCGCCTGCGCCGCGCCGCGCTGGCGGCGTTGGCCGTCCTGGTGCTGGTGCTGGGCTCGCACCTTGCCCTGAATTCGGCTTGGGCCCGAGAGCGGCTCCAGGCCAAGGTGGAGTCAGCCCTCTCCGCCCGACTGGGCGAGGTGGAGCTCGGCAGCGGCACTGGGGTGGATTGGAGTTTCCACGTGGCCTTCGGGCCGGTGCGCATCGCGCCCGTGCCGGGGCAGGGCGTGGTGCTGGAGGTGGAACGGGTCCGGGTGCGCCCGGCCTGGAGCGCGCTGCTCGCCGGCCGTCTCGAGCCCGGGGTGGTGCAGCTACAGACGGCGACGCTTCGGCCGGGCGAGCACTTCGCCGGCCTCAAAGCCCTGGTCGAGCGCATTCAGGCGCGCGCCCACCCGGCCGCTGGCCCCGAGGCACCCTCAGCCGGTGGCGCCATGCGAATTCCGCGCATGGAAGTCCAGGACCTCCGGCTGGACATGGTTTCCTCGGCCGACGGAAAGCCGCTCGAGCTGGGGACGTGGGACGCGCAGCTGGAAGTCACCGGCGCCCCCGGGGCGCGGGTGGTGGAGTTGGCCCTGCAACGGCACGGCGGCGGTGAGCTGCGCAGCGTCGCCCGCCTGGGCCGCGACGTGCCGGTCCAACTCGAGGCCTGGCTGACGGTGATGCCGCTGGAGCCGGTGGTGGAGGTGCTCGGCCACCGCATGGGGCTGCGCGCCACCGCCGGGACGCTCTCCGGACACCTCACCGGCCAGCTCCCGGCGGACCTCCGCCGGGGCGAGGCGAAAGTGGAAGGCCACCTGGACGGGCTGGTGCTGGAGGGCAAGCGGCTGTCCACCGAGCCCGTCGGCCCCTGGCGCCTGTCGATGACTGGCGTCTTGGACTTCGAGCGTCAGACGCGCGAAATCCACCTGCGCGAAGGGCACATTGCCTTTGGCGAGAACGACTCGCTCCGGGTCGGCGTGGAGGGTGTCTACGAGGGCCGCGAAGGGGGCCCGACGTTCCGCGCGGAAGCCAAGGTCGACCAGCTGCGCTACCAGGACGCGGTCGACGCGCTTCCGCCCCAGCTGTCTTTGGGCGACGAAGCCCCGCGCATTCCGGGGCTGCTCGACGCACGGGTCCGTATCTCGGGTCCGGTACGCGACCCGGAGCGCTGGACGGTGGAAGCCAAGCTCGACCTCACCGGGCTGCGCGCGGCCTCGAAGAATGTGCCGTTTTTCCTGCGCGGGCCCTTCATTTACCACCCGGTGGACGCCCTCGGACGCACCCGTGAGCTGTGGGTGGGGCCGAAAAATCCCTCCTTCGTCTCCCTCGACGAGCTGCCCCGCTACGTCGGCCGCGCCATCACCACCAGCGAGGACGCAGGCTTCTGGTACCACCCGGGCTTTGACTTCGACGAGCTCAAAGAGAGTCTCATCGACGCCGCCGAGGGAAGCCGGGTGCGCGGCGCCTCCACGCTGACCCAACAGCTGGCGAAAAACCTCTTCCTGTCCAGAGAGAGGACGTACGCCCGGAAAGTGCGCGAGGCGCTCTTCACCCTGGCGCTCGAGGCGGCGCTGCCCAAGTCCCGGCTGCTCGAGATTTACCTCAACATTATTGAGTGGGGCCCCAACCTCTACGGAATTGGGGAAGCCTCGCGGCACTATTTCGGGGTGCCCGCCCGCAATTTGAGCATCCAGCAGGCCGTCTTCCTGGCCACCATCATTCCCAACCCGGTGAAGTACCATGCCCTCTTCGAGCGCGGCGCGCTCACCGGCAGCTGGGAACGGCGCACCCGGGACCTCATCTCCAAAATGCGAGGGGCCGGCTGGATTTCCGTCGCCGAGGCAGCCGAGGCGGAATACGCCCCGCTCCACTTCCGCCGCCCCTGAGGGAGAAAGGCGGCCCGGTGGGACGGCCTCTGGGGCCGCGTCCTCCCCCCCGAGCGCCTCTTCTTTTGGGGGGTTGCGCCCCGGGCCGGCTGCGTTAGGCAGAAAGCATGATTCAGGGAACGCTAGACCGCGGTCACGGACGGGCGGACATCTCCGTCCCGGCCGGATGCCCGCTCTGTACCGGCGCGCTCGACCTCCGCGTCACCGCCACCAGCGCCTTCAGCTACTGCGGACACTGCCACTGGATTTCCCGGTCAGTGGTGTCCGTCGGGCCGAACTCGCTTGAAGTTGCCCACCCGCCCGGCGGCGTCGCCTAACCGCCGAGCAACTGGGGCAAGAGCTCGCCGCTCTTGCCCCGCAGGACGGTGTCAAAGCGCTGCGCGTTGTCGGCGGCCTCGGCATTCACCAGCCAGCTTCGCGCCCCCGCCCGTCGCGCCACGTCCACCAAGCCGGCCGCTGGGTACACCCCCCCCGAGGTGCCGGCGGCCAGAAACAACAGCGGCGCCCCCTTGGCCTTCTCCAGGAAGGCCTCAATGGTCGCCAAGTGCCGCTCCTCGAGCATCTCCCCAAACCAGACAATGTGCGGCCGCAGCCGCGCCCCACAGGCGTCACAGCTGGGGACGGTGCCGGCCGGGTACACCGTCACGTCCGGAAACGGCGGCCGGGCGCACTTGCTGCACCGACTGGTGAAGAGGTTGCCGTGCAGCTCCACCAACCGGTTGCTTCCGGCGCGGCGGTGAAGCCCGTCGACGTTTTGGGTGACGAGCAAGAAGCGCTCCCCCAACCGCGCCTCCACGCTGGCCAGGGCGGTGTGGCCGGGGTTGGGCAGCACTTGGTGAGCTCGCGCCCGGCGCTCGGAATAGAATTCCCACACCAACGCCGGGTCCGCGTCGAAGCCCTCCGGGGAGGCCACCTGCTCCACCGGAAAGGTGCGCCACAGCCCGTCAATGCCTCGAAAGGTGGGGACGCCGCTTTCGGCCGAGACGCCGGCGCCGGTGAGCACCAAGAGCCAGCTCCGGTCATCCAGCGGCAGCGGCACGACAGACATGGCTTACTGGCTAGCCTACCGAAGAGGCCAGACAGGCGGCAGGCCGGCCGAGCAAGGCTTGTCGGGCTTCTTCCAGAGAGAGTCCCCAAGGCCGCTCTGCCGGGGGCACAGCCGGCGGCCCTTAGCGAGTGACGCGGGCCCCCTTTCGCACCCCGCCGCGCGTGAGGTGGCCCACCGCCTCCCCGAGGCCCTCCACCGTCAGGGGAAACATGGGGAAGAGGCTGCGCAGCGTGCGAATGGTGGGGGACCACCAGCTCGCCGGCGGCTCGGGGTTGAGCCAGGCGCTTCGTTCGAAATGCTGCGCCATCTGCATCATCCACACCACGCCCTCCACGCCGTCCTCCCGGTAGCGTCCCTGCGCGCCGCTGCGCAGCATCAGCTCGTAGGGCGCCATGAGAGCGTCCCCCACCACCACCAGCTTCCAGTGCGGCCCGCACTCGCCGAGCAACTCGGGAACCGTCACCGGCTCGCCGAGGCCCTCGGTGCGGTACACCGAGCCATAGACGCAGTTGTGAAAGTAATGGGTGCGGAGCTCGCGAAAGTGGGTGGCCTTCCGGGCGGCGCTGAAGAGTCGGCTCACCAGGTGGGCGTGCGGCGTCATCGAGCCCCCGACGTCCATCAACAGCAGCACGCGGGTGTTCGGCTTGCGCGGCGCTCGGAGGACGACTTCCAGCTCGCCCGCATTCTTGGCCGTGGCGTCGATGGTGGCCTCGAGGTCCAGCTCGTCCAAAGCGCCCTCCCGCTGGAAGGCGCGCAATTTGCGCAGCGCGACGGCCAGCGAGCGGGTGTCCAGGATGCGGTCGTCGCGGTACCCGCGGTACAGCCGGGCGTCGGCCGTCTTCATCGCCCCGCGGCGACCCCCCGTCCCGGCGGAGGCCTCGCCGCCGTCCGTCCGCGGGCCGCTCCCTTGGCTGGCTTGCGTCCCGGCCGTGCCCAGTCCATTCCCCTCCCCGGGGCGGCGCTGCGGCCTGTGCATCCGCGCCTCGAAGAGTTGCCGGAGCGCCTCGGGCTCCAGTGCCGCCAGCGCCGCGGCCTCTTCGGGTGTGCGCTCGCCGGCGTTTGTCGCCCGAGCCACCTCCAGCCATTCGAGCAGCTCCTCCAAGAGGGCATTGCCGGCGTCTTCCACACCTTTGAAGTGGGCGAGGAAGGCCTGGTCAAACGCGTCGAGGTGCGCCTCGTTGTGGATGAGTAGGGCCCGGGCCACCTCGTAGAAACCCTCCAGCGAGCTGTCATGCAAGCCGGCCCGCAGCGCCTGGGCCAAGGCGACCGCCTCCTGGGTGCCGACTGGCACCTTGCGGCGGCGAAGCTCGTAGAGGAAGCCGACAAACATGCAAGGGGGCTCAGGCCCGGGGCCGACGTCCGGCGGCCAGGGACTCGTGAAAGACGAGGAGGTCCTGCTCGCGCTTGAGCAGCGCCCCGACAAAGGGCAGCGCCTCGTCGAGCTTGAGCTCCTTCACTCCGGCGGATTTGAGCACCGCCAGCCAGTCGACCAGTTCGCTGGTGCTCGGCCGCTTGCGCAGCCGCGTCAAGTCGCGCAGCTGGTAGAAGACGTCGAGCGCCTGCTGGACGAGCGCCTCGTCCAGCTTCGGGTGGTGCACCCGCACAATTCGCTCCATCAGCTCCCGGTCCGGAAAGTCGATGAAGTGGAAGACGCACCGCCGGAGAAACGCGTCGGGCAGCTCCTTCTCGTTGTTGCTCGTCACCACCACCACCGGACGGGCCTGAGCCTCCACCTCCTCGTCCGTCTCCAGAATGCGGAAGCGCATCCGGTCCAGCTCGTGAAGCAAGTCGTTGGGGAATTCGAGGTCGGCCTTGTCCACCTCGTCGATGAGCAGCACCACCCGCTCCGCGCTGCGGAAGGCTTCGCCGAGCGGGCCGAAGCGGATGTAGCGGCGGATGTCCCGCACGTCGCCGTCGCCGAAGCGGCTGTCGTACAAGCGCTGCACGGTGTCGTAGACGTAGAGTCCGTCCTGGGCCCGGGTGGTGCTTTTCACATTCCAGGTGAGCAGCCGCACCCCGAGCGCGCCGGCGATGGCCTCGGCCAGCAGCGTCTTGCCGGTCCCGGGCTCGCCCTTCACCAACAAGGGACGTTCGAGCGCCAGGGCGCAATTCACCGCAGCCTGCAGGGCCGGGCTGGTGAGGTAGCGGTCGGTGCCGGTGAAACGGCGGAAGTGGTCGGTCATGGGGAAGCGTCTAGCAGCGAGAGGAGCAGTGCGCCGAGGCGGTGGAGCGCCTCCTCGGGGATGGTGTGCGGGCCGTCGAAGGGCAGGAAGTCCACCTTCAGGCCTGCCCCTTGGAGCAAGTCGCGCAGCGCCTCGGCGCTGTCGAAGGGCAGGATGGGGTCCTGCCGCCCGTGGGACTGCAGCACCGGAAGGCCCTTCCGCCGCTCGGCCCGGCTTTTCCACTCCGCCTCGGCGGTGAGCGCGCCGGACAGAATGACGAGGGCCGCCGGTGCCTCCTCCTGGCGCAGTGCGAGGTCCGTCGCCACCATTGCTCCCTGGCTGAAACCGCCCAGCACCACCTGGCGCGGGGAGAGGCCGGACGTCTGCGTCAGCACCTCGACGCAGGCGGCCAGCTGGCGCCGGGCCTGGGCGAGGCCGTGCGGGACGCGCGCTTGCAGCTCGGCGCGTCCCGCAGCGCCGGCGGCACGCAACGCCAGGTTGGCCTCCCAGTCAATGGGCCACCAGGCCCGGGCGTCACCTCCGCCAAATTCGGCCAGGGACAGGGGTGCCGCCGGAAAGACGAAGCGGACCCGGCTGCCCAGGCGAGGCGCCTTGGCCAGCACCTCCGCGGCGAGCGGCACCAGGTCCGAGCCCGAAGCCCCGTAGCCGTGGCACAACACCACCGCCAACTGCGGGCGCACGCCGCTGTCGGCCTGTGCCACCCGCGCCTCCAGAGGCCCCAGCCGCGTCGCGATGTCCACCATGCCCGGGTGACCCTCGCCGAGGGGCGGCCGCGGCGCAAGAGGCCCCACCCCCCCCTGGGGGGCGCAGCGCTCGACGCAGCCCTGGCGCCACTGCTATTGCCCAGCGCCCAACCCATGACCGAGACCCACGTCCTCGTCACCGTCACCGGCCCGGACCATCCGGGCATCACCGCCCGCCTGACCGGCCTCATCGCCGAGGCCGACGCGCAGCTGCTCGACATCGAGCAGGTGGTGGTGCAGGGCCAGCTGACGCTGGCCTTTCTGGTGGCGTTGAAGGCGGACCGAGGGCTCCTCAAGGAGTTGCTCTTTGCGGCCAAGTCCTTGGGGGTGGAGCTGGACTTCGCTCCGGTCGATGCCAGCGCCGCCGTCGAGCAGCCCGGACAGCGCTACGTGGCGACCGCCATCGGCCCCCGACTTGGGGCCCGGGAGCTCTTCCAAGTCTCCTCGGCCCTCGCAGCACACGGGGCCAACATCGAGAGAATTCACCGGCTCTCCCAGGGCGAGCTGGGCTCGGTGGAAATTCAGCTGGGGCTGCCGTCCGGACAGGACCCCGAGCCGCTCAAGCGGGCCCTCCTGGAGCTGGCCATGCGCGGCACCTTTGATGTGGCACTGCAGCGGGAGGGAATTTTCCGCCGGAGCAAGCGCCTGGTGGTGATGGACATGGACAGCACGCTCATCCGAATAGAGGTCATCGACGAGCTGGCGCGCGCGGCCGGCGTGGCGGAGCAAGTGCGGGCCATCACCGAGCGGGCGATGCAGGGAGAAATGGACTACGACGACTCGCTGCGCCAGCGCCTCAAGCTGCTGGAGGGATTGGACGTCGCCGTCCTGCGGCGCCTGGCGGCGGAGCTCCCGCTCACCGAAGGCGCGGAAACCATGGTGCGGGTGCTGCAGCGGCTCGGCTACCGCATTGCAGTCATTTCGGGCGGCTTCTCCATCGCCGCCGACGCCCTCAAGGCGCGCCTCGGCCTGGACTACGCCTACGCCAACACCCTCGAGGTGGCCAACGGCAAGCTGACTGGCCGAGTGGTGGGGCCCATCGTCAACGCCAGTCGCAAGGCCGAGCTGCTCGAAACCATCGCCCAGGCCGAGGGCGTGCTGCTCGACCAAGTCATTGCCGTCGGCGACGGGGCCAACGACTTGCTGATGCTTGAGCGGGCCGGGCTGGGGATTGCCTTCCACGCCAAGCGAAAGCTTCGGGAGGCGGCCGACACCTCCATCACCGCCGCCGGGTTGGACGCCATTCTGTACCTGCTGGGCATCAGTGCCCGGGAGCTGCGCGAGGTGAGCGCGGAGTTTACACACGCGCCCTAAGCGGCCCATGCCCGGCTGGCGGCGGGCGGCGCTCCAACCTTTCGGCCATGCCGGCTGTGCCCCTCAGCCCCCGTCGGGCTCGACTTCGTCGAAACGCCGGAGGTCGAGCTGAACTCGGCCATCCGGAAGCTCGGTCACCATGTCCAGGAAACGCTGCCCAAACAAGACCTCGTCATCCAGGTAGGAGCGGCGGGCGTGGACGTATTGGCCAGTCGTGGCGTCGATGCCCATCAAAGTGATGATGATTTCCGCGTCCGAGCTCCGAAGTGCATCCGCCGTCGCGCCCTTCAGAGGGCTGCTCTCGTCGATGGTGTGCATCACCGTCAGCCCGCGCGAAAAGGCTGGGCTTCGTGAGCGCACTGGGACGAGGTCGCGCATGCGATACAAGGTGCGCCCTTCGCGCGTCCGCTCGGTGCGCATCAACACCAGCCGGACTTCCGCCTCGGCGATGTAGTTCCCGCGCTCGTTACTCACTCGAACCATCAAGGTGGGGACCCCGTCCAGTGGGGTGATGACCGCGTGTCGGGCGAAGATGACCCGAGGCCTCACGGCGGAGAATTTGGCGAAGACCAGCCCGGTGGCCAGCGCGGTCAACACCAGCCCGAAGACGGCCTCAGCGGTGACCAGCAGGTTCGCCACCAGCGAGGCGGGATACATCTGGCCGTACCCGATGGTCCCCATGGTCTGGACGCTGAAGAAGAAGGCGTCTGAGAAGGAGCCAGGTCGGGCGTTGGCCACTCCCCCCAGCAACAGGTAGGCGCACGCAAAGAGCAGGTTGGCGCCGAGGAAGTTGGCGGTAATCAACGACACCACCAGCCACCACGGGGCAGCGAGGAGAAAGTGGTAGGCGTCCCGGACGCCCCAACGCCGCCGGCCCACCACCACCGTGGTCCGACGTTCTGGGTCGAAGATGTGAGGTCGTTCCGAAGGCATGGGCCACCGTCGAGCCTACCCTGTCGGAGAAAGCGGAAGCTCTGGTCGCTCGTTCGCGGGAACAGCTGTGTATGAAGCCAGGCCGGTGGCCCCATCGTCCCGGGCCATTTTCTTGTGAAGCGAGGGGCCTCGCGATGTCGGGGCCTTCGCGGTGGGGGCCGAGGACCCGCCGCCGGAAGGCGTCAGGCGGCGACGGCCCTCTGCCAAAACGGCCAGGAGTTGCTCGTCGGCGACGTTCGAAAATGGCACGTGCACCACTTCCGGGTGCCCGTGGACGCGGCCTCTCGTGAGCGCTTGCCAGGTGGGATTGAGGCAATGTCTCGGGAGGGCGAGGCTACCTTTCCCCGCACCCACATACCGGTCGAGTGGAGGCACACCCTACCGGGCCCGTCCCAAGAAGGGCGACAATTGCCTCCGTGGGTGCACTCGTTCGCGGCTTCACCGGGGTTTTCCTTCTGACGTTCGCCAACGCCTGCAGCGTGGGCATGGTGGACGCGCAGTCGCGCAGCCCCGACGGCGGGCTCACCGACGCTGGGCTGACCGACGCTGGGGTGGCCACGTTGCCACCCGCGGGGAATCCGGATGGCTCCTGCACGAGCATTGCTCTGCCCAGCGAGGCGCAGCCGGTCGACACCTCGCACCCCACGAGCGTCGTGGGGACGGGGACGCCGGCGAGTTGCACCTTCGCAGCGCTGGACGCCGCCGTGAAGCAGGGCGGCATCATTACCTTCAACTGTGGTCCGGGACTCGTGACCATTGCGGTGACGGCGTCGCTGACGCCGCCGACTTCCAATGCTTACGCCAATCAAGCCCCCGTCAATACCGTCATCGACGGGGGAAACAAAATCACGCTGGACGGTGGAAACGCCGTGCGTCTCATCACCTGGATTCATCCCGGAAGTTGGCGCGTCAACAACGACAGCTTGACGCTGCAGCACCTCCAACTCGTTAATGGAAGGGCTACCCCCACCCTCGCCATTCCGCCCTGTGCGCCCGACGGCGGCATCTCGAATGCGCAGTGCTCCCAGGGCTGGGATGATGGTCAAGGCGGGGCGCTGTATATGCAGGACGGTCTTCTGCGGGTGATTGACGTCACCTTCGCCAACAACCAGGCCGCGCTTCTTGGGCCGGACACCGGTGGAGGCGCTCTTTACTTGTATGGGACTGGGCAGCCGGCCTACCTCGTACAGAGTACCTTCCAAAACAACACGGCGAGCAACGCCGGCGCGGTGGGCATGTTGTGGGCTGGGGCCTTCATCTTCAACAGCCTTTTCGAAGGCAACAGTGCAGTCGGCACTGGCGCCAACAACAATGACCCCACGCAGTGCACCTGCATGAACAACGGCCAGAATGAGATTGGCTCAGGCGGCAATGGCGGCGCGATTTACAAAGACGGCGGCGACGGCGCGAACCTCACCATTTGCGGAACGCAGATTCGAAACAACTCGGCGAATGAGTTTGGTGCGGCCATCTTCCTGACGGCCGATGGGTCCAGCGCCGAGCTCATTGTGGATGATTCGCTTCTCACCAACAACACGAGCCCCATCAGCTACTGGAACTGGTGTCTCGGCGTCTCGACGGACAACCCGCACACCACGGGGTCAACGACGTGCTCGCCCTCGCCGGTCAACACCACCTTCTGCAACGCGCAAGGGGTCTGTTCAACCACCTGCAGCTCCTGAAGGCTCCCGCGCTGGGCTCCCTTCTTCATCCAAGCGAAGCGGTTGGCGCGAGTCACAGAGTCCATGAGAAAAAACAAACGCTGAGCGAGCGCGCGTCCCCGAGGCGGGCATGGCCCGTCGGGCGTCCCCACCAGCCGAGGGGGTGTTGGAAAGCTCCAGAGTCCCCTGCCGGTGCGGTGGCTGGATGGGGCTCGGTTCGCCAGCCACGCCCTCAGAGGAACCGCGACTCGCTGCCTTCTCACACTCCGGCGTCAGGCGAGGAGTTCCATCGCCGCAGCCGCCGCACGCCGAAGCTTTGGGCGGCTCTCTCCAATTCTTGCCGACGTCGCCAGCCCTCGCAGAATGACGCTGAACAACTCGGCCAGAATGCCTGGGTCGCTCCCGGTGGACAGCTCGCCCTCTTGCTGACCGCGCCGCATTGCAGCCTCGAGCGCCTTTCGAAGCTCGTGGTTCGACCTTGCAGCAAGGTCCATCGCGAATTGGCTCTCACTGGACCCTTGTCCAGCGGACAGCAGGAGAAAGCAACCTCGGGGGCCAGATGTGGGGCAGGCGATCTCGATCCAGCGATCGAGCAACTTGCGCAGCCCGTCTCGGACCGACGGGCTCTCCGTGACGAGCGTCGTCAAGCCAGCGAGCCGTTCCGTGTAGTGGGCGATCGCCCGTTCGAACAAACGAGCTTTGTCCCCGAAGGCGCCATAGAGGCTCGCGCGTGCGAGCCCCGTGGCTTCAGTCAAATCATCAATCGAGGTCCCCTCGTAGCCACGTGCCCAAAACGTCTTCAGCACCGTTTCGAGCACCTGACCTTCGTCGAATTCCCGCGGCCGCGGCATTAGGCTGACTCCCCGGTCGCACTATACCTGCGAGCTTAACGCGGCGCAGTCAGACTCCCTCCGTCGCACCGGTAGCAGACATGGTTCACAGCTGACCAGCGCCGCCGTCGACGTTCAGCTCGAGCCCGGTGGAGTAGGTCGCATCCACGGCTAAAAACAGGACGGCCTTGGCAACCTCCTCGCTCTTCCCGAACCGCTTCATCGGGTTTGAGTTCGTCATGTGCGCGACGAAGCCAGCCTTTTGTTCGGCGGGCATCCCCAGCTTGTCTAAAATCGGGGTGTCGATGGGCCCTGGGCTGACTGCATTCACACGAATTCCTTTTGCCAATAGCTCGGCGGAAAAGGACCGTGCGAGTGACCGCAGCCCAGCCTTGGAGGCGGCGTAGAAGCTGGCGCCAGGCATGCCTTTTTCGTTCGCGATGGTGGTCGTTAGGACCACGCTGCCTCCTGGTTTGATGAGCGGCGACAACTTCTGAACGGCGAAGAAAGCGCCCTTCAGGTTGATCGAAAGCGTCTCGTCGAAGTTGGCCTCGGTCACTTGCTCAAGCGGAATGAACTTGCCGACTCCGGCATTCACGAAGAGCAGGTCAATCTGACCAAACGCCGCCTTGGCATCCCTGGCCAAGGCCTCGATGTCCGAGAGCTTGCCGGAGTCCGAATGCCAGACGTAATTGCCACGTCCCAACTCCTGGCGTGCGGCCTTAATCGAAGCCTCGGTGCGACCCGTGACGCCCACCTTGCCGCCTTCGGCAATGAGAAGCTTCGCGGTGGCATACCCAATTCCAGTTGTCCCCCCCGTAATGATTGCGGTCTTGCCTTCGAATCGATTCATGTCTGAACCCTCGCGGTTGTTGGAGCAGTGACTGCCATTGTAGACTGTGCGGTCTATAATGGGCGCGCCAAGCCGGCCGCAATGGCAATACGAAGCGTTATAGACTAAACAGTCTGTAACGCAGCCGCCTATCTGGCGGTGGGCACGGCGACACCCGAGCGGTCAGCGCGCGGGCGTGGCGCAGCGTTCTTTCAGACGGCCGGGGCGGGGCGGCCACAGCGCGTACCGTCGGACCGGCAACCGGAAGGGCAGGCCCTATCTCGGGGCGCCCGGAAAACGCCGAAAGGGGTTGCCTCCGGCAGCCTCGGCGGCGGCGAAACGCCTCCCCCGACGCCTTGGCGCTGCCTCCCTCGCGTGCCGCTGCGGACCTTCGGGGCAGACCGGCTCAACGGCACCCCTTGCCGAAAACAACAGCGCGGGCTTTCGGCAGCGTCGGTTAACACCAACGCTGCGCGGACAGTCAAGCGTTGAAGGGTACGGCGCGGCGGAAAATGTAGGGCCCCTCCCACTGGGGAAAGTCGCCCGGCTCCTTTCAGAAGTGCCCAAGCCATCGACGCTGCATTTGTCACGGCTATCTGGACGGCCGTGGCCGTTGCTCGATGAGCCAGGCTTCTGGGCGCTACTGACCGTGGGCGAGGTGGCTCAGTTGCTTCGGTGCTCGAAGGCCACCGTCTATGCGCTCGTGGAGCGGGGCGAGTTGTCTTCCCGTGCGCGTCTCAAACCGAATCCGTGTGAGGCGCGACGTTGCTGAGGCGCTGTTGCACCCCGTCTGAGCTTCGGGCACGAGGGGAAGAACGGTCGGTACTCGGAACCGAACTCCAACCAGAGTTCCGCGGACGGTTGCGGCGCGTAACAGCGCTTTCAGCCTCGGGCCGCCACTGCCTTAAATCGGCTCCTCCTCCTTGTCCCGAGCTATCGGTTGGCGCGAGGTCCTGGACCGCAATGACCCTGCAATCGCCGGAAACAGCAAAACCGACAGCATGGCGGCTCCCACAAGGGCAGCGGCAATGTCTGTCCGCATCTGCCCGGACCGGACACCCAACTCGGCGATTGCCACCACAAGCGGCAAGGCTGTTGCGGAAAGCAATGCAAACGGTAGCCGCTGACCCTCGGTCAGGACGTGATGATAAAAAACAACGGGCGCGCCGCGGACAACCAGCAACAAGCCGAGAAACGCCGGCACCAGCAGCATCGTGGTGGCGCTCAGCAAAAGAGCGGAGAGATCGAATTTCAATCCGGTTGTCACATAAAAGAAGGGCACCAGGAAGCCGAAACAGACTGCCTCGATTTTGCCGCGAAGCGGCTTTCCTGACGGGCCGCGCGTGGCGAGGCCGACCACCATGCCCGCAGCGAAGGCTCCGGGGACAGCTTCGAAGCCGAACTTCTCCGAAAGCACTGTGAAGGCCGCCAGCAAGAGCAAGGAGACGCGGACCGGCAGCTGGCTGCTCGATTCCATCAGTCGCGTCAGGAGCGCCACAAGCCTGGGCGGTCGCATCCCTAGGGCCACTAGCGCCGCGGCGACCGCTAGCACCACGAATACAACCATGAGGACAATCTCCACCCATGAGCTGTAGGTGCGCGTGAGGACAAGCGACATGACGACAATCGGACCGAACTCCCCCAGCGCGCCTGCTGCGAGCACCAAGCGCCCAAAGTCGGTGTCGAGCTGACCCGCATCCCGCAAAACGGGCGTCAGCACACCCATCGCGGTGGTCGCTAGCGCGAGTGCGACCATCATCGGGGCGTGCACTGGGCGAAGTGCGTGCAACAGTCCAGCTGCAGCGAGGCCCAGGACAATCGAAAGAATCCATCCGCGCCCCGCAAGCAATAAGGGCCTGCCGCGGACCTTCTCGAGATCCAACTCGAGGCCCGCCATGAAGAAAAGAGCGGCGAGGCCGAGGGTCCCGCCGAGCCAGCCCAGCAGAGGCGTCATCCTCGCCAATCCGAGGACGTGAGGACCTACGATGATGCCGAGAAGGATCTCCAATACCAGCGCGGGTAAACGGATGCCGATCGGAATTTCTGCGAGGAGCGGAGCAATGACGGCAATCAACAGGACCAACAGCGCTGGGTAGGTTTCCATTGCAATGCCCCTGCTCGCTCTGTCCGTGCTCGTTGGCTGCAGTCGTTCTCTACGCCCGGGGCTTCCACCCGCGGCTGAGCGCCGCCTGTAACTTCCCGAAGAGTCGCGTTACTAGAGGATCGGTCTGAGATTGCGGAGTCAGCCAAGTTTGCTTGGCGTCCGCAGAAGCGCCGGTTCGGCACGGGGGAGGTTGTTCAGGTCCTTAGTCGTGCGCTCTGGCGAGCATTTCGTTCATCTGCTGCATCTCGGCTTCGCTCAACTGCCAAGGGCCCATTTTGAAGGTCAGCTTGTCGATGGAACCGGTGAAGGGAAACGGCACCTGGTAGTCGGCGTCGTTTACCCCGGTGCGGGTATCGACCCCGACGTCGAAGGTCTCGTCACACACTTCCAGGAAGGCAACGGAGTTTGGTTGTTTGTGTGAGTCGACGACTTTCCCGTCCACTTTCAGCACGCCCGTACCCCCCTTTGCGATTCCGGGCCCGTCATAGGTGTAGTCATAGACGATAGTGTGCTTGCCCGCGGTGAGGGCCTCCGGCGACACCCAGCGGTATTGAGCGAGAATGAGCATGTTGTAGTCGAACACTACCTTGCCTTTCAGCAGGTAGAGCCCAAAGCCGCCCCAGCGGCCACCGCTGGTGACAATCATCCCATCGCCGCCGCCCGTCGGCACAGTGACCTCCGCAGTAATGGTGTACGACTTACCGAGGTAGTTCGGCGCGTTGGCGACGTCGATGCCGGGATTCACTCCCACGTAGGTGAACTCTGTTTTCCCGGCCGTCGCACTCGGCCGCGGTTCAACGGCACGCGCAAAGGTTCTGTTGTCGAGGGGATACACTTGGTACTTTTTCGCTTCCTGCTCAAAAATCTTCTGCATTTGTTTGAGCTTGTCGGGCATCTTCGCCGCAAGGTCATTGGCCTGGGTCCAATCCTCCGTGAGGTTGTACAGCTCCCACTTGTAGTCCTCAGGCGCGGGCAAGGGTGCGTTGAGTACCCACGGTCCGTGGGGAGGCACCGTGTTTGCGTACCAGCCCTCGTGGTAAATGCCGCGGTTGCTAATCATCTCAAAGTACTGAGTTTTACGGGCAGAAGGCGCGCTGGCGTTCGCCTTGTCGAATAGGTACAACATGCTCACGCCTTCGATGGGCTTTTGCTTAATTCCATCGACATACTCCGGCGCCTTGATGCCTGCGGCTTCGAGGATGGTCGGGACGATGTCGATGATGTGGTGGAATTGCGTGCGTATGCCGCCAGCGTCCTTGATGCGGGCTGGCCACGAGATGGCTAGGCCTTGCCGGGTCCCGCCAAAGTGCGACGCAATCTGCTTGGTCCACTTGAAAGGCGTGTCGAAGGCCCAGGACCAGGCGACGGCCATGTGCGGATACGTCCCGGCTGAGCCCCAGGCGTCGTAAAACTTGAGTTGCTCTGCGATGGGGAAGTCGAGAATGCCGTTGTACGAGGTCCACTGATTGGGCGTGCCGACCAGCGTACCCTCGGGACTCGTCCCATTGTCCCCATCGATGTAGATGATGAGCGTGTTGTCGAGTTCGCCAATGTCCTCGACCTCCTGAATCACGCGGCCGATTTCATGGTCGGTATAGGCAGTGTAGGCCGCGTAGACTTCCGCCTGCCGGGCAAACAACTTCTTCTCGTCTGCAGACAGGGTGTCCCACTTCGGTAGGCTGTCCGGCCATTCGGTGAGCTTGGCATTCTGCGGAATGACGCCCAGGCGCTTTTGGTTGGCGAAGATTTGCTCGCGCAACGCGTTCCAGCCCATGTCGAACTTCCCCTTAAACTTCTCCACCCACTCCTTGGTCGGCTGGTGCGGCGAGTGGCTGCCGCCAGGAACGTAGTAGACGAACCAAGGCGAACCCGGGGCTGCCGCTTTTAGTCCCTTTAGGTAGCTGATGGCCTCGTCAGCCATGTCGGTGATGAGGTTGTAGCCGGGCTTGCCGACCCACGGGAAAATCTGCCTGTTGTTCTGGAACAGGTACGGCGTCCACTGGTCGGTTTCGCCACCCATGAAGCCGTAGAAGTAGTCGAAGCCCATCCCCGACGGCCATTGGTCGAAAGGGCCCGCGATGCTGTACTGGAAGGCTGGAGTGTTGTGGTTCTTCCCGAACCACGAAGTGGTGTAGCCATTGTCTTTCAGAATTCTCCCGATGGTCGCGTTGTCCGGACCGATGATGGAGTCGTAGCCTGGGAACCCAGTGGAGAGTTCCGTGATGACGCCACTGCCCACCGAATGGTGGTTGCGACCAGTGATGAGCGCCGCGCGGGTAGGCGAGCAGAGAGCCGTCGAGTTGAACTCAGTGAAGCGCAGCCCAGCTTTGGCGACCCGGTCCAAAGCGGGCGTCGGAATGACGCCTCCGAAGGTGCCTGGGACGCCGTACCCCTGGTCGTCCGTCATGATGAGCAGAACGTTTGGTGCGCCCTTGGGAGGCACGATGCGCGGGGGCCACCATTCCTTCGAGCCTTTGAGGGTCTCCTTGATGACGCCCCCGAATTTGGGCTCCGGCGCCGGGAGCGACTTCCCACTGACCGTGGTCGTCGCACTAGGCTGGCCCAACACGCCCGTCACAGTTTGCGCCGCAACGTTCGCAGCGCCCAGCGTCGCGGCGAGCAGCAGTGCGGCGCTCGTGATGTTTCCTAGTGCCTGCTTCATGTGGTGTCCCTCCAAGACGGACCAGTGCTCGCCAACACCGCCACCCCTTTCACGCGCGCTTAGGCGGTGCAAGCGAAACCCGGTGTCTCCAACAGAACAATGCGGAGAAGCGCAGCGTCGCCGACTGATGGTGGATTAGCTCTAGAGTGTTGTGGCCTGGAAATGTGTCGGTTCGGCAACGAAATGGCGCAGTTGGGTGCTTCAGCCGCCAACGGATTCATTTGCCGGAGGCGCGGCACGAACACGCGGATGCGGCGGTTAGCTTGCCTCGCGGATGTCTTGCTCCGTGTGCAAACGCAGCCCCAGTCAAAGCTCGACGAACTCCTGCCGCATCGATGCACGCCGGCCTAGCAGGCCTTCCGGTCTTCCGCAGGCTGCTGCAGCGTAGCGCGACGATGCGCCTCACAAAGGAGCAGTCGAGAGAGAGGGGTGGAACCAACTGCGGGACCTCGTGACTGCATGGGATCCACTTGGACTCATCGCGATCGGGAGTCCGCGCGATGAGTACGACTGCCTGCTTGGGCCGCTCATGCGACGCCTCGAGCAAGGCGCCGCTGACAACGTCATCGCGGTATTTTTGGCCAGTGAATTCACTGATCACTTCGGCCTCGCCCGCCATGCGCAGGAGCCTGATTTAGTCCACTTCTCGCAAACGGCCTCTGCCTGGTTTTCCGAGCATTGGTCTGGCTCGTCGGCCTGACTCACGGCATTCGCCAAGTCGACACTCCGAGGACGGCACAGCAACCGCGATCGATCGGTTACGGCTGCCCGGGCGCCACTTCTGAACGTCCGGGAGGTCGCGGAACGATTGGGAGTCAGCCGGTCCACCATCTACGCGTTCTGCGCCGAGGGGAGGTTGCCTCACCTACGCGTCTCGAATGCCCTGCGAATTTCTGTCGAAGCTGTCGAGCACTTCATCCACCCTGACCGGAAGCCGAGCCGGTGATGGGAACGAAAAGGGAAGGGGGCCGTTGTCCACCAACACACGCGTGTGGCTGCGCCTCGGGCTCCTGGCAATGGACAAACGCCGGACTCGTCCCCGAGCGGCATTAAGGGGCGGTCGTTGTAGACTGAAGGCTGATGTTCGAGAGAGCCCACGCCATCGCGTTCCTGATAGGGAGCGGCCTGCCGCTCGGCTGCGGTGGAGGCCAGGGAGTGGGCGCGGCGTGCGACAGCTCGACCGAGTACTTGAAGTGTGAAGGAAACCAAGTCCAGGTGTGCGCTTGCACGAATCCTGTCGCCAAGGATGAAGCGGGTGGCCCACTCTGCAACGCCAGCGGCTTTACGTGGATTGATAACGTGACCTGGAGCCCCAGCGCGCCGGCTCTTCTAGGGTGGCCAGGGGACGCGTCATTCATCGCCGATTTGACGGTGGCTGGTCCTGGCACCAGCAGTGGCCAGCTGGACGTTCAAGGCACATGGCAGGCTCGAGGCCCGGTTGGGAATTTCAGCGTCACCGGCACCCTCGGCGGTCAGGCAGTTGCGGCGCTGGTGCCTGAAGCCTGAACAGCCGCTAACCGTTTGGGAGCTTCGGCCTGGGACGCTCGGGAAATTGTGCGTGCAACCCCGAATTGCCCTGGGTCGTCTCTCTCCTCCTTCCTGGGAGCGCGCGATAACGGACTCGAACCAGTCGCTCTGGGTGCTCGCCCGCCGCCCTTCAGCGAGTGGCAGCCCTTGACTGGCTACGCCTCAAACGATCACGGCCCCAGCGCAAGGGCTGGGTGGACGCCTGCGGACGGCTCCGTGTGTCCCCCCCGGTCGGCCCGGCCGACGCAGATTGCCCCCGCTTCGCTGAGGACCGGGCCCGGCTCCCAATTCTGAAGTGCCACAGCTTGGAGTGGACCCAATTTCTCCGTTAGGGAGAAGGCTGGGAAGCGGGTTGGCGTCGTTTACCTCACAGGGCTTGGTTTGTGGGTACACTCAGCGTAGTGCGACCTCTGCGGTATTCCATCAACGTCACTTTGGACGGGTGCTGTGATCATCGTGCAATGGTCGCGGACGAAGACTTGCATCGTCACGCGGTCGAGAACCTCGCCCAAGCCGATGCCCTCCTCTTTGGCCGGGTGACCTACGAAATGATGGAGGCGGGGTGGCGGGGACCGGCGCGGGCGGGAGCGAGGCCTGATTGGATGGAACCCTTTGCCCGGACAATTGACGCGGCAAAGAAGTACGTTGTGTCGAGCACCCTGGAGCGGGTCGATTGGAACGCCGAGCTCGTGCGCGGGGAGCTCGGGAAGGCCGTTCAGCAGCTCAAGCGCGAGTCGGGTAAGGGGCTCTTCGTGGGAGGCGTGAAGCTCCCGCTGGCATTGGCTGAGCTGGGATTAATCGATGAATACGAATTCTTTGTGCAGCCCAGGCTAGCGGGCCATGGGCCGACGTTGTTCGCTGGGCTGTCGAAGCCCATCGAGTTGAAGCTCGTGAGCCGGCTGGAGTTCCGCTCGGGGGCCGTGGCGATGCGGTACAAGCCGAAAACGTAGCCATTGGGCTTGCCAGCGGGAGCGGCTCGCAGCATGGATGCAACTCGTGCTGACGGCTCCGCGTCCCCTGCGTCGGCCCGGGCACCCGGATGGCCCCGCCTCGCGGAGACGCAGGCCCTCTCCCGATTCATTTTCTTGCGATGCCAGTAGTGAGTTTCTTGAAGGGCAAGCCAGGCTGCTCGCGGTAAGTGTGCGTCTTTCGCTCCAGCCATCAACGGCCCGCAGGTTGCAGATGCGAGGCGCCAGCGCGCAGTTGCACTCGCCAGTTGCGGCGCTAACAGCGGTCCGAAAGGCGCGTTTGTTCGCGCCCGCACCATTTCTCGCGCAAGCGAAGCGTCTGAAGCGAGAAGCCGGCGACGCAGGAGGCAGAGGGTGTGCGATAGAGTTTATTGGTTGTTGGTCTCAGCCGCACTGGCGCTCAGCAGTGGGTGCGTCTCTGCGAGCGAAGTCATTCCACGCCAGCTGTCCGCGGAGACGGGCTGTCCGGCAAACGCCATCTCGGTAAATCAGCTGCCAGGGAATCACCTCAACTACCGGGCCACAGGTTGTGGCTTCTCCACCAGTTTTGTCTGCACTCGCCAGTACAGTGGTGACATCGGCCCCTGCGTCAACGCGGACCCCTCGGGCACGGTTCAGAAGAGGATGGCTGCTGACACTGGCTGCGCGGCGGCCGCTGTCACCGTGACGGAGCTCCCCGGAAACGCCTACCGGGCAGTTGGCTGCGGGCAGACGGCCACCTTTGTTTGCACGCTGTCGAACTACAGCGGAATTCAGAGTCCGCTCTCGTGCATCAAGGAAGGGTGAGCCCGGCTGTGCCCCCGCAGGACGCGGGGGGCGCTGTCGGCGCGCCCAGGCGCGGACTGACGTCAGGGCAGTGTTGGCGGGACTGCCCGGGTGCATGAAGGCGAGCCGTTGTTCCGCAGCCCGTCCGGTCGTCCCTGCGCAACAGGCAAGACGAGCGGCGAGCAGCGGCATGCTGGGCCAGGGCGAGCGGCCGGGCCTTCGGGGCGCTCGGCGACAAAAGCGTCGGGGCGGCCGGCGAGCCGGGCTAGTGTGCGCGGGCGCCCAGGGAGGCACCCCACTCGGTTTCCTGTCGTTTTTGGCTGCGAGGCGGCTGGCGGCCCACACTCCGGAGCTTCATGAAAGCGGTGCGCATTCACGGCTTTGGCGGTCCAGAGGTCCTCAGGCTGGACGACGTCCCGGTGCCGAAAGCTGGGCCGGGCGAGGTGCTTCTCCGCGTCAGGGCGGCGGGCGTCACCTGGCTAGACATTGCCCGCCGGGCTGGGGACGAAGCGCACCGTGTTCCTCTGCCCACGACGCTTGGCACCGAGGCGGCGGGCGTCATTGCCGCGGTGGGGCCAGGCGTCAACCCCGCGCTGCGCGGTTTGCGGGCGGTAGGCCCCGCCTCCGAGTCCCAGGCTGAGTGCGTGCGCATGCCCGCCGCCGACGTGGTGCTGCTGCCGGACTCGGTAGACTTCGAGGTAGCTGCCGTGCTGCCCAACGAAGGGCTCACCGCCTACCACCTTCTGCACACGGTGGACTGGGTGACGCCTGGAATGACGCTGCTCGTGCACGCCATCGCCGGGGGCGTCGGACTGCTTGCGCTGCAGCTTGCCAAGGCGGCCGGGGCCCGCGTTTTTGGCACCACCTCCACCGAGGAGGAGGCCGAAGTCGCCCGGCGCCTCGGGGCGGACGCGGTGCTGGTGGCGCCGGGTGACGTGGCCGCCGAGGTGCTCGCGCTCACCGGAGGCGAGGGCGTCAACTTGGTGCTCGACTCGGTGGGGCGGGCGACGGCCGAGGCCAGCCTCCGCTGTCTGGCGGCCTTCGGACACCTGGTGTTTTTCGGCGGGACGAGTGGCCCTCCTGCCCCCGTGCCCATCGACGCCCTTTATGCGCGTGCGCTGAAGGTGAGCGCCTTCTCGCTGTCGGCCCCGCTTCCTCCAGACGCCAACCGCTCGGCGCTGCACGAGCTGGTAAGCGACGTGGCGGCCGGGACGCTGAGCTCCAGCTTTGGCTTCCGCCTTCCACTGGAGCAAGTGGCCGAGGCCCACCGTGCGCTCGAGACAGGCCGAAGCGTCGGAAGCGCCGTCTTGCGCGTCGGCTAGCGCGGGACGGACGTCGGTGCGAGCCAGGCAGTGGCACCTGGCCGAAGGCGGCTCTGGACGCGCGCGCACCCGTCTATCTCCTGCAGCGCCTGGGCCAGGTGAAAGGGCCCGCCGTCCACCTTGGCGGCGCGTGGAGCGAAGCTGGCCTCCACGGCGGCGCGCATGTTTGGGCTGCAGAAGACGCCCAGCATGCTGAAGAGTTGCGCAACCTCGTCATCCCGCATGCGCGCCCTGAGGGCCTCGAAGCTCCGGTCGAGAAACGCGTAGGCGTCGGCCCGCGTCTCCGCTGTCCGAAGCTGCACCGTCAACAGCACCAGCCAGTCGCGCAAGTCATGGGCCGGGTCCAACAGGAGCGCGCGGGGCCGCGCGGCCCAGGCAGGGGCCGTGAAGGCGCCGAGCCCGCGGATGGCCTGGCTTCGCTCGCGCCGGTTAGGCAGCGAGCGCGTCGCCTCGAGCAGGCGCTCGAAGAGGGCCGCGTCCCCGGTGGCGGCGGCGGTCGCCAGCACCGCATTCACCATGTCCGCGTCGACGGAGTCGGGGGCGCTGAGCCAGGCGTCGGCCAGCCGACGCGCCTCCGCCCGCAGCACCGCGTCCCTCCCGTCGCGCGCCACCAGCCACACCACCACCGGCCGCAGCCGGAGCTCGTCTGGGGACTCCGTGGAGCGCTCCCTCCAGCCAAGCGCTCGGGCGCGTTGTCCGAGCAACGTCTGAAGCCGGGCCGACTGAGCGGCCTGGAGTTCCACCGAGAGCTCGTCGCGGTGGATGAGCAGCAGCAACTCCAGGCCGGCCAGGACGACGTCCGAGTCACGGCTGCCCACCAGCTTCGCCCCGAGATCGAAGGCCTCCTGCGCCGCGACGTCCCCGCGCCGGGCCAGCGCAGCCATGTCCCCGGCGAAGCTCGCCAGCTCCACGGCGCCGAATTGCTCCGGGTGCGCGAGCACCGCCTGGCGAAGTGGCGGTGCGTACGCCACGCGGTAGTAGCCAAGGCCGCCCTCGTTGGCAGTGACGAAGTTGGGGCAGCCGGCCACCGGCAGCGTCAGCTCGGCTTGCGCCTCTGACAAAAGGATGCAGGCGCGCTCCAAGTGCGCTCCCCAGGCCGCGCGGACGCACACCGGGATGGCCCAGGTGGCGGCGGAGGGTGTGACGCCGCGCTCGAGGACAAAGCGCTCCTGGCCGAGCTCGAGCACCGGAAGCGCGCCTGTCTTGCACCGTAAGGCCACCGACACCAGCGGAGCACCCGGCTGGACGATGAAGGTGGCCAGCGCATCGCCCACCGGACGGCCGCTCCCCTCATCCAGGGCACGGAAGAGCGCCTCGGACGTGACGCTTTTGTCAGCATTTCGCTGGAGGTACAGCTGAAGGCCGCGCCGAAAGCCCCGCGGGCCCACCCAGCGCTCGAACATTCCCAGGACGATGGAGCCCTTGGCATAGGTGAGCGCCCCATCAAACGAGGCCTCGATGTCCGTCGCGGTCAACACCGGCTGCCGGACCGCCTTCGCCGTCGGCAGCGCGTCAGCAGCCAGCGCCCCGGCTCGGCGGCCGAGCGCTTGACGGCTGAAACGGAAAGAGGGGTCGACGGCGTCGGTGGCCTTCAAGTCGAGCCAGGTGCCGAGCGCCTCGTTGAGCCAGGTGTCGTCCCACCAAGCATTGGTGACCAGGTCCCCGAACCAGTAGTGGGCGAGCTCGTGCGTGGTGATGTTAGCGGCAAACACGCGACGCTGCAGGGACTCCTGGCCCGGGGCGATGAGCAGAATCGGCTGCCCGAGCGCCACCAGCCCGGGATGTTCCATCGTCCCCCAGTAGCGCGGTACCACCGCCACGTCGAGCTTCCCGTAGGGGTAGGGGACGCCGGTTAAGTCCTCCAGGTGCTTCACGGCGCCTGGCAGCAGCTCCTGCGCATAGTGGAGCTCGGCTGCCCGCCCCGCCGGGAGGACGAATTGCAACGGAATGGCCTCGTTGCCCGCCGGCGCGCCCTTCACCACCTCGAATGGGCCCACGACGAAGGCCACCAGGTAGCTCGGCAGCGGCCGCGTCTCGGCGAAGGCGACGGTTTTGAGCCCCCCGCCCACGTCCGTTGTCGAGACGGCCGGGGCGTTGGCGAAGGCCGCGTCAGCGGCAGGGACGCTGAGCGACAGCGTCCAGGGGATTTTGAAGGAGGGCTCGTCGAAGCAGGGAAAGGCGCGCCGCGCGTCCACCGGCTCGAAGAAGGTGTAGAGGTACGCCGTCGTGCCCTCATCCACGCGGTAAATGCCGCGGCTCCGGCTGGCGTCCACCAGCCCACGGTAGCGAAGCACCAGACGGGCTTGGCCCGGGCCGAAGGCCGTGCCGAGTCGGATGAGCAGCAGCCCGCCGGGCCTCGCGCTCGCCGTCACGGCGAGCGCGGTGGCGTCGGCCTGCATGGTTGCCTCCTCGATGGTGAGGCCTTCGGCGTGGAGCCAAAAGTGGTCCGTGGTGGCTTGGAAATGAAGCTCGAGCGTGGCCGTGCCGCTGAAGCTGGACTCTGTGGGGACGAGACGCAGCGCCAGCGTCTCGCGCACCGGGCGGACGTTGGTGAGGAGCCTCAGCGTCGGGGGAGGGGGCTCGTCGGGATGCGACTGTAAAACCCCCGCGTCGGCGGGCGCGGAAAAGGCTGGTGGGGGCGCGGACGTTGCGCAGGCGGTCAGAAGAGAGCCTACGGCCAAGGGCGCCAGGCGTCCTGCCAGGACTGACCGGAGGGGACGTGGGCGTGGTGGGGGCACTCGGCCACAGGCCCGTTAGAGCGCCTTCACCTCGGAGACGAGCTTGCTCAGCGAGGCCTTGGCGTCGCCGAAGAGCATCGAAGTCTTGTCGTTGTAGAAAAGCTCGTTCTCGATGCCGGCAAAGCCCGGATTCATGCTGCGCTTCAGGACGATGACCGACTTGGCCTTGTCCACGTCGAGGATGGGCATCCCGTAGATGGGGCTCTTCGGGTCATTGCGCGCCGCTGGGTTGACGACGTCGTTGGCGCCAATCACCACCGCCACGTCCGTCTCCGGAAAGGCCGAGTTGATTTCGTCCATGTCGTACAGCTGGTCGTAGGGGACGTCGGCCTCAGCGAGCAGGACGTTCATGTGCCCTGGCATGCGGCCGGCGACAGGGTGGATCGCGTAGGTCACTTCGACGCCGCGGCTTTCGAGCTCCTTCGTCAGCTCGCGCACCGCGTGCTGCGCCTGTGCGACCGCCATGCCGTAGCCGGGAACGATGACCACGCGGCTCGCGTACGCGAGCTGGATCGCCGCGT